>CAXTNN010000136.1:0-9308 GCA_964245545.1 uncultured Acetobacteraceae bacterium | reverse complement strand
GTAGATGAGCTTGCTGCGGCCCATCAGCAAGCCCGTGGGCACGCCCACCAGCACCGCCGCCCCGAACCCCGCCAGCACGCGGCCAAGGCTGTAGGCGGTATGCACCAGCAGGGTATGGCCGCGATAGCCGCTGGTCTGCGCCGTGACCATCGCCTGCCAAACCGACCAAGGCGCCGGCAGGAAGGTGGGAGAGACCACCTGCATCCAGGCGGCCAAGCTCCAGAGCGCGAGTGCCGAAGCGACCGCCGCCACTCCGACCAGGCGGACGCCGACGACATCGGCCGTCAGGATGGCACGGCGGGGCGGGCGCGGGGCGTAGGCCGGGCTGGAAAGCCCCTCCCCTGCGCTCACTGTTCTGTGCTCACTGTTCTGCGCTCACTGTTCTGCGCTCACTGGGGCGCGGCAGCCACGCTGGCATGCTGCAGGAAGCTGGCGTCGATTCCTGCGGTCAATTGCTGCCGCGTGGGTGCCGTCCCGATCAACCCGCTGCTCTGCAGGAATTTGCCGATGCGCTCGCAGGAGTCGATCAATCCCGCCTGGGTGCCGCCACCCAGCCAAAGATTGCTGAGCTGCTCGGCCCGGTCGGGGAAGCTGGTGGCGGGGGGCAGCGCACCGTCCTTCAGCTCGGCCGCCGTCAGCTCGTATTCCTTCATCATGGCGGCATAGGCGCCCGGCCCGTTGCTGTTCACCCAGGCCACGGCGCGGAGGTTTTGATCGACCCAATGCTGCACCATGTCCGGGTGCTGCTCGGCAAAGCGGTTCGAAACCACGGCGACGTCGCCGGCGAAATAGCCCTTCTTTGCCATGGCGCCATCATCGGTCAGCAGCGAGCCGCCGCTCGACAGCAGCTTGGTCAGGATCGGCGCCCAGATTTGCGCGGCATCGATCTGCCCGGTGGTCCAGGCGGCCACGATCGGCTGCGGCTGCAGATTGACCAGCGTCACGTCGTCGGAGCTCAGGCCGTTTTCCTTCAGCACGCCCTGCAGCATGTAGTCGGCGCCGGAGCCGAACGGCACGCCGATGCGCTTGCCCTTGAGGTCGGCCATCGTCTTGACGCCGCTGCTTTGCCGGACCGCCAGCCCATCGGCGGTGCCGGGGATGTCAAAGATGGTGATCAGCCGGTACGGGATGCCTTGGGCCAGACCGGAGACGAACACCGGCAGCCCAACCAAACCGAAATCCACGGCGCCCGCGGCGAAGGCGGTGTTGACGTCGGCGCCAGAACTGAAGTTCTTCCACTCCACCGGAACGCCGGCGGCGGCCTCGAGCCACCGCTCCTGCTTCATGGCTCCCTCTGGGATCGCCACCAACGGCTGATAGGCGATGATCACGCTGCTGGGCGGCGCGGCTTGCGCGGGCCCGGCCAATCCACCGGCCAAGAGAACCGCGCCGAGCCAGCGCCGGGTGAACTGAAGCTGGTGCAGTCTGGACATGGCAAACGCTCCCCTGTTGGCGGATGATCCCTTCACGCGGCGGCAGCAAACCCAGCAAACGGGTTGTCGCCGCGCATGTCGATGCTGAAGCGCAGCTCCGGATCAAACCGGTCCAGCCGGTAGCTGTCCACGTCCACCGGCAACGGCTGCTGCAATGCCATGTTCGCCAGCGTCTCACCCACGCCGGGTCCGCGCTGCACGCCATAGCCGGTCAGCCCGCAGCCGACCCACAAGCCGCCCACCGCGGGATAGGGACCGACATAGGGATGGCTGTCCGGCGTGCCGTCCAGCAAGCCCGCCCAATGGCCCACCACGCCGCGGATGTCGTAATCCCGGTAACGGTGGCGCAGTTGGTCCAGGACCTGCGCCGCTTGCGCCGCCGCCTTGTCGGCAAATTCGCCGGGTTCCTCGCGCAGCTCGACCGAGGTTTTGCCCAGCACACGCTCGGCCGTCGCTTCCGGCGCCTCGTACTCACCGCTGGTGTTGGCAGCCATGATCGTGCCCGGGTTGCGCGGGATGGCGATCACGCCCTGCACCCCGTCCAGCAACGATGGCACCTCGGCCCATCTCGCCTCCTCACCCACGGTGACGACCGTGTTGTGCGTGATCGCGTGCTTGAGCGCCAAGCCCAAGCCCGAAGCTTGCAGCACCTGCCGGGTCCACGACCCGGTCGCCAGCACGATGCGGTCGCACGCAATGACGTCGCCGTTGGCCAGGGCAACGCCGGCCGCCGCACCTTCACGAACAACGACGTGGGAAACACCGCAGCCCTCCCAGGTGACGCCGCCAGCATCGCGGAACAGGCCCGCCAACGTCCAGACCAGGGCCGACGGGTAAACTGTGCCGTCGTCGCTGGTGTAGAGCCCGAGCCCGACGTCGGAAAGCTCCATGCCGGGAAAATGGTGCCGCAGTCCGTCGGCAGAGAGCTCCACGGCCTGCACGCCGGCATTGCGCAGGTGCTCGCCATAACGGGAGACAGTCGCGGCATCGTTGCTCGCCACCAGCGTCAATCGGCCGACGGGAAAGAGCTGGAAGGCGCCGCCGGTGCGTTGCCTCAGCTCCTGCATCAGCCGCTTGCTGCGCAGGATCAAGGCGGAGTCCGTGCCGTGCCAGCGTTGGGTATGGACCGACCCGGTGCCGAGGCCGGTCGCACCCGAGGAGAGCAGGCCGCGCTCCAACACCATCACGCGGCGCAACCCGCCCTGCAACAAGTGCCAGGCCGCGCTCAGGCCCACGACGCCGCCGCCCACCACCACAGCATCAAACGTCATACCGCATGCCCTCCGTCACTCATTGCAGGTTAGGTCCAGCCAGGCGACGCACGCAATTTCTCGGCTTTGCGCGACTTTACGCTGGCATGCGGATTGCGTCACGTAGCTTGGAAGGCAAGGGAGGGTCTTGTGGCACTGGCCAGCCTCGACAGCGTCACCGCCGCGGCAGGGGTTCCGAGGGGTGCAACCGCCCGCAACGGCGCGGGCTTGGCGGAGCACACGGGCCTGGCCGACAACTTGCGCCATCTGTGCCGGCAACGGCGCTCGACCTCCGAGGTTTGCCGCGCCATCGGCATCAATCGGCAACAATTCAACAAGTACCTGTCGGGGGCGGCGGCGCCCTCAAGCTTCAACTTGGCGCGCATCGCCAGCTATTTCAGCGTCACGAGCAGCGACTTGCTGCGGCCTGGGCTGGCGGCGCGGACCAGCCTGGGCGGGACAGCGGCCGACCTTGCGCGGCCTGGCAAGCGCGCGCTGGAAGCAGCAGTCGTTGCGCTGGCACACGCGAGCAGCGTGCCGCTTCGGCCTTATGTCGGGTTCTATTTCCGTTACAACTATGCCTTCGATGGTTCGGGCCGCATCGTGCGGGGGCTGTTCCGCGTTGTCGAACAAGACGGGCTGTTCCTGACTCGCCTCGTGGAGCGGCTCCAGCACCGGTCGAACGGCTCGAGCCAGCTCACCACCTTGAAATACGACGGCGTTCTGGTGGCGCTTTCCGGCTGCCTGTTCAACGTGGAATACGAAAGACTGATGCGCAGTTGCGTGGGGCATGCCGCCTTTCCCTGCATTATGCGGCCCGGGCAGCGCTTCCTGGCTGGGCTGCAGAGCTCGTTCAGCTCTTCGACTGGCCGCCCGGCTGCCTCGCGCGTGGTGCTTGAGCGCGTTGCGCCAGGCACCAGCCTGCGCGCGATGCTGGGGCGATGCGGCACGTTCCACCGCAGGCAGGGCGACATCGACCCCGACGTGCTGCAGTTGATCAGCAACCGCGTGGCGCGCGACGGAGATATCTTTTCCCCGCCCCGGATTTAGACGGCAATCCCGGCGTCAAGCCATGGAGCGGGCCGCCGTTTCGGCCACCATGATGGTCGGGGCGTTCGTGGTGCCGAAGACCATTTCTGGGGAACACCGAAGCGTCCACCACGCGCGGCCCGGCCAGTTCCGGGTGGCGCGTACTTTAGCGCTTGGCGGGTGTTCGGCAGTATGCCTAGGATTGGGCGCGATTGGTGCGGCCGGGTTGCCGTGCGGCAATCATCAAGCGGGACTCCGAAGGTGAGCTCAAGACCATCTGACGGCCGCTGAGCTGCCCATTGGAGCAACCGAGTAAAACGCGAGGACCCCATGCACGCTCTCAGCAGACGCCGCCTCCTTACGGCCGCAGCGGCCGGCGCGGCGCTGGCGCGGCCGTTTGTTCGCAGCGCCCACGCGGCAGGGCGCAACACGCTGGTGTTTGCGTCGGCGGAACCGGTCACTGGCAGTTGGGATCCGACCAGCCACACCTCCTTGGGGCAGATCAACTTCGAAGGCTTCGTGTTTGGCCAGTTGTTCCGCACGCCGATGCGCCCGGACAATCCCACCGACATTGTTTGGGAGCTGGCCACGGGACAGACGCTGATCGATCCGTATACGATGGAATACAAGCTGCGCGATGGCGTGACGTTCCATAACGGGGCGCCGTTCAGCGCCGAGGATGTCAAAGCGACACTGGAATACGCCACCGACCCGGGCCGGCCGGCCAGCGCGCTGTATCCTGGCCAATGCGAGGTGGAGGTGGTCGACCGGCTGACGGCAAGGCTGCATACCCAGAAGTTTGGCTATCCGGCGTCGGCATTTCAATTCGTTGGCGGCTTCATGGCGATCCTGAGCAAGGACGACGTGAAGACGCCCAGTACGCTGGCGCAACGCCCGAATGGCACTGGGCCATTCAAGTTCGTCGAGCAGAAAGGCAATACCTCCATCCTTGCTGCATTCGACAAGTACTATCAGGGCAAGCCTCTGCTGGACCAAGTGCAGTTCACCTATGTGGGAGACGCCACGACGCGCGTGCTGGGCCTGCTCAGCGGCGACATCGACGTGCTGCAGCGGCTTGAGCCGGAGCAATACGACACGTTGAACAAGGACGGCCGGGTCACCACCGCGCGCACCTTGTCGACCGAGAACAAATACCTGCATTTCCGTTGCAACAAGCCGCCATTCGACAACCCGCTGGTGCGGCTGGCGGCATGCCGCGCGATCGACCGCACGCAGATCATGGCGCTGATGGATGTCGCCGGGGGTGAGTCAAGCTCCTACATCAGCCCGCTGAAATTCGGCTATGAGAAGGTGCCAGATTACCCGGAGTTCGATGCGGAGCTGTGCCAAACCCTACTGGCCAAGGCCGGGTTCCCGAAAGGCCAAGGTTTGCCGGAGCTCGAATACATCACCTCGACCGGATTTTATCCCAAGACCAAGGAATACGGCGAGCTGATCGCCAGCATGATGGGAGACCAGGGCTTCAACGTGAAGCTGACGGTGATGGAAACCGCGGCCTGGGGAGACCGCCTGTATCAGCGCACCGGCAAGGACGCCGATGGCCACATGATCGATTGCGGCTGGTCCACCGGCACGCCGGAGCCGGACATGGTGCTGCGGGCGATGTTCTATTCCAAGGCCGGGCCGCGTGGCGGCATTATCAACGGTATCGCCGACCCGGAGATCGACCAAGCCTTGGAGGCCGAGCGCAATGAGACCGACACGGCCAAACGCCGCGCCCTGGTCGGCCGCGCCACCGAGGTGATCGCGTCCAAAGCCCCATCGCTATCGCTGTTCACCTCCGTCAACCTCAACGCAACGCGCAAAGGGCTTGACGGGTTGTTCATCTACCCGAATGGCCCGATGGATGCGCATCGCGCCGAGTTCAAGGCGTCCTGACGGCGGGTTAGGCATGGCCTTCCTCGTCTCCTTCCTGGCTCGCCGGCTGGCGCAAGGGCTGCTGATCGTGCTGATCGTCTCGTTCGCAATCTTCACCGTGCTGCGGCTGGTGCCGGGTGACCCGGCGCGTTTGATCCTTGGCCCAATGGCCAGCGACGCTGTGGTAGAACAGGCGGCGAAGACGATGGGGCTGCGCGATTCGATCCCGCGGCAGTACATGCGCTGGCTGGCTGGTGCGGCGCGGGGCGATCTCGGCAATTCATTCATCCGGGCGCGCAGCGGTTCACAAACCTCGGGCTCACGCGACAGCGGCGGTGATGGCGACAAGGCGCCGGTGCTTGGCCTGCTCGCGGAGAACCTGCCGATGACGCTGCAGCTTGCCGGCCTGGCGCTGGTGTTCGCCGCCCTGATCGCCTTGCCGCTCGGGGTGTGGGCTGGGCTGAACGAAGGGCGCTGGCCGGACAGGCTGGTGCTGTATCTGGGCTCTGCCTTCGTCTCCATCCCGAATTTCTGGTTGGCGATCGTTCTGGCACTGGTGGTGACGGCGCAACTCCGCTGGATCCCGTCGATCGGCTACGAAGGCTTCTCCTACACTATCCTGCCTGCCTTCGTGATCGCCATCGAGATGTCGCCGCTGTTCATGCGCAGCGTGGCGATCTCCATCGCGGCGGCCAAGCGGCAAAACTTCGTAGCGTTGGCCGAGATCCGCGGCCTGGGGCGGCGGCAGATCTTCCTGCGCCATGTCGTGCGTAACGCCGCGGTGCCGGTGTTGAACCTGTTCGGCGTGCAAATCGGTGCGTTGCTCGGCGGCGTGTTGATCGTGGAGTTCATTTTCAACTATCCGGGATTCGGCCTGCTGACGGTGCAGGCGGTGCTGCAGCGGGATTTCCCGGTGATCCAGGGTGTGGCGCTGGTCTCGGCCTGTCTTTTCGTGTTGATCAACATCCTGGTCGATCTCGCCTCCACGCGGATCGATCCGCGGCTGGATTTTTGATGCCGAGCGACCTCATGGCGGCCGCTGCACCTGCCTCTTCACCCTCCCTGCGGGTGCGCGGCGCCAGCCCGGGGCGCCGGCTCTGGCGGGCCACCCACAGCCAATTCGAGTTCCGTTTGGGATTGCTGCTGCTGGCCGCGCTGATCGGCACCGCGCTGATCTACCCGCATCTGACGGATTTGTCCGCCACCAAGCTGGTGGTCAGGGATCGTTTTCTGCCCCCGGTCTTTCTCGCGGGCGGCACCTGGAAGCATGTGCTCGGCACCGACCAGCTCGGCCGCGACCTGTTCCTGCGCTCGCTGGTCGGGCTGGAGAACGCGCTGCTGATCGGCGTGTCGGCGGTCGCCATCATGTTCACCGTCGGCGCGGGCATTGGCCTGATTGCGGGATATTACGGCGGCTGGGTCGATACCGTGCTGATGCGGGTGACCGACGCGCAATTGGCGGTGCCGCTGATCATCCTGGCCATCACCATCCTCACCGTGCACCGCCCGTCGCCGGAAACCGTGACGCTTGTGCTGGCGCTGTCCGGCTGGCCGGTTTACGCCCGCGTCACCCGCTCGGTCACGCTGTCCGAGCGGCAGCGCGAGTATGTGCGGGGGGCGAAAATCCTGGGGGCTTCGGACGCGCGCATCATGCTGCAGATGATCGCCCCCAATGTGCTGCCGCCGATCGCCTTCGTGGCCGTGCTCGACATCGCCCGCATGATGATCTTTGAGGCGATCCTCGGCTTCATCGGCATCGGCGTGCAGCCGCCCACGCCGACCTTTGGCAACATCATCGCCGACGGCCGTAAGTATCTGATCAATGCGTGGTGGATCGCCACCATGCCCGGCGCATTCCTGTTCAGCTCGCTGCTCGGCATCAACCTCATTGGCGCCGCAATCGAGCGCGCGCGCAACCGGGTGCTTGGAGGCACTCTCTGATGCCTCCGCCCCCACTGCTGTCATTGTGCGACCTGTGCGTGGACTTGGTGCGGGCGGGGGAGCGGCGGCGCATCCTGCACAATGTGAGCCTGGACGTGCAGCCAAACCAGGTGCTGGGCGTCCTGGGTGAAAGCGGCTCCGGCAAGACCACGCTGGCCAAGGCGATGGTCGGCTGGGTGCCGCCGCCGCTGCAGGTGGCGGGGACGGTCGCCTACCGGGGGCGCAACCTGCTTGACCCGGTGGTGGCACGCGTGGCCCGGGCCAGCATCGGCCTGATCGGCGCCGACCCGGGCAGCGCGTTTGATCTCACGCTACCGGTGGGCGTGCAGATTGCTGAGAAGCTGCGCGCGGTGCGGCCCGATACGGGCGCGGCCGAGGCGAGGCAGCGGACCGTGGACCTGCTGGACGCCGTGCGGATTCCGTCGGCGGCGCGGCGCTATCGCGAGTTTCCCAACCAGTATTCCGGCGGGATGCTGCAGCGGGCGCTGATCGTCGATGCCATGGTCACCGAGCCCGACCTGTTGATCTGCGACAACATCATCCAGCCGCTGGATGTCACGGTGGCGGCGCAGATCGTGCGGCTCCTGCGCGAGCTGCGGGTGCGCACGGCCACCGGAATCGTGTTCATCAGCACCTCGGTGCCCTCCATCGCCGAGCTGGCCGACGAGGTTGTGGTGCTCGCGTCTGGGCACGTCGTTGAGCGCGGGCCGCCCGGGCAGGTGGTGCGCCGGCCTCAGCACGAGGTAACGCGCGAACTGGTCGCCCGCACGCCGCGCATTTGGACCGGTGAGCCGGTGCCCGCCGCCCCGGCGCAGCATCAGCAGCCCATCCTTCAGGTGCTGGATGTCACCAAGACGTACCACGTGAAGGATCGGGCCCGGGTGTTCGGCCGCCAGGCTGTGCAGGCGGTCCGCGGCGTCAGCTTCGACGTGTTCCGAGGCGATAATTTCGGCCTGATCGGCGAGTCCGGCTGCGGCAAGTCCACGCTGTCCCGGCTGCTGTCGTGGGTGGAGGCGCCAGACGCCGGGTCGATCCGCTTCGAGGGCCGCGACATTGCCGCTATGGGCTCGCGCGAGCGGCTGGCGATGCGGCGCGGGTTCCAGTTGCTGCTGCAGGACCCGTATAACTGCATGCCGCCGCACCTGCCGGTCGGGCGCATCATCGGCTTGGGGCTGGCGGTGCATGGGGTTGGGCGCCGCGAGAGCGCGGAGCGGGTGCGCGACGTGATGGCGGAGGTGGGATTGCCGCCAGCGGACGCGGACCGGTTGCTGGTGGGGATGAGCGCCGGGCAGCGGCAGCGGGTGAACATCGCACGCGCCCTCGTGCTGGAGCCGCGGCTGATCATCCTGGACGAAACGCTGTCCTCGCTGGACCCGGTGGAGCAAGGCCGACTCCTGGGCTTGTTTGAACGGCTGCAGGCGCGGCACGGCCTGACCTACCTGTTCATCTCGCACGACCTGGCGATGGTGCGCCGTGTTTGCACCCGCATCGCGGTGATGTATCTGGGCAAGATGGTGGAGATCGCGGACATTGGCGGCGTGTTTTACCATCCGGGGCACCCCTACACCAAAGCCCTGCTGTCCGCCGTGCCAACGCTGGACCAGAAGCCCTACCGCACCGAGGACGTGCTGCTGGATGGCGAGCCGCCGAGCCCGATCGACCTGCCGGCGGGCTGTTCGTTTGCGGCACACTGCCCGGACGCGCTCGCGCATTGCCGCCGGGTCGAACCGCCGCTCTGGGCGCGGCCGCCCGGCGGCCTGGCGGCCGCGCCCAGAGC
>CAXTNN010000135.1:4403-9375 GCA_964245545.1 uncultured Acetobacteraceae bacterium | reverse complement strand
CATGCCGAAGAACCCGTGCACCGTGCCGCCATACTCGGTGCGGTCCACCATGTTGCCCTCGTCGCGCAGCTTGCCGGTGATGAACCGGCCATCCGAGTCCAACGGGTCCATCTCGGCCGAGATCACCGTCGTGGGCGGCAGGTTGTGCAGGTCGGCGCGGCCGATCAGGTCGAGCCGCGGGTCGGCGAAGTCGGCCGGGCTGCGCACGGTGTTCTGGAAGGTCCACACCATGTCGGCGCGGCCGAGCGGCACGGCGTTCTCGTCGGCGATGTAGGACGGCACGCGCATGTCGGTGCCAGCAATGGGGTCGATCAGCAACTCGTGCACCGGCGGGGTGAAGTGCCCATCCCGCGCGGCGATGGAGACGTTCAGCGCGAGGTTGGCCCCCGCCATCTCACCCGCGACGGCAATTCGCCGCGGGTCGGCGCCCAGCTCCGCCGCATGGCTCAGCAGCCAGCGGTATGACGCCACGGCATCGTCCTGCGCGGCGGGAAAGCGGCTTTCCGGCGCCAGGCGGTACGCCACTGACAGCACCTTGGCATGCGCCTGCGCCGCCAGCGCCCGGGCTGCCATGTCCGACCCGTTGAGGTCTCCGGTCACCCAGCCGCCAGTGTGGAAGAACAAGATGATAGGTTCGCCAGGCTTGGCGGGCGCCGGGTCGTACAGCCGGGCGGGGAGGGGGCCAGCCGCGCCATCCACCTGCAGGTCCCGCACCGAGACGGCCTGCTCGGCGCCGGGCGTGGTGGCGTGCTGCGTCGCCATCACCTGCTGCGCCGCGTCCTGCATGCTCGGCTGGGAGCGCGCCTGTGCCACTGTGAGCAGATGGACGGGCTTAGCACCGAGATGGACGTAGGTATCGACCACCCCCGCCATGTCCGGATTGGCGCGGCCATTGGCGTCCCGGTAGGGCGAGCTGAGCTGGCATCCGGCGAGGGCCGCCGCACAGACCAGGGGAAGCGTGTGCCGGGAAAGAGTTTGAACTGGCCGTCTGCGCATGGAGGGTCCGCTCCCAAGGGTCGTCCGCTCCCGTCGCCGGGTCGGTCCGCACTGTCGCACCGGGCCGGGCATCGGCCGCGCTTGCGTTGTCTTCCGTGCCATCCTATCCGCCATGCAACAATCCCCACCGTTGGAGAACCGTGTCATGGCCGCTATCACCGACATCGTTGCCCGCGAAATTCTCGACAGCCGTGGCAATCCCGCCATCGAAGTGGACGTGGTGCTGGAGAGCGGGGCGATGGGCCGCGCCGCCGTCCCGTCCGGCGCCTCCACCGGCGCGCATGAGGCGGTGGAGCTGCGCGACGGCGACAAGCAGCGCTTCGGCGGCAAGGGCGTGCGCCAGGCGGTGGCCAATGTCGAGGGGGAGCTGTTTGACCTGCTGAGCGGGCTGGACGCGACCGACCAGATCAAGATCGACGAGATGATGATCGACCTGGACGGCACCGCCAACAAGAGCCGGCTGGGGGCCAACGCCCTGCTCGGCGTCTCACTGGCGGTGGCAAAGGCAGCGGCCGAGGATGTGGGGCTGCCGCTCTACCGCTACGTGGGCGGCGCCTATGCCCGCACGCTGCCGGTGCCGATGATGAACATCATCAATGGCGGGCAGCACGCCGATAACCCGATCGACATCCAGGAGTTCATGATCCAACCGGTCGCGGCCGGCACCGTGGCCGACGGCATCCGCATGGGCTCCGAGGTGTTCCAGGCGCTGAAGAAGGCGCTGAGCGCCGCCGGCCACGCGACCAACGTGGGCGACGAGGGCGGCTTTGCTCCCAACCTCAAGTCCGCCGACGAGGCGCTAGGCTTCATCGCCAAGGCCTGCGAAGCCGCTGGCTACCGGCCCGGCGAGGACATCACCTTCGCGCTCGACTGCGCCGCCACCGAGTTCTACCGCGACGGCAAATACCAGATGGAGGGGGAGGGCAAGTCCTTGGACGCCTCCGGCATGGTGGCCTACCTGGCCGACCTGGTCGGGCGTTTCCCGATCGCCTCCATTGAGGATGGCTGCGCCGAGGACGACTGGGACGGCTGGGCGCACCTGACGGCCACGCTGGGCGGCCGCGTGCAACTGGTGGGGGACGACCTGTTCGTCACCAACCCGAAGCGGCTGCGCCAGGGCATCAAGCTCGGCACCGGCAATTCCGTGCTGATCAAGGTGAACCAGATCGGCACCCTGACCGAGACGCTGGAAACCATCGAGATTGCGCATCGGGCCGGCATGACCACGGTGATGAGCCACCGCTCCGGCGAGACCGAGGACAGCACCATCGCTGACCTCGCCGTGGCCTCCAATTGCGGCCAGATCAAGACCGGCAGCCTTTCGCGCAGCGACCGCACGGCGAAATACAACCAGCTCATCCGCATCGAAGCCGAATTGGGCACCGCGGCCCGGTATGCCGGGCGCACCATCCTGCGGCATTGAGGTGACGGTCGCAGCTTCATGCGCGGCATACGGTGTGGAAGCGGTTTCCCTCACGCGATTGAGAGCGTAGGATGAGGCCCGGTCATCCTGAGGATTCGCGATGTCGATCGGGCGAGAAATCAAGCGCCGGGCCAAGCTGTGCCTGCCGTCCCTCATGCTGCTGAGCGTGGCAAGCTATTTCGGCTGGAGCGCTACCCAGGGCGCGCGCGGCCTGCAGGCCTATGCCCACCAGCAGGACCAGCTCCGCCTTGCGCGGCAGGAGTTGGCGAGCGTCAATGCCTCCGTGGATGACTGGGATCGCCGGGTCGCCGGCCTGCGCAGCGCCCACCTGGATGGCGACACGCTGGACGAACGCGCCCGTGCCATGCTGAACCTGGCCGACCCGGCGGATATCGTGGTGATGTATCCCCGCGGCAAGCCGCTGTTCGTCGATCCGGCGGGCTAAGAAGCCCTCTTTCACTTGAAAGCCCTCTCCCGCAAGCGGGAGAAACAACCCACATGCGATAATCCTGTCGAGGGGGCCTTGCTCCGCGGCCGAGTTAAGAACGCTCGCGGAACTGGCGGTGGCAGGCGCCGCAGGCCGCGCCGGTGGCTTTGAATTGGCTTGCAAACCCGTCCTTGTCGTCGGCCGCCGCCAGCGTCTGCAGCTTGGCGGCTGCCTCGTAGAAGTTTGCCGCGTCCTTCTGGAACTCGGCCTGGTCGCTCCAAATGTCTGCCTTGGCCTTGGTGTTGTGGCCGGTCTGGGTGCCGTCAGGGAACATCGCTGGGATCACCTTGCCCCAGCTCGCCAGGCCCTTGGCGCCATCCTCGTATTGCTTCACGTCCCCGCCGGAGTCCACGCCCGCCTTCATCGCGGACATCACGCCCGCCTGTAGGTCAAACCCGGCCTGGCGCGCGGCGATCACGTCGTCCGGCTTTAGATCGACGCTTCCCGCGCCGGCCGCGCCTGCCAACGCCGCCGCCAGAACCAATCCGCCCACTGTCCAATGCCGCAATTCGGTCTCTCCACCATTAACCTTGCGCACACTGTCACCGTCCATGCTGCACCGCCAAGGAAAAGCGCATGACAGGACGCGGCTTTCGCGGCAGAGCTTACGACAGTTCAGGGATCCAGCCGCCTATGCCAGCCAACATCCGCTCCATTGTCGTCTTCTGTGGCTCCCGCGTCGGGCATGACCCGGCGTGGCGCGCGGCGGCCGAGGCGCTGGGCCGCGGCTTGGCGACGTCGGGCATCCGGCTGATCTATGGCGGCGGACGCGTCGGCCTGATGGGTGCGGTGGCGGATGGCGCGTTGGCAGGCGGCGGCACCGTCACCGGCATCATTCCGGACTTCCTGCGTGCCCGCGAGGTGGCCCATCCCGGCGTGCCTGACCTTGTGGTGACCGACAGCATGCACCGCCGCAAAGCCATGATGTTCGAGCAGGCGGACGCGTTCGTCACCCTGCCCGGCGGCCTCGGCACGCTGGACGAGACGGTGGAGATCATCACTTGGCGCCAGTTGGGGCTGCATGACCGTCCGGTGCTGATCGCCAACCTCAATGGCTGGGCGGGTACGCTGCTGTCGGTGCTGAACGGCTTCGTCAGCGACGGCTTTGCCGACCCGTCCTCGCGCGCGCTTTACGAGGTGTTGCCGGACGTGCCAGCCATCCTGCGCCGCCTGCTGACGATCCCGGCACGAGATCCTATCTCGTCGTCACGGACATAACCGGGCCACATGACCAACCTCATCCCCGAAGTCTATGACGCGTTCACCGAGCTTGCAGCAAATCGGTCCCGCCCCTATACCGCCCACCTCGGTCGGAGCGTAGCTCAGCCTGGTAGAGCGCTTGCTTCGGGAGCCAGAGGCCGGAGGTTCGAATCCTCTCGCTCCGACCAATCCTGCTGCGCCGCCATGCCTGCGCGACACGTTGCCGCGCAGGGCGTCTGGCCATAATGTCCCACGGCGCCGCCCGAACGCTCCGATGGGCCCAAGCGCCGGGAGCGAAACAATGACCGCCATCCCCACCTCCGCGGCCCCCCTTGCCCGTCACGCCATGGCCTATGTGCTGGCGGGGGGACGGGGCTCGCGCCTGCACGAACTGACCGATACCCGCGCCAAGCCGGCGGTCTACTTCGGCGGCAAGTCCCGTATCATCGACTTCGCGCTCTCCAATGCGCTCAATTCCGGCATCCGCCGCATCGGCGTCGCCACGCAGTACAAGGCGCACTCGCTGATCCGCCACCTGCAGCGCGGCTGGAACTTCCTGCGCATCGAGCGCAACGAGAGCTTTGACATCCTGCCTGCCAGCCAGCGCATCAGCGAAACCGCCTGGTATGCCGGCACCGCCGATGCGGTCTACCAGAACATCGACATCATCGAGAGCTACGCCCCGCAATACATCGTCTTGCTCGCCGGCGACCACGTCTACAAGATGGACTACGAGGTGATGCTGCAGCAGCACGTCCAGTCCGGGGCGGACGTCACCGTCGGCTGCATCGAGGTGCCGCGCGCCGAAGCCACCGGGTTCGGCGTCATGCATGTGGACGCGCAGGACCGGCTGATCGCCTTCCTGG
>CAXTNN010000135.1:0-4393 GCA_964245545.1 uncultured Acetobacteraceae bacterium | reverse complement strand
CGACCCCCCTGGCATGCCCGACAAGCCGGAGATGGCGCTCGCCTCCATGGGCATCTACGTGTTCGACACTGCCTTTTTGGTCGACCAACTCCGCCGGGACGCTGCCGACCCGGCGTCGCAGCGCGACTTCGGGCGCGACATCATCCCCTACATCGTCAAGCACGGCACCGCGGTGGCGCACCGCTTCCAGCATTCCTGCGTCCGCTCCACCATGGACTCGGAGACCTATTGGCGCGACGTCGGCACGGTTGACGCCTATTGGGCGGCCAACATCGACCTCACCGACGTGGTCCCCGGGCTGGACTTGTATGACGGCGACTGGCCGATCTGGACCTATGGCGAGATCACCCCGCCGGCCAAGTTCGTCCACAATGATGACGGGCGCCGCGGCCACGCCGTGGATTCGATGGTGTCCGGCGGCTGCATCGTTTCGGGCAGCGCCGTCATCCGCTCGCTGCTGTTCACCGGCGTGCACGTGCACAGCTTCGGGCGGCTGGAAAACACCGTGATCATGCCGTATGTCGACGTGGCGCGAGGTGTTCGATTGAAGGATGTTGTGGTGGATCGTGGGGTGAAGTTGCCGGCGGGCCTGGTGATCGGCGAAGACCCCGAACTTGATGCCCAGCGCTTCCGCCGAACAGGCAAGGGCGTTTGCCTGGTGACGCAGCCGATGATCGACCGCCTGGCCAACTGACGGCCTGGCTGCCATGAAGGTTTTGGCTGCGGCGAGCGAGGTCTACCCGCTCATCAAGACGGGCGGACTCGCCGATGTCACCGGCGCGCTGCCGGCGGCGCTGGCTCATCGGGGCATTGAGGTCCGCACGGTGGTGCCGGGCTTTCCGGCGGTGATGGCGGGACTGGCCGCGGCCGACCCGGTGCATGCCTATCCCAACCTGCATGGCGGGTCGGCCCGCATCCTGGCCGCGCAGGCCGGCGACTTGCGGCTGTTCGTGTTGGATGCGCCCCACCTCTACGATCGGCCCGGCAATCCTTACGTGGCGCCCGCCGGGCACGACTGGCCAGATAATCCGCAGCGCTTCGCCGCCCTGGCCCGCGCGGCGGCCGATATCGGGCTGGGCGCCATCCCTGGCTGGGTGCCGGCGGCGGTGCACTGCCACGACTGGCAGACCGGGCTGACCCCCGCCTATCTCGCCTTCGCCGGCGGCGCTCGGCCCCGTACGGTGATGACGGTCCACAACCTGGCGTTCACCGGCCAAGTACCGCTCGCGCTGTGGCAGGAGTTGGGCCTGCCGCACTCCGCGCTCGGCACCGAGGGCGTCGAGTTCTACCAGTCGATCGGCTTCATGAAGGCGGGGCTTTATTACGCCGACGCCATCACCGCCGTCAGCCCGCGCTACGCCGAGGAAATCCAAACGCCAGCGCTCGGCTGCGGCTTCGACGGGCTGCTGCGGGCTCGGCGCCGCGTGCTGCATGGCATTCTGAACGGTATCGACGAGCAGGTCTGGAATCCCTGGACCGACCCTCACTTGCCCGCCCGTTTCCGCCGCGGCCATTTGCGCGGCAAGGCCAAGTGCAAGGCCGCTCTGCAAGCCAAACTCGGCCTGGCCGCCGAGCCGGGCGCGCTGCTGTTCGGCGTGGTTAGCCGGCTGACGGGGCAGAAAGGGCTCGACCTGCTGCTCGGCGAATTGGACGGATTGGTGGCGGGGGGCGCGCAACTGGCCCTGCTCGGTTCGGGCGAGCCGGGGTTGGAACGGGCCTTTGCCGACGCGGCCACCCGCCATGCCGGCCGCGTCGCCAGCGCCATCGGCTATGACGAGCCGGCGGCGCACCAGATCGTCGCCGGATCGGATGCGCTGCTGGTGCCGAGCCGGTTCGAACCATGCGGGCTGACCCAGATGATGGCGATGCGCTACGGCAGCGTACCCATCGTGAGCCGGGTGGGCGGCTTGGCGGACAGCGTGGTGGACGCGAATGATGCGGCCCGGCGCGCCGGGGCGGCGACCGGCATCATGGCCGACCCGTCGCCGGAAGGCTTGGCCATGGCGCTGCACCGCACGGCGCAGCTTTGGGCCGATCCGGCCGCCTGGGCGCAGATGGTAAAAGCCGGCATGGCCACCGATATGGGTTGGTCATTGGCCGCCGGGCAGTATGAGTCCGTGCTGCGCGGCAGCGACCCGGGCGCCGCATAGCCGCACCTCCTGCAGGGCATTTGCGCCGGCGGCCGGCGCGCGATAGGGAACCGGGCTGGAGGAGTGTTTGCAATGCAGCAGGAGCAGCGGGCTGTGCTCGCCGACGAGACAGTGATTGGCATGGCGGCGCCCAAGCTTCCCGGCAACGTCACCGAGCAGACGGTGCTGGGGGTGCATCACTGGACCGACCGGCTGTTCAGCCTGACCCTGACGCGCGACCCCGGCTTCCGCTTCGAAAACGGCCAATTCGTTATGATCGGCCTGATGGTGGAAGGGCGCCCCTTGCTGCGCGCCTACAGCATGGCCAGCCCCAACCATGCCGACACGCTGGAATTCCTCAGCATCAAGGTGCCGGACGGGCCGCTCACCTCACGGCTGCAGCACGTGAAGGTGGGCGACAAGGTGCTGGTGGGCCGCAAGCCGACCGGGACGCTGCTGCTCGACAACCTGCGCCCTGGCCGCGCCCTCTACATGTTCGCGACTGGAACCGGGCTGGCGCCGTTCCTGAGTCTGGTGGCCGACCCGGAGACTTATGCGCGCTTCGAGCAGGTGGTGCTGACCCACACCTGCCGCCGGGCGAGTGAGCTGGCCTATGCCGACCACCTGACCGAGCACCTGCCCAACCACGAGTTCTTGGGCGAGGATGTGCGTGCCAAGCTGGTCTACTATCCCAGCGCCACCCGCGAGCCGTTCAGGCATCACGGCCGCATCACCGACCTGATCCGGACGGGGCAGTTGGTCCGCGATACCGGGCTGCCGCCGCTCGACCCGGCGCAGGACCGGGCCATGATCTGCGGCAGCCAGCATATGCTGGACGACCTCAAGGCGCTGCTGCTCGAGCGGGGTTTCGCCGAGGGCAGCAACAGCGAGGCCGGCGAGTTCGTGATCGAGAAGGCGTTTGCCGAGCGCTGACCAGTTCACCCGATCACGCGCCGGTACAGGTGCCAGGTCGCGTGCCCCAGCACTGGCATCGCTACCGCAAGGCCGATGAACAGCGGCAGGCAGCCCAGCAGCAAAGTTGCGGCCACCGCCAACCCCCATAACGCCATTGCCGCCGGGTTGGCCAGCACGGCCCGGACCGAGGTTTGCATGGCCAGCACGGGGGACCCGCCGCGGTCCAGAAGCATCGGCACCGAGACCACCGTCAGCATCAGGGTGATAACGGCGAACACCAGCCCCACCAGGTTGCCCAGCAGCATCAGGTGCCAACCGGCGGGCGTATCCAGCAGGGCGGCGGCGAACGCGCCGGGGCTGGCCGGCGCCGCCGGGCCCACCGTGGCGAGATAGACCAGCTTTGCCGCGCCGATCCAGGCAGTGAACACGGCCAGCAGCACCACGCCCACGGCGGCAATGCCGAGCAGGGCGGGGGAGCGCAGGATGTCGAACGCATTCAGCCAGGAAACTGGTAGGCCCTGTTCCCGCCGCCGGCTGAGCTCATACACCCCCACCGCCAGCACCGGGCCCAGCAGCGAGATGCCGGCGACCAGCGGAAACAGCAGCGGCAGCAGGTCGGTGCCGACCACGGCACGCGCCGCGGCGAAGCCCACGATCGGGTAGAGGATGCAGAGGAACACGAGCTGGGTAGGAATGGCGAGGAAATCGTCCACCCCCGCGGCCAGCGCCGCCCGGATATCCGCCACCCCGATCCGCCGCACGATGGGCAGATCGACGGCCTGGCGGGGCAGCCTGCCTACAACGATATCGGCCATAGCAAGACCTTTCCTTCCCGTGATCGGGGGCCGGTCTCGTGAATGCGCCGGGACTCACCGCGGCGTCCGCCAGCCGGTCCTCGTTGCGGGGAAGCTTAGCGCCCGGCGCTTGGCGTATGCACGTCAAATCCGCCGCGGGCGCGCGCGAGCAGTGCTGCGGTATGGGGCCGCACGCCGCGCCACCAGGCGAACGCCTCAGCGGCCTGTTCCACCAGCATGCCCCAGCCATCCGCCGCATGCGCCACGCCCGCCTGCCGCGCCGCGGCCAAGAACGGCGTGAGCCCGCGCCCATAGCTCAGGTCGTAGGCCAGGCAGCCCGGCGCGAAACACTGGGCCGGCACTGATACCGCCTCGCCGTGCAGGCTGGAGGAGGTGGCATTAAGCACCAGGTCGAACGGCGGTTCGCGGCCCAGCGTGTCCAAAGGCAGCGGCAGCACGGGGCCGGGCATCTGGCGCGCGAGGGCCGTCGCCCGCGCCGGCGTGCGGTTGGCCACTGCCAGCACCGCCGGGCCTTCCGCCAGCAAGGCGGGCAAC
>CAXTNN010000134.1:0-9380 GCA_964245545.1 uncultured Acetobacteraceae bacterium | reverse complement strand
GGGTAACCGATCTGGTCCGCCACCGCCACCGCCTCGGGCAGGTCCGCCACCGCTCCCGCGCTGCCGGGCACCAGCGGCACGCCCAGCGACGCCATGGCGGCCTTGGCGGTGATCTTGTCGCCCATCATGCGGATATGCGCGGCGGAGGGGCCGATGAAGGTGATCCCGTGCGCCTCCACCATTTCGGCAAAGCCGGCATTCTCGGACAGGAAGCCATAACCCGGGTGGATTGCGTCCGCCCCCGTCACCGCGGCCGCGGTCAGGATCGCCGGCATGTTAAGGTAGCTGTCGCGCGCCGAGGGCGGCCCGATGCAAACGCTTTCATCGGCCAGGCGGACATGCATCGCCTCGGCATCGGCGGTGGAATGCACCGCCACCGTAGGAATGCCCAGCTCGCGGCAGGCACGCTGCACCCGCAGCGCCACCTCGCCGCGGTTGGCGATCAGGACCTTGCCGAACATCACTCGATCACCAGCAGCCCCTCGCCATATTCCACCGGCTGCCCCGAGCTGACCAGGATGCGGGCGACGGTGCCAGCCTTGGGCGCCTTGATTTGGTTGAAGGTCTTCATCGCCTCGATCAGCAGCACGGTCTGTCCGGCCGCGACCGGCTGGCCCACGGTGACGAACGGCGCCTGCCCTGGTTCGGGAGCGAGGTAGGCGATGCCCACCATGGGGCTGGTCACGATGTCCGCCGGGTCACTGGCCAGGGCGGCGGGTGCGGGGGACGAAGCGGCCGCGGCTGGCACCGGCGGCGGTGCGTAGGCCACAGGCGGCGCGGCCGGCACGGGCGCCGGCATGCGCGCCACCCGGATGCGGCTTTCACCGTCGACCAACTCGATTTCGGTCAGTCCGGTGTCGGCTAGGATTTCCGCCAGCGCGCGGATTTCCGCCGTGTCGATCGGGATGCGGCTCATCTGTGGCGGTCCCTCGAAAGCTTTAGCGGTCGACCAGCATGTCAGCCAACGCGGTCAACGCCAAGGCATAGCCGCGCACGCCCAAGCCGCAAATCACCCCCACCGCCACCCGGGAGATCAGCGAGTCGCGGCGGAACTCCTCGCGGCGGTGGATATTGGTCACGTGCACCTCGATCACCGGCAGCTCACTGGCCAGCAGCGCGTCCATCAGCGCCACTGAGGTGGTGGTGTAGCCCGCCGGGTTGATGACGATGCCGGCGGCGGTGCTGCGGAACTCCTGCACCCAGGAGACCAATTCGCCTTCATGGTTGGACTGGCGGAAGTCGATGGCGATCTGCAGCGCCTCAGCAGTTTCCGCGCATAACCCCTCCACGTCGTCCAACGTGTCGCGCCCGTACAGCTCCGGCTGGCGCAGGCCGAGCAAGTTCATGTTCGGCCCGTTCAGCACGGCGATCAGCGGCACGGGGCCTGGCGGCAAGGAAGCGGACGCGGACATAGCGTCGGGCCGTAGCATGGCAGTTGGCGCCCCGTCCAATGCTCAGCGTGCCGTGTCCGAGCTTGCCGGGCTTGGCCACGCCTCCCACTATAGGGGCATGTCTTCACGTCTCACCCTCACCCTCAACGGCGAGGCGCGCGAACTCGCCGGCCCGGCCACCGTTTCGGCGCTGCTGGCAAGCCTTGGCTTCGATCGCCGCAAGGTGGCGGTGGAGCGCAACGAGGCGATAGTGCCGCGGTCGCAATACGATGCAACGTTGCTCGCATCCGGGGACTCGCTGGAGATCGTCCACTTCATAGGAGGCGGCTGAGCATGGACGGACTTGCCAGGGCAGACAGCGACCATTGGACCGTCGCCGGGCGGCGCTTCCACTCACGCCTGATCGTCGGCACCGGCAAGTACCGCGACCTGCCAGAGACAGCGGCCGCACTCGAGGCTTCCGGTGCGGAGATCGTCACGGTGGCGGTGCGCCGGGTCAATCTGTCCGACCCGGCGGCCCCCATGCTGCAGGACTATGTGGACCCGAAGCGCTACACCTACCTGCCCAACACGGCCGGCTGCCACACCGCTCACGACGCTGTGCGCACGCTGCGCCTGGCGCGCGAGGCCGGGGGGTGGAACCTGGTCAAGCTCGAAGTGCTCGGCCCGCCGCCGCATCTCTACCCGGACATGGCGGCGACGGTCGAAGCCGCCGCTGCCCTGATCAAGGACGGTTTCGAGGTGATGGTGTATTGCGCCGACGACCCAGTCGCCGCCAAGCGCTTGGAGGAGATGGGCTGCGTGGCCATCATGCCGCTAGGCGCGCCGATCGGCTCCGGCCTGGGCCTGCAGAATCCGGCCATGCTGAGCATGCTGATCGAACAGGCGAGCGTCCCTGTCCTGGTGGATGCGGGGGTGGGAACGGCGTCCGACGCGGCGATGGCGATGGAGCTTGGCTGTGACGCGGTGTTGCTGAACTCCGCCATCGCCCATGCCGGCAACCCGCTGATGATGGCGCGGGCGATGAAGGCGGGCGTGGAGGCGGGGCGCTTGGCCCACCTAGCTGGGCGCATGCCGCGCCGCATCGGCGCCGACCCGTCGAGTCCGCTCATCGGCCTGATTCGCTAGCCTGCCCTGGCGTTTGGCCTGATATCACGAGTGTCGAGCCGGTCCTTTCGATCACGTTTTTCGTGAGCATTGCGGATATGCCACGCTGGTTGCGGCGGCTGTGCAACAGGCCGGGCGCTGGTTTGGCGTCTTGCGCGATATCCGGTGATTTCTGTCGCTATGGTGAACCTGGCAGTAACACGTGGTAACAAGCCTCAAGTTGGGTAATGAAACACGTGATCTTATCGGCTATAAGAAACATATAAACTAATGCCCTATCTTTCGTCGGTGTGATCTCCAGGGCACACGAAAGACGCGCGCGCGCATCGTTCTGTTTTGTTTTCCGTGCCAGGTGTCTTGATCATGCCCCGGGGTATGGAGACTATCGCTGCACCCGCTTATTTCAGTGGGGAGGATCGCGATCGTATGAACAAGAAGCGGATGCTTACCTCGGCGTTTGTTGGTCTCATGCTGCTGCCGGCTGCGGCCAGCGCGCAGAGTACCGGCGTCGCCTCCTGGTATGGCGCCCGCC
The DNA here is from genome assembly GCA_964245545.1 of uncultured Acetobacteraceae bacterium. Classification (GTDB taxonomy): domain Bacteria; phylum Pseudomonadota; class Alphaproteobacteria; order Acetobacterales; family Acetobacteraceae; genus LMUY01. Next base: position 6,350 of record CAXTNN010000134.1, on the reverse strand, counting down.
ATCAAGGTTTACGCACCAGCAGCGGTGAGAGGTTCGAGCAGGATGGCCTGACCGCCGCCAGCCACACCCTGCCACTGGGCGCCCGCGTGCGGGTGACCCTGCATGAGACCGGCCGCTCGGTGGTGGTGCGGGTCAACGACCGGATGGGCGCGCGCAGTGCCATCATCGACCTGTCCCGTGGTGCGGCGCAGCAGATCGGCCTGCTGGGGCGTGGCCGCGGCACCGTCTCGATCGACCCGGCGGACTCCGACCCGGTGGAAGTAGCCGACGCGCCAGACGAGGCGCCCGCCGCGAGTCAGCCCGCGCGCCGCCGCGTCCGCCCCGTGATGCTGGTGCATCACCTGTCCAGCCGCCGGCCTGCACGCCACCACCTTTAGCCGCGTCGGCCCGTCTGGCGTCGGATTTGCCGCCTCGCCTGTGGCCGGAATCACGCTGCCTTAATCCTTCCTTAGCAGCTTGTTCTTACAGTGCTTTGCAGCACTCGGATTTTTTCGCCTTAACCAAAGATTTTCGCTTGCGCCTTAACCTCGCCGGTCCTATTTGCCGCGTCCACGCAGCAACGCACGTGCCTCTGGCCCCTGGGGTTACGCAACGACGTCAAGCGTTCTGGCAATTGACTCTATTTCGCTGGTTCGTTCGACCGTTTCGTCAACTCCCGCCCATCGCCTGCAAAAGGTGGGCGCCCAATCAGAAGGCTCCGTGCGATGACCCCGAAGATCGCGCAGTACCTGGCCGACTCGCGTCCGGCCACGCCCTGTCTCGTCCTTGACGTAGACCGGGTGGCGGAAAACTACCGTCGCATCCTGCATGCGTTGCCGCTGGCGCGCGTCTTCTATGCCGTGAAGGCCAACCCGGCCGCGCCGATCCTGCAGCGCCTGGTCGGTCTCGGCAGCGCCTTTGATGCCGCTTCCTTCGAGGAGGTCAGCATGTGCCTGGAGGCCGGTGCGGCGCCGGGCGTGATCTCGTTCGGCAACACCATCAAGAAAGTCTCCGCCATCCAGCGCGCCTTTGCCGCCGGCGTGACGATGTTTGCCTTCGACTCCGCCGAGGAGCTGGAGAAGCTGGCTCGGCACGCGCCCGGTAGCCGCGTCTATTGCCGCCTGCTGGTGGAGAACAAGGGCGCCGACTGGCCGCTCTCCCGCAAGTTTGGCACCACGGTGGAGAGCGCCCGCGCGCTGATGATCCGTGCCGCTGAGCTGGGAATGGACCCGTATGGCCTGTCCTTCCATGTCGGCAGCCAACAGCTCGACACCGCAGCCTACGAGGTCGCCATTGGCCGGGTCGGCATGTTGTTCACCGATCTGCGCCGCGCTGGCGTGAACCTGCGCATGGTCAATCTCGGCGGCGGTTTCCCGGTGCGCTATCGCGAGGAGGTGCCGACGGTGGATTGCTTCGGCAACGCCATCATGCACGCGATGACCGAGCATTTCGGCAACGACCTTCCGGAAATCCTGATTGAGCCGGGCCGTTCCATGGTGGGGGATGCCGGGCTGGTGCGTGCCGAGGTGGTGCTGGTGAGCCAGCGCATTCCGGATGACCCAACCCGCTGGGTTTACCTCGACATCGGCCGTTTCGGCGGCCTGGCCGAGACTGAAGGCGAATCGATCAAGTACCGCATCGCCACCGGGCACGATGGCGAGCCCACCGGCCCGGTGTGCATCGCCGGCCCTACCTGCGACGGAGCGGACATCCTGTACGAGCGGGCCAATTACCGGCTCCCGGTGGCGCTGCAGCATGGCGAAACGGTCGATATCCTGTCCACCGGCGCCTACGTCACCACCTACGCCAGCCAGCGCTTCAACGGCTTCGCCCCCCTCGCCGAGCACTACATTTAACCCGTGCTCACCATGTCTTCCTCTCCCGCTGGCGGGAGAGGGCGGGGGTGAGGGTGGATGCCGCCATGCAGCACGAACCAAGCGCGCCTTGAAAACCGCCTGCCTGCTCGGCATATCGCCGCCGCAACGCATACACGGAAGGCGAACCAGTGAGCGAAACGGTAGAGCGGCACGCGTTTGGCGCCGAGGTCGGGCGTCTGCTCGACCTGGTGGTTCATTCTCTCTATTCCGACCGTGAGATCTTCCTGCGCGAGCTGGTGGCCAACGCCGCGGACGCCATCGACCGCCGCCGATTCGCCGCCCTTACCCAGTCCGACTTGGCGTTGCCCGAACACGCCGCCGTCCGCATCGCCGCCGACAAGCCGGCCCGCACGCTGACCATCGCCGACCCAGGGATTGGCATGGACCGGGCCGCCCTGGCGGACAATCTCGGCACCATTGCCCGCTCCGGCACCCGCGCCTTCGGCCAATCGCTGGCCGAGGCCAAGCCCGAGGACCGGCCCAGCCTGATCGGCCAGTTCGGCGTCGGCTTCTACTCCGCCTTCATGGTGGCCGACCGGGTGGAGGTGACGTCGCGCGCCGCCGGGTCGGAGGAGGCCTGGCTGTGGGCGTCGGAAGGGCAGGGAGACTACACGCTGGCGCCGGCGGAGCGGTCCGAGCCCGGTACCACCATCGTGCTGCACATGAAGGCTGACGCTGAGGAGTTCCTCGAGCCGTACCGCCTCGAGACGGTTATTCGCAAATGGGCCGACCACATCACCGTCCCCATCATGGTGGCGCGCGACGGCAAGGACGTGGCCGCCAACGAGGGCACCGCGCTGTGGCGCAAGCCGAAGTCGGAGATTTCCGAGGAGAGCTACACCGAGTTCTACCGCCATCTCGGCCATATCTTCGACCAGCCCTGGGCCACGCTGCATTGGCGGGCGGAGGGGGCGCTCGAATTCACCGCCCTGCTGTTCGTGCCCGGATCCAAGCCGTTCGAGGCGGTGGAAGGCCAGCGCGAGAGCCGCCTGCGCCTGCACGTGCGCCGCATGTTCATCACCGACGAGGCCGAGCTGCTCCCCGCCTGGCTGCGCTTCGTCACCGGCGTGGTGGACACGGAGGACCTGCCGCTCAACGTCTCGCGCGAGATGCTGCAGACCACGCCCGTGCTGGCCCGCATCCGCAAGGCCGTCACCGGGCGCGTGTTGAACGAGCTCAAGACCCGCGCCAAGGACGAGAGCGAGGAGGCGAAGGCCGGCTACGGCACCTTCTGGCAAAACTTCGGCGCCGTGCTGAAAGAAGGGCTGTGGGAGGACCTGGAACACCGGGCTGAGCTGGTGCCGCTGCTGCGGTTCCGGTCCTCGGCGCAGGAGGGCTGGGTGTCGGCGGCCGAGTATGTCGCCCGCATGAAGCCGGAGCAGGAGGCGATTTATATCCTCGTGGGCGACGACGCCGACGCGCTTGGCAAGTCCCCACAACTGGAGGGCTTCCGCGCCCGCGGCATCGAGGTGCTGCTGCTAAGCGACCAGGTGGACGCATTCTGGCCCGAGCGGATGGGCCAATTCGAGGAAAAGCCGATCCGCTCCATCACCCAGGGCGCGGCCGACCTGTCCAAAATCCCCCTGGCCGCCGAGGCAGAGGCGCCGGCGGACGTGACCAAGCTGGTGGAAGCGCTGAAGGAGACGCTGAAGACCGAAGTCTCCGACGTGCGCGCCACCGACCGGTTGGTGGACAGCCCCGTCGTGCTCGCCGCCTCCGCCGGCGGGCCGGACCTGCAGATGCAGCGCTTGCTCAAGCGGGCGGGGCGGGCATTTGGCGCCTCCATGCCGGTGCTAGAGATCAACCCGCGCCACCCGCTGATCCGCCGCCTGGCGGAGCTGCCCGACCTGGGCGACGCGGCCGCCACCCTGCTCGACCTTGCCCGCGTGCAGGATGGCGAGCCCCCGCGCGACCCGGCGGCGTTCGCCCGCCGCATGGCCGCGGCGTTGGCTCAGTCGCTCGGCTAGCAGGGTGCGCCAAGCCAGCTTCACGCTTACGGTCAGCACCCAGGGCCAAGGCCTGGTGCCGATCACCGATGCCATCACGCGCTGGGTGGCGGAGCAGGGTGTGCAGACCGGGCTGCTAACCGTGTTTTGCCGCCACACCTCGGCCTCGCTGCTGATCCAGGAAAATGCCGATCCGACGGTGCGGGCCGATCTGGAGGCGTTCTTCCGCTGGCTGGTGCCGGAGAATGTCGGCTACCGGCACAGCACCGAAGGGCCGGACGACATGCCCGCCCACATCCGCTCCGCCCTGACTCAGACACAGCTTTCCATCCCAGTCGTGGACGGCGAGGCGGCGCTGGGCACGTGGCAGGGGGTTTACCTGTGGGAACACCGGTCGGCCCCGCATCGGCGCGAGGTCGTGCTGCACCTGTTGGGTGAGTGAACGCCGCTCAGACTTAAAAGCCCTCTCCCGCCCGCGGGAGAGGGAGAAGCGTCGTGTTCGCAATAGGGCTGGGTGAGGATGATGCCCAGTCATCCCAGCACCCGCGCCACCTCGTCCCGCAACGCCGGCAGCACCTCGGTCACGAACCAAGGATTGCGCCGCTCCCAGATCCCCGTGCGCCAGGAGGGGTGCGGCAGTGGGAAGTAGCGCGGCAGGAACTCCCGCCAGGCGCGCACCCGATCGGTCATCGCGCCGGGTCCGAGCGCACCCACCTGAGCGTAGCTGCCGACCAGCAGGGTGAGCTGGATCTGCGGCATCAGCCCGAGCAAGCGCGGCCGCCACAGCTTGGCGCATTCTGGGCGGGGTGGCAGGTCGCCGCCTTGGGGGTAGCGGCCGGGATAGCATAGCCCCATCGGCAGGATCGCGACCCGGGCGCCGTCGTAGAACTCCTCCGGCGTGAGCCCGAGCCAGCCGCGCAGCCGCTTGCCGCTTTCATCCGTCCAGGGCGTGCCGCTGGCATGCACCTTGGTGCCCGGCGCCTGGCTGGCGATCAGCAGCCGCGCCGTGGTCGACACGCGCAGGATGGGGCGCGGCCCCAGCGGCAAGCCGCTACAGGCAGTGCAGGCGCGCGCCTCAGTGGCGGCGATGTCGAGCGTATCAGCCGAGGGGATACTCCACCTCCGCCGTGTAGGCCGCGCCATCTTTGCTGAGGCGGGACGAGAACAGGGTAAAATGCTCCACCGCAACCGGCTCGGCGCGCAGGAGATTGTGCCGCTGCACCCATTCCGCCAGCTTGGCGGGCGGCGCATTGTCCAGCCGGGCCACCGAGACATGCGGGGTAAAGCGCCGCCGCTCCGGCTCGAAGCCGATGCGCTGCACCGCGGTTTCGATCTTGGCCTGCAGGTGGTCGAGCTGCGGCGAGCGCTCCACTCCCACCCACAGCGCCTGCGTCCGCCCCGCCTTCTCGAACACGCCGACGCCGCTCAAGTGCAGGCTGAACCGCTTACCGCGCAGCGCCGCTAGGGTGTGGTCCAGCTCCTCCGCCCGGTGCGCCGGCATCTCGCCCAGGAAGCGCAGGGTGATGTGGTAGTTCTCAGGCGGCAGCCAGCGCGCCCCGGGCAGCCCGGTCGCGAGTTGGGAGAGCTGGCGGCGCACCTCCCACGGCAGGTCGAGAGCCACAAACAAGCGCATGGCGGGTCCTCACGCCTCGGCCCGGCGCAGCAAGGCTTCGACTGCCGGCTTGATGTGGGCCACCACCACCTTTACCCCCGCTGCGTTCGGATGGATGTGGTCGGCCTGGTTGAGCGCCGGGTCGGCGGCCACGCCTTGGAGGAAGAACGGGTCGTAGAGCAATCCGGGCCGATGGCCGAGCCGCTCGAACACGGCGCTGAACTGTTGCGCATAGGCTGGCCCCATGTTGGGCGGCGCCACCATGCCGGAAAGCAGGGTCGGGATGTGGTCCTTCTGCAAGGTGTCCAAAATGGCGGTGAGATTGGCCTCCATCTCCTTGGGGTCGGTGCCGCGCAGCCCGTCATTGCCGCCCAGCTCCACTAGCACCGCGTCGGGCTGGTCGGCCAGGGCCCAGTCGAGCCGGGAGCGTCCGCCGGCGGTGGTGTCGCCGGACACCCCGCCGTCGAGTATCGTCACGTCGAAGCCGTCCGCCTTCAGCGCGGCGCCCAATTGGGCTTGGAACGCCTCGGGCGCGGGCAGGCCATAGCCCGCCGCCAGAGAGTCGCCGAACACCAGCAACTTGAGCGGACGAGCCTGCCCCACGCCGGGAAGCACCACACAAAGCACGGCCGCCACCTTCGCCATCCGGCGGAGTTGGCCATATGGAGACACCATGGATACGACACTGCCTCCCAGCGCTGCCCGGCCTACGCTGATCCGGGTGCGCGATCTGCGCCTGACGGTGCCCGCCGCGTCCGGCCCGGTCAACATCTTGACGGGGATTGACCTGCAAGTGGGGGCGGGGGAGGCGGTTGGCATCGTCGGACCTTCGGGCTCGGGCAAAACCAGCCTGCTGATGGTGCTGGCCGGGTTGGAGCGGTCGACCGGGGGCAGCGTGGTGGTGGCCGGGCATGATCTAGGCGCGATGAGCGAGGA
>CAXTNN010000133.1:0-9394 GCA_964245545.1 uncultured Acetobacteraceae bacterium | reverse complement strand
GGCATGCCGCTGCCGCCGCGCAAGGGCGCAGTCGCCGCCATTGCCAAGAAGGGCGGCGCTGGCCGTCGCGACGGCCGTATCGACGTGCAGGCCGCCATCGAGGGCGAGGACGAGAAAACCCGCTCGCTCGCCAGCGTGCGCCGCCAGCGTGACCGCGAGCGCCGCCAGCAGGAGCTGGAACTGCTCCGGTCCGACGGCCTGAAAGTCACCCGCGACGTGGTGCTGCCTGACACCATCACGGTGCAGGAATTGGCAGCCCGCATGGCCGCCCGCGCGCCGGATGTGATCAAGGCGCTGATGAAGATGGGCGTCATGGCCACCATCACCCAGTCGCTCGACGCCGACACCGCCGAGCTGGTGGTGCAGGAGTTCGGCCATCGGGCCCGCCGCGTGTCCGAGAGCGATGTCGAATTGGGCATCGAAGGCAGCACCGACGAGGACACCGACCTGCAGACCCGACCGCCGGTGGTGACGGTGATGGGCCATGTCGACCACGGCAAGACCAGCCTGCTCGACGCCCTGCGTTCTACCGACGTGGCGCGGGGCGAGGCGGGCGGCATCACCCAGCATATCGGCGCCTACCAAGTGCAGATGCCGTCTGGCAACAGGCTGACCTTTATCGACACGCCGGGCCACGAGGCGTTCACCGCCATGCGCTCGCGCGGTGCCTCGGTGACCGACATCGTGGTACTGGTGGTGGCGGCCGATGATGGCGTCATGCCGCAGACCATCGAGGCGATTAAGCACGCGAAGGCCTCGGGTGCGCCCATCGTGGTGGCCATCAACAAGATAGACCGGCCCGACGCCAATCCTGGCCGGGTGCGCCAGGAGCTGCTCAGCCACGAGATCGTGGTGGAGGAGATGGGCGGCGACACCCAGGACGTGGAGGTAAGCGCCACCCAGCGCACCGGGCTGGACCGCCTGGAAGAGGCCATCCTGCTACAGGCCGAGCTGCTGGACCTGAAGGCCAACCCCGGTCGCAGCGCCGAGGGCGCCGTGGTGGAAAGCCGGCTCGACCGTGGCCGCGGCCCGGTGGCGACCGTGCTGGTGCAGAAGGGCACGCTCAAGCCCGGCGACATCATGGTTGCCGGTGCCGAGTGGGGCCGGATCCGCGCCATGACCGATGACAAGGCCAAGTCGCTCCGGGATGCTGGTCCGGCGATGCCGGTCGAGGTGCAGGGCCTCTCCGGCGTGCCGCGTGCCGGCGAGCCGTTCGTGGTGGTGGAAAGCGAAGGGCGCGCCCGCGAGATCACTGAGTTCCGCCAGCGTAAGCTGCGTGAGACGGCGGCGGGGGCGCAAACCTTGGCGCGCGGCACGCTGGACGAGATGCTTGCCCGCATCCAGGCCGGCGAGCAGAAAGAGGTGGCCATCGTCGTCAAGGCCGACGTGCAGGGCAGCGCCGAAGCGATCAACGTCACCGTGCTCAAGCTTGCCCATGAAGAAGTGCGCGTTCGAGTGCTGCTGTCGTCGGTGGGGCAGATCACCGAGAGCGACGTGCAATTGGCCAAGGCGTCCAACGCGATGATCGTGGCCTTCAACGTCCGCGCCACCAGCCAGGCGCGTGACTTGGCGCAGCGTGAAGGCGTCGACATCCGCTACTACTCGATCATCTACGAGGTGGCGGACGACATCGAGAAGCTGGTCCGCGGCAAAGTGGCCCCCAAGGCGCGGGAGAAGTTCCTGGGCTATGCCGAGATCCGCCGCGTGTTCGACATCACCAAGGTAGGCAAGGTGGCCGGCTGCATGGTCACCGAAGGCTTGGTCAAGCGCGGCTGCGGCGTGCGGCTGCTGCGCGAGGGCGTGGTGATCCACAACGGCGAACTCAGCCAGCTCAAGCGCTTCAAGGACGATGTCCGCGAAGTGGCGCGCGGCTATGAGTGCGGCCTGTCTTTCGCCGGGTTCAACGACCTGCGCGAGCTCGACCAGGTGGAGTGTTTCGAGGTGGAGTATGTCCCCGGCTAAGCAGGGCCGCGGCCGCGCCGGGCACGCGCCGACGCAGCGGCAGTTGCGGGTGGGGGAGGAAATCCGCCACCTGCTCTCCGCCCTGTTCACCCGCGGCGACTTCCGCGACCCGGCCCTGGCCGGTGAGCACGTGACGGTGGCGGAGGTGCGGGTGAGCCCGGACCTCAAGAACGCCACCGCTTTCGTCTCGCGCCTGGGCCAGGCGGATATCGGCTCCCTGTTGCCCGTGCTGCGGCGGGCGGCGCCCTACCTGCGCGGAGAGTTGGCGCGCCAGATGCGGTTGCGGGTGGTGCCGCAACTGAGCTTCCAACCGGATGCCGCCATCGAGTATGCAACAAAAATGGATGCTCTGCTCAAGGCGCCCGAGGTCGCGCGGGACTTGGAGCAAACATGAGCGAGCCGGCGAAGACCGCGTGGACGCAGGCGGAGTTTTTCGCCTGGGAAAGGCATCACGAAGGCCGTTACGAGTTCGATGGATTTGCTCCTGTCGCCATGACAGGAGGAAGTCTCGCGCACAGCCGCATCATGCGCCGGCTGTTTCGCGCCCTTGAGGCGGCTGTTGGATCAGGGCCGTGTGAACCGCTCGGGCCTGAGATCGGGGTCGTGACCGCAGGCAATGCCGTCCGTTGTCCGGACGCCGTCATCCGGTGTGGTGAGATCACTGTGGAGCCACAGAGCTATACCTTGCCCGACGTTGTCGTCGTGTTCGAGATCATCAGCCCGAGTTCCAGCCGGGTCGATCGCATCATCAAGGTCCGTGAATACGCCGCCGTGTCGACGATCCGGCGCTACGTGATCATCGAGTCGGCCTTTCCCGGCCTGCAGGTGCTCGCGCGCGCGAATGGGGATGAGGCGTGGTCGACCACCACCCTCACCAGCGGCGACATCCTGCGCATGCCGGAGATGGGGGCGGACATCTCGGTGGATGCGTTGTACGAGGGGGTCTTTCCTGCGGGTGAGGCTGGTGCAGCGCTCCAGGACGGGTGAGCACGGCGGCTTGGCCCCTCACCCTTAGGGAGAGGGAGCCCGCTACAAACCCTCTCCCCCGGGGAAAGGGTCGGGTGAGAGGTTAGCCCGCTTCAGCCCACACTCTGTTGCCCAAGGATCCAAACCCATGCGCCGCCAACGTGGCCGTCCGCTTGACGGGTGGTTGATCATCGACAAGCCGCCCGGCCTTACCAGCACCGACGTGGTCAACCGCGTCCGCCGGGGGTTTGATGCGCAGAAGGCGGGCCATGGCGGCACGCTGGACCCGTTGGCCACGGGGGTGCTGCCCATTGCGTTCGGGGCCGCCACCAAAACCGTGCCCTATGTCATGGACGGGACCAAGCTCTACCACTTCACCCTCAGCTTTGGCGAAGCTCGCGACACGGATGACGCTGACGGTGCGGTGACCGCCACCTCCGCCCTCCGGCCGAGCGATGCTGCGGTCCAGGCTGCGCTGCCAGCTTTGCGCGGCGACATCTTGCAGACGCCGCCCGCCTATTCCGCCATCAAGGTTGCCGGCGAGCGCGCCTATGACATGGCCCGTGAAGGCCGCGCCCCGGTGCTCGAGGCGCGCGCCGCCCGGGTAGACCGGTTCGAGCTGATCGACCGGCCCAGCGCCGACCTGGCGGTGTTCGCGGTGCAATCGGGCAAGGGCGTCTACATGCGTTCGCTCGCGCGCGACCTGGCGCTTGCCTGCGGCACGGTTGGGCATGTGGCAGCGTTGCGCCGGCTGCGCGTCGGCCCGTTCACCGAAGCCCAGGCGATTTCACTGGACAAATGCACGATGGCGGAGGATAGCACCCCAGCTTCCCCGGACCTGCTGCTTCCGGTCGCGACCGCGCTGGCCGACATCCCGGCGCTGGCCTTGACCGAAGCGGAGGCCTTCTTCCTGTCACGCGGCCAGGCGATCAGCCTGGTGGATCTGATGGGTCGCATTCCACGGGCGGCCGACCCCGATGGCGGGTTGGCCCGTGCCATGGCGGGGGCGCGCGTAATCGGCCTTTGCCGCCTTTCCGAGGGCATGCTGCGGCCGGAACGCCTGTTGTAACCCACTCCCGGAGGACATCCGATGTCGATCACTGCCGAGCGCCGTAGCGCGCTCATCACCGACTATGCCCGCAAGGCAGCGGACACCGGCAGCCCGGAAGTCCAGGTGGCTCTGCTCTCGGAGCGGATCAGCAACCTCACCGAGCACCTCAAGACCCACGCCAAGGACTTCCATAGTCGCCGCGGCCTGCTCATGCTGGTCGGCCGCCGCCGCCGCTTGCTCGATTACCTGAAGAACAAGGATCAGGCGCGGTATCAGGAGCTGATCGGCCGGCTGTCGCTGCGGCGCTAGGCTGGCTCTGACCACCCCGGCACCAATGGTGGCGCCGGGCAACACCGCGCAAGGGTGCCACCCGGATTGCGACGGCGTTTTCGGCCACATGGTCGCGGCTGCCACCCGCGAGGCCATGCCGCCCGAAGCGCTGCACCCGCACCGGTCTCCTGGCATCGCGCGCGCGATACGAGGATCCACCTGTATGTTCAACCACTTCCGCAAGGAACTTGACTGGGGCGGGCGCAAGCTCGTGCTCGAGACCGGCAAGATCGCCCGCCAGGCCGATGGCGCCGTCATGGCGTCCTACGGCGACACCATCGTGCTGTGCACGGCGGTTGGCATGAAAAGCGCCAAGGCCGGGCAAGACTTTTTCCCGCTGACCGTTAACTACCAGGAAAAGGCTTTTGCCGCGGGCAAAATCCCCGGTGGCTTCTTCAAGCGTGAAGGCCGCCCCTCCGAGAAGGAGACGCTGGTCAGCCGCCTGATCGACCGGCCGATCCGCCCGCTATTCCCCGAAGGCTTCCGCAACGAGGTTCAAGTCGTCGCTACCGTGCTGTCGCATGACATGGAGAACGACCCGGACATCGTTGCGCTGATCGGTTGCTCAGCCGCCCTCACCCTGTCCGGCATCCCGTTCTTCGGCCCGGTCAGCGCCGCCCGCGTTGGCTATATCGATGGCTCCTACGTGTTGAACCCGACGCTCGACCAGATGAAGGGCTTCACGCTCGACCTGGTCGTCGCCGGCACGGCCGAGGGCGTGCTGATGGTGGAGAGCGAGGCGCATGAGCTCCCCGAGGACGTCATGCTGGGCGCGGTTGAGTTCGGCCATGCCTCGTTCCAGCCCGTCATCCAGGCCATCATCGAACTGGCCGAGCATGCCGCCAAGGACCCCTGGCCGATGACCGAGCCGGACCCGGCGATGGACACGCTGAAGCAGCGGGTTGACGAACTCGCCCGGACCTCGATTGCCGCCGCTTACGGTGAGCGGGTGAAGCAGGTGCGGCAAGATGCCGTGGGCGCCGCCAAGAAAGCGGCCGCTGCCAAGCTGGCCGAAGAGGGGCTGGACGTTGATAAGGCCAAGGCCCTGTTCAAGGCGCTGGAAGCCGACGTGGTGCGTAACGCCATCCTCGACACGGGGCTGCGCATCGACGGGCGTGACACCAAGACCGTACGCCCGATCATCGCCGAGGCCCATATCCTGCCGCGCGCCCACGGCTCGGCGCTGTTCACCCGCGGCGAAACCCAGGCGCTGTGCGTGGCCACGCTGGGCACCGGGCAGGACGAGCAGATCATCGACCAGCTCGAAGGCGAGAGCCGCGAGCACTTCATGCTGCACTACAATTTCCCGCCCTACTCCGTTGGTGAGGCAGGCCGGATGGGCTCGCCGGGCCGCCGGGAGATTGGCCATGGCAAGCTGGCTTGGCGCGCCATCCATCCGCTGCTGCCCGAGAAGACCGCGTTTCCGTACACGATCCGGGTGGTGAGCGAGATCACCGAAAGCAACGGCTCTTCCTCGATGGCGACCGTTTGCGGCACCTCGCTGGCGCTGATGGACGCGGGCGTGCCGTTGGCGCGGCCGGTAGCCGGCATCGCCATGGGCTTGATCAAGGAGGACCGGGGCTTCGCCGTGTTGTCCGACATCCTGGGCGATGAGGACCATCTCGGCGACATGGACTTCAAGGTGGCCGGCACCGAGCAGGGCATCACCAGCCTTCAGATGGACATCAAGATCACGTCCATCACCTTCGCCATCATGAAAACGGCGTTGGAGCAGGCGCGCGACGGCCGTGTGCACATCCTCGGCGAGATGGCCCGCGGGCTCTCGGGCGCCCGCGGCTCGGTGGCGGCGACGGCGCCGCGCATCACCACCATCACCGTGCCAAAAGAGAAGATCCGCGAGGTGATCGGCACCGGCGGCAAGGTCATCCGCGAGATCGTCGAGCAGACCGGCTGCAAGATCGATATCGAGGATGACGGCACCATCAAGATTGCCGCCACCACCGAGGAGGCCAGCCAGGCGGCCATCGACAAGATCCGCGGCATCGTGGCCGAGCCGGAAGTGGGCGTGATCTACAATGGCAAGGTGGTCAAAACCGCGGAGTTCGGCGCGTTCGTGAACTTCCTCGGCTCGCGCGATGGCTTGGTGCATATCAGCGAACTGACGCAAGGCCGGGTTGGCAAGACCACCGACGTGGTGGCCGTGGGCGATAACGTGAAGGTCAAGGTTTTGGGCTTCGATGACCGTGGCAAGATCAAACTGTCGATGCGGGTGGTCGACCAGTCCACCGGCGCCGACATCACCGACCAAGTGGGCGCCAAGAGCGGCCGGCCACCGCGTGAAGCCGACGCAGCCTAACTCCGCGGACTCCCCGATGCTGATAGCCCTCTCCTGCCGGGAGAGGGCTGGGCATCGAGGCGGCCCGTCACTGCCGAACATACATTTGTTTGGCGGTTATCAACGAGTTGTTCACGTTCACGGCCTAGCGTCTGACCCGCGCGCACCGCATATTGCATTTTGTTTCAACCGGGGAAACCGCCGATGAAGGCGATCAATGCGATCCGCATGGGCGGAGTCGATGTGTTGCCGCTTGTCGAGGGCGGCAAAGGTGTGATGGTCAGCACGGGCGCTTCGTCTGGCCATTGGGCGCAGTGCGGCGGAGCGGGGACGTTCAGCGCCGTCAACGCCGACAGCTACGACGCAGACGGCCAGCCCATTCCGCAGATTTATCACGGTCGCACCCGGCGCGAGCGCCACGAGGAGCTGATCGATTTCGCCATCCGCGGCGGGATCGCGCAGGCGCAGCAAGCCCACGAGATCGCCGGCGGCACCGGGCGCATCCACGCCAACATCCTATGGGAGATGGGTGGTGCCGAGCGCGTCATCACCGGGGTGCTGGAAGGGGCACGCGGACTGATCCACGGGCTGACCTGCGGGGCCGGCATGCCCTACCGCCTCAGCGACATCGCAGCGCGCTTCGGGGTGCACTATTATCCGATCGTCTCGTCGGCCCGCGCCTTCAACGCGCTTTGGAAGCGCGCCTATAGCAAAGCCGCTGCCCTGCTTGGCGGCGTCGTTTACGAGGATCCATGGCTGGCTGGCGGCCATAACGGGCTCAGCAATGGCGAAGACCCAGAGCAGCCGGAAGACCCGTTTCCCCGGGTGCTCGCCCTACGCAAGCTGATGCGCAGCTTCGGCCTTGGCGACACCCCCATCATCATGGCGGGCGGCGTCTGGTGGCTGGAAGAGTGGGAGGACTGGATCGACAACCCCGAGTTGGGGCCGATCGCCTTCCAGTTCGGTACGCGCCCCCTGCTCACCCAGGAAAGCCCGATTGGGGACTCGTGGAAGCAGAAGCTGTTGACCTTGAAGGAAGGCGACGTCTTCCTCAACAAGTTCAGCCCAACCGGCTTCTACTCCTCCGCCGTAAACAACGGCTACATCCAAGAACTTCGGGAGCGCAGTGAGCACCAGGTTGCCTACTCGATGGAGCCGGTGGGCGAGCACACCGCGGCTTTTGGGGTGGGGCCGCGCCAGCGCATCGTGTACCTTACCCCGATGGACCTTGGCCGCGCCGAGCGCTGGGTCCGTGACGGGTTCACCGAGGCGCTGCGTACGCCCGATGGCACGCTGATTTTCGTGACTCCCGAGCGCGCGGCCGAAATCCTGCAGGATCAGACGGATTGCATGGGCTGCCTCAGCCAATGCCGGTTTTCCAATTGGTCGCAGAACGATATCGGCTATACGACCGGCAAGAAGGCCGACCCGCGCAGCTTCTGCATCCAAAAGACGCTGCAATCCGTCCGTCAGGACCAAGGCGACCCCGCGGCCATGGACAACAACCTGATGTTCAGCGGCCACAACGCGTATCGCTTTGCTCTGGACCCGTTCTATTCCAACGGGTTCATCCCCTCCGTGAAGCAGTTGGTAGAGCGCATCCTCACCGGCCGCTGAGGTAGTGGCCGGTCACGGCAACTCGCCAGAGAGCTGGTAGGCGTAGCGCGCTAAGTCGAATCGCGCGGTCGCCTGCGCAGTGAGCGGGCGGCGGTTTTTGGTCCCTCGCACCCGCAGACGCAGCGGGTAGTAGCTCGCGTCCGCGTCGGACTGGTCGATGCTATAGCTCACGCTTACAGCATACCCGTCCGCGTCGCGCGTATGCGGAACGCGGCAAACTGGCACGATCTGGTTCGCCCGCGGCATCCAGATGACGTAGTCCGATGTCCCGCTCGTTTGGCCCGGCACGTCCGCCACCCAACCCCACTGTGTGTCGCCAAGTCTCTGCAGCGTCACTTGGCCGGGGTCTGGGATCGCCTGATCGGTCAGCGCTGGGGTGTGGGCGACCAGGCGCAGGCCGTGGGTGCCGCCGAACTCGACCATCGCCGTCAAGCGCCCATCCTGTCCGGCTCCGCTCAGCAGCATGTATGTCCGGCTGCCGTCCGGAACCGCCACTTTGTCCTCGCGGATGATGGCCAGGCAGGCCTGCACTGCAGCACCTTCCCGCCGGCCAATGGCAAGCCAGCAATGCCCCGGCGGGTCATAGCGTCCATAAAGCTGCAGCATTGCCGTCATCACCGGCAGAGCCGGCCCAGTCTGCGCATAAGCTGCCGACGCGACCGACGCTGCGAGGCACGCGATACCCCATACGCGAACGACCCTCCCCCATATCCGGGAGAGGGCCGTCAGGTCGGGGACCAGCCTGCTGACGTTAGCGGCCGCCAGCCAGCTTATAGTGCTGTTGAATGATTGGCAGCGTCGTGGTGGCATACTGCTTCAGGTCCGGGTCCTGCCCGTTTGAGATCTCGTCTTGGTAGACCCGAATCGCCAAGCGGTGGCCGACCACGTTGTCATGCAGATACTCACGGTCAAACACGCGCGGGGACGCGTGCTGCAACCCGTCCAGCATATGCTGCTGCTCGGTGTTCAGCGTCGCCGTGGGCGTGACACCGTGCTGCTGCGCAATCTGGCTCAGTTGCTGGGTCGTTTGGGTGTGCGCCGACACCATTTGGTTGGCGTAATCCTTGACGCGCTTGCTGTGGCCCTTGGTCAGCGCGACTTGAGCTGCTTGTATTTTTATTTTGGCGCGTGCTGCGTGTTTTTTAACGTATTTTTGGTCGGCAGCGGACAGC
>CAXTNN010000132.1:0-9472 GCA_964245545.1 uncultured Acetobacteraceae bacterium | reverse complement strand
CCGCATTGCCGCCAAAAACTCCAAACAACAAATTGAAAAGTGCCACAGCAGTGCTAGGACCCATGGAGGCTCTCGGCTCGCAGAATAGGTTCAGGCCGACCTTGCGGCCACATCCATCCGTCCATCCAAGCGGTTCGTTCGGGCGTGCCAATGCCGTAAGGGCAATCTTTGAGCTGCACTCCTCTCGCGCGTGCAGCCCGAGCTTCGGCGGCGCATTGGTGTTTGAGCATCGAGTTGTGAGGTGGCAGCGGCATACACCTAGACGTAGTAAGTAGTAGTTAATTAATAGTGTATTTGGCATCTTGTAGGGCCGTGGTGCATGGACCTGATTGCGGCGGGGTCGGCCCTTCCCGGTGTCGATCAGCGTCAGCGTATGGTGACGGGCTTGGCTTCGCGGATCATGCGGTTGAGCACCTGGACGGCAAGCGCGACCTCGCCAGCCTGAGCAAGGGTGCTACGGGCGCGGAGCCTGGGGCCGATCAGGTGTTTGTACCTGCCTACGGCGGTTTCGGCGGCGTTCCTCCTGCCGTACCCGGTCATGCGCTGCCATGCCATGCGGCCGTGTTCGGCCATGAGCTGGATGTGACGGTCGCGCGGGCTTTGCTTGTCCGGGTCGGCCGTGCTCAGCATCGCCGTGGAACGGGGTGGGATGACCACGTCCGGAGGACGGCCAGGCTGACGCGCGGCGGCGGCCCTGTAGATGGGATCACCGTCGTAGGCGCCGTCCGCGGTCAGGTTGGTGATGTCGCCCGCTGGCTGGCGCAGCAGGCCCGGCACTTGCGCAGCGTTGTCGGCCTGGCCATCGGTCAGCACGTGGGCGGCGATTTCGCCCGTGATGGGGTCCACGCCCACGTACAGCTTCAGCCAGCGCCGGCGGGCCTGGCCGTGCTTGGCCGCACACAACTCGCCTTGCCGAAACAACTCGAGACCGGTGCTGTCTAGAACGAGGTGCATGGGGCCGCTGCTGGCCCGGACGCGCGGTTGCCGCCCGGCGAAGGCCCTGCCGCGGCGGGACAGGGTGGAATGGTCCGGCACCTGCAGCTCCAGCCCGAGCAGCGCCAGCACGCTGCGGGTGAACGCTTCGGCCTGACGCAGGCCCAGGTGGAACACCAGGCGCAGGGTCAGCACCAGCTCGACTGCGAGATCAGAGTAGCGGTGCTGACCACCGGGCGTGGTGCGCCTGGGTGCCGCCCAGCCCGCCAGCGCGTCCTCGTCCAGCCACAGTGTCAGGTCGCCGCGCCGGCGCAGGCCAGCTTCGTAGGCAGGCCAGTTCGTGACCCGGTAGCGGGCTCGGGGAATGCGGTGGCGACGGGCAGCGTTGTGCTTAAACGGCATAATAGGAACTTACCCAGCCTGCCAAGGACAGGCTATCCGAGCATCCACGCACCAACGCCGAACGCCAACTTACCAGTCGAGCGCCGCTCCGAAGCGGTGTTGCCATCAGCTACACGCTGGGCAACCATAAAGACCCGAACTAGCGGCCAAGATCGCAGCCGAAGCAATATCACGGTCGCTCTGTCGGCATGGCTTTGTGCTAATGTGTAAATCGCCGATGCGGCCAATACAAGGAGCTTACGTTTGGAGCGTTGATGGCAGCTGGCCGAGGCCAAGATCTGCGCAAATCTGCGAGCCGCGCAAGAACGTGGAGGAGTAGGCGTCAAAGGACGATGCTTGACAACTTCAAGCGAGTGACCAGGCGAAGCAACAAAATAGATACCGCTCCGCCACAATGGTGGATCTCTGCGCGGCCATAATCAACTCGCCATAATCTCAACAGACTTTAGGATATTTATAGAACCGGCGATTTCCTTTGCAGCGGCGCCCGTGGTTCAAGCTCCGAAAGGAGTTTGCCGTGGATCGGTTCGGCTTTACGGCCGCGCGATAGCAGAAGATGCAGCCGTTTGGCTTGAGTAAGCCTTCCGATCCGGGGCACGGGGAGGGATACTCGGCTGTTTGTGAAGGTGGTGTTATGATCGCGCGAACGGGCAACTCTTGGCGTGACCTGCCGTCCTCATTTGCCCGTTTGAACATGGTGTTCAAGCCCGTCCGCGACTGGGATAAAGCGGATGTTTTCAAGCGCATGTTCGACGCGGTGTCGGGTGATCCCGACATGGAGTACGCCATGGTCAACGCCACAATCGTGCAAGTTCACCGGCAATGACAGGGCGCAAAACCATGCGCGGTTCGTGCTATTGCCGGGCCAGTGAAGCAACACTATCAACGTGGCGCCTCTGATTAGAGCGCCGGGATGGAAATAGGAGTCGGGCTTGCCGACGCGAGCGTTGGTCTAATTCACCGTAGCGGGAGGTGTGACCATGGCGAACATAATCGCGACGGACTCGCGGACGCGCTTGGCTGTGGTAAACCACCCCGGGTGGTCTCGCCGTGCGGCAGCCGAGGGCTTTGGCGTCAGTCCGATTTGCGCGGTCAAGCTGACGGCGCGGGTACCCGCAACCGGCTCGGCCGCTTCCGGGCGCCGCAGTCGCTCGCCCGGCAGCGGTAAACTCGGCGCGTTCAAGGCAATGTTGATCGCTTGGGTGCAGTCCAAGCCTCACATCATCATGCCGGAACTGGCTGCGCGGCTACGGCGAGAGCACGCGGTCATCGCGACGCCGATTTCGCAACAGCGAATTCTGTGCCAGGCCGGTTGGATATATGAAGAAGCTCTCGCCGCGGCGCAGACCGCGCGCGCCGACGTAGCCCGCCGTCGACGGCGCTGGCTCCGCTGAATACTACCCTTGCTGCGACGTCGCCGCGGCAGACTGGTGGTTCTCGATGAGACCTCAGTGACAATCAGGATGACGCGCCTGCGCGGGCGTGCGTGCGTGGCGAAGCCTGCGCCTGCGCCTGCGGGAAGGCGCCGCATGCCGAATGGGGCACGCAAACCCTCATTGCCGCACTGCGCCAGGATGAGCTCGCAGCACCTGGGTCGTACCCGGTGCCATGGATTGCGCTTCCTTCGACTGCTACGTCGAGACCCAACTCGCCCCGACATTGAAGTCTGGCAACGTCGTCATTCCCGACAACCACTAATGCGTAGAAGCGCTTACGCCGAACCCGTTATCCGCGCCCGCGGCGCGCGTATGCTCCTCTTGCCACGATATTCGTCCGACTATAACCGGTCTAGTTGTCGTTCTCCAAATTCAAGGCGCACTTACGCGCCGCCTCCGCACGCATCTTCGATGCATTCAACACCACGCTTGACAGCATCTGCAACCTGTTCACACTCCAGAAGTGTCAAAACTACTTCGAAGCCTCAGATTATGCGTCCGAATAAATGCCCGACACTCAAGAGGCATCCAGTTTGGCGGGCTGATCGCCGACAAGGTGTCCAACGCCAATTGGATCATCAGATAGCTGAACGAGCCCGGGTTGAAGGTCATTATCTCGCAAACGCTGCACCGCAAGGCGTCGCTGCTGATCGATCTCAAACCACCATGCGTAGCGACGAAACAGACATAAGCTTCACTGCCATTATCTTTCTTATACTGCCGTCAGCAACTCGCGAAACTTCTCAACAGACCCTTGTTGACGGACATGACTCACGCACAAGTTACTAACTTGTTAACTTTTGTTCCGGAGACACAAGGCACCATGCAATTTAGCAAAACGCGGGATGGAACATGTTGAATGCATCAGATTTGCTCACCCTTCAGACATGGTGCTACCGGAATGAACTAAGCTGTTTAGACAGCTCAACGGCGAACGGAACTCGCATGTTGACCCTGGAACCTCAGGGGTGGAGGGCACCATGCACTTCGAAGCTCCACGTATTCGATGATTCAGAGTTACGAGTTCAGGACGAGGTTGGTCAAATCCTTGCAACGGCCTCTGATCTCTCGATGCTACTTGACGCTTTAGATAGCGGCTTGGCA
Organism: uncultured Acetobacteraceae bacterium; assembly: GCA_964245545.1. Lineage (GTDB taxonomy): Bacteria > Pseudomonadota > Alphaproteobacteria > Acetobacterales > Acetobacteraceae > LMUY01. The sequence continues at coordinate 5,597 of CAXTNN010000132.1, read as the reverse complement.
GACCAGCACGCGCTATCAATGGCGAACTACGTTGCTGCTACTTTATGTCATCCTCCAAAAGCTAGCCTTCGACATTAGCTGGCTAGCGTCTTTTCACACTGGATGTCGATAGCCGCAGTGTCGCAGATAGGGGCGCATTCGGCTGGTGAGAAGTGTTTGAGGCAGCCGCCGAGGTCGATCCAGAGGCGGTCGATGGAGCGGGAGGTGGCGCTGCGTAGCAGGTGTCTGAGCTTGGCGAACATCAACTCAATCGGGTTTAGGTCGGGGCTGTAGGGTGGCGGATATAGAAGCGTCGCACCGCACGCCTGGATCAGCGCTCGGATGGCTGCGCCCTTGTGGGCCGGCAGATTGTCCATCATAACCACCTTGCCCGGCATCAGCGTGGGTGCAAGCATCTCGCCGATGTAGTGGCGGAAGATGTCGGCATTCGTGGCTCCCTCGAGGACCAACGGCGCAACGATCCCGCCGGCCCGCAACCCGGCAATGAAGGTGCTGGTTTTCCAATGCCCGTGCGGGACCGCCGCCCGGCAAGGCCGACCGCGAGGGCTACGGCCGTAATGCCGGGCCATGTTGGTGCTCGCCCAGGTCTAGTCGAGGAACACCAGACGCCCGGGCTTTAGCTGCGGCTGACCAGCGCGCCAAACCAAGCGTGCGGCGACAAGGTCGGGACGGTCGTGCTCGGCCGCGTGCTGCGACTTTTTGGGATGGCCCGCCCCTTACATCCCGGAGCAGGCTTGCTCCGTGAACGAAGGAGAGGACCATGGGCAAGACGGCGATTGCAGTACTTGGCATTGATCTCGGCAAGAACACCTGCAGCTTGGCGGGGCTGGACGCCAAGGGCGCTGTAGTCGTGCGGCGGCGGCTTACACGCGAGGGGGTGGTCAAGTTCGTGACCGGGCTGCCGGCGTGCGTGGTCACAATGGAAGCGTGCTGCGGGGCGCACTTCCTGGGCCAGACGTTCCCCTCGTAGGGCCACATGGTCCGACTGATGTCGCCGGAGTATGTGGCGCCCTACGAAGGCGCAGAAGACTGATAGCCGCCGATGTAGCCCAACTCGCGGATCTTGCGCAGCAACCGGCTGCCGGTGAGATCGGGAAACGCGGCGACACGATCGCGCAGATAGCTCTGAAAGCGGCTGACCTTGGCCGGCCGGGGTTGGCGTGCCTGGTAGATCGGCGGCTCAAGGCCACGCTCGATCTATTTGCGAACGGTCCTACGGTCGATGCCGAGGCGACGAGCGATCGCTCACACGCACAACCCTTGTCGGTGCAGATCCAGGATCATTAGAACGTCTACAAGCCTGACCACCACCGCTGCACCCAGACGGCCGAGGGAGTAGAGATCCAGTGCAGGGCGCCTACCCGCCGCGGTCAAAAGGTCCTGCGCGAGATCCGGCCGCCACGCTGGTGAGCTTTGAGGCTGGGTTCGAGACGCTGCTAGGGCGGCAAGCCCAGGTCGACTTCGCCCATTTGCGCACCGTGTTCACTAACGAGCGGACCATGGAGCGAGTCGTCTGACTATTCTCGATCGTGCTCGGCCACAGCCGCATGCTGTGGGGCCGGTTCGCTCCATGTCATGATTTGCAGGTCCTTCTCCGCTACCACACTGCCGCATTCGAGGCGCTCGGTGATTCCCCGGCCGAGACCCTCTACGACCGCACGCATGCGCATGGTTTTTCACCGCGAGGATCCCAATGCTGATCAGATCGTCTACAGCCGCAACCTGATCGAGTTCGCCGCCATTACGGCTACCTTCCCAAAGCCTGCCAGGCTTACCTGGCCAAAACCAAAGGCAAGGGCGAGCGTCCGTTCCGCTACATTCGCGAGGACTTCTTTCTCGGCCGCAGCTTCCGCAACCTCAACGATTTCCATGATCAGTTCCGGCATTGGCTTGATCAGGTCGCCAACGCCCGCTTTCACGCCGCCACGCACCAGGTCGTCCATGAGCATTTCACCCGAGGAGAGGCCAAGCTTGCAGCCGCTTCCCGCTGGGTCGTTCCAAGCCGTGCTGCGCCTCGAGCGCCGCACCACCTGCGACGGCCTGGCGTCGGTTGGCGGCAATCTTTACAGCGTGCCTGACACGACAGGCGTCGCGTCGTCGAGGTGCACACAACCACCAACGAGGTCCGCCTTGTCGAGGAGAACCGCGTCGTCGCCACTCATCCCGTAATGGACGGCACCGGTCAGCGCCGCATCATCGCAGGCCGTTGCAACACACCCCCGCCCGCCAACAGCAACACCCCCGGCACGGGCCGACCCCGTCCGATCCGGCGACGTCGTCGCCCTCAAGCCGTTGCCCCTCTACGACGCGACAGCCGACGGCTCGCCGCTGAGGGAGCCCCGGCGTGAGGCCGGCGGCGCTGTCCAATACGCCGATCGAGCGCATCCGCCATAGCCTTGTCAGCCTGCGTATGCCGCGCGAGCTGGAAACCCTGGACGGCATCGTCTAGCAGATCGAGCGCGGGCACATCAGCCCGATCGAGGCGACCGACACGCTGCTCGCCGAAGAGATCACCGCCCGCAAAGGACGCCGCATCAAGGCCGCCCTGTACATGGCCGGCTCGACACAATCAAACGCTGACCGGCTTCGACTTGTCGTTCTAGCCCTCGCCTGACCGCTATCGCATTATGGCGCTGCCGCGTTCGATTTCACCGACCGCACGAGGTCGTGCGCTTCATCGGCAGTCCGGCACCAGCTAGATGCATCTTGCGTCCACTCTCGGTGTCGAGGTCATCCGCGCCGGACGTAGCGTCTACTTTTCGCCTCTTGCCGGTATTATCGACAGCCTGGCCGAAGCAGACCGCTGAGAGCGCCTGCGCGAGCGTATCCGCGATCTCTGCCGAGCCCAGCTGCTAATTATCGACGAGATCGGCTACCTGGCCCTGGGGTCGCCGCGGGAAACCTGCTTTTGCAGATGGTCAACGCACGCTACCAGCGCGGCGCCATGATACCAGCAACCAAGGCTTCTCAAATGGCCGAGGTGTTCGACGACCTCGCCCTCGCCACGGCCCTGCTGGACCGATTGCTGCACCACGCCGTCGTCGTGCACATTGAGGGTGCGAACTATTGCCTCTGACAGCATGCCAATTTGTTCCCCGAAGCCATGCGCCAAAACGGGCTGGCGCCTGCCCATCATCGAAGCACCTCGACGCGTGATCGGGCGCCGACCCCACGCATCGACGTCGCCTGACTCTGCCCTTTGTTCGGCCGCCGGAGGCGCGAGCGAAATACTCGGGACACCGTTCGTCCCGACGACCTCAGGATGCCGCGGCGCACAGGAGCGGTCACGGGATGAAACGACCTGCCGCGCGCGACTTTGTGCTTCCATTGACGGCATCGAGCACCGTGGGAGATTCCAGCATTTCCGTCAGAACAAAACTACATGAAGTGTGGAAATTCCAAACGCCCTAATTTTGGAAAATCAAAGCGCCGTTGACACCTGGCTGATCCCGGCCTTGCGACAGATGTCCGCTACAGAGAACCCGTCAGTCTCTTGCTTTCGAAATAAACGCCTTCTGCGCCTCGAAAAACTTCTAAGCTTTTATACCTCTTCGCTCCTCCTAGTGTCCCGATTCTGAAGTTCGTCATTGTACCGGCTCGACGTGGCATGGGAGGCTTTCCGCCTGGTTCAGGAGGCTGGCATGGGTCGTGTGGCGGTTGCGCTGACAGCCTAAGCGCTGGCGCTGCGGGCACGGGTCGTTCTGGCATGTGCGTACGGGGCTCAGAACAAGGATGTCGAAGCTCGGTTGCTCTAGATGTGGCGACGGTCAGCAAGTGGCGACGGCGCTGCGCTGAGCACCGGCTGGACGGCTTGCGCGATGAACCCCATTCGGCGGCGCCACGCACGGCGGACGACGCACGCATCGAGGCGGTGATTGTGCGCACTCTGGAAAGCCTGCCCGCGGACGGGAGGCATTGGAGTTCACGCGGCATGGCCAGGACCAGAGGCCTGTCGACCTCCACGGTGCAGCACATCTGGCGGCCGTTCGGCCTGCAGCCGCACCGGTCGGAAACCTTCAAGCTGTCGACCGACCCGGACTTCGTCGCCAAGGTGCGCGACGTGGTGGGCCTCTACATGGCGCCGCCCGAGCGGGCCCTGGTCTTGTGTGTGGACGAGAAGAGCCAAATCCAGGTGCTCGACCGCACCCAGCCGCTGCTGCCGATGCACCCCGGCCAGGTCGAGCGGCGCAGCCACGATTACAAGCGGCACGGCACCACGGCACTGTTCGCCGCCCTCGACATCGCCACTGGCCGGGTGATCGGGAAGTGCTTCGCTCGGCACCGTGCGGCCGAGTTCCGGCGCTTTCTCGACGAGGTGGAGGCCAACGTACCCGCCGGCCTCGAAGTGCACCTGGTGATGGACAACTACGACACGCACAAGACTCCAGCCGTGGAGGCCTGGCTGCTCAAGCGGGCGTGCTGGCATGTGCACTTCACGCCCACCAGCGCATCGTGGCTGAACCAAGTCGAGCGCTTCTTCGCCCTGCTCACCCAGCGCCAACTCCGACGGGGCGTGCACCGCAGCGTCAGCCAGCTCCAGGACGCCGTCAAAGCCTACATCAACGCCCACAACGCCGAACCACAGCCGTTCCGCTGGACCAAGACCGCCGACGACATCCTCGCCAGCATACAGCGCTTTTGCCTGCGCAACACCGAACCTGTGTCAGTGGTACGAACTTCTGGTTCAAGACACTAGGCTCCAAACTCACAACTACCAGATGACGGCTGCGGCGAGGCAGACGGCGGCATCGTAGGTGATGGCGAGCTTGTCCTAGCGTGTGGCGACGCGTCGAAAGTCTTTGAGGCGGCAGAAAGTGCGTTCGATCAGGTTTCGACGTTTGTAAGCCTGGCGATCGAACGGATGGTGTCTCTTGCGTGTCGGGTTGTTGGGGATCACCGGCAGGGTGCCGCGCGCCAGCAGGAATTGCCGCAGCCCGTCGCTGTCGTAGGCGCTATCGGCTGCCAGGGTGCGCGATGGCGGCGCCTGGCTGACTAGCGCCACTGGACGGCCTTGCTCATCGACTAACGCGTGCACCTTGGTGGTGCGGCCGCCGCGCGACCGGCCTATGGCCTGGGCGAGAGCCCCCCTTGGCCGCCGGCGGCACAGCGGTGTGCCTTGGCGTGCGTGGAGTCCAGCATGATTTCCGCCGCGGACCCGCCAGAAACCGCCAACGTCTCGAAGGCCCGTCGCCAAACGCCCTGACGAGCCCAACAGACCCAGCGATTGTAGAGCGTCTTCTTCGGGCCGTAGACCGCCGGCGCGTCGACCCAGCGGCCACCGCTCATCAGCACGTGCACAATCCTGGAAATCACGCGCCGATCATCCACCCTAGGCACGCCAGGTGACTTGTTTGCCAGCAATGGACGCAACCGCTCGAACTGCTCCTTGCTAAGCCAGAACACATCCGCCATGCACGATCTCCACCAAATGGAGATCGTGGTTCACACCATAGCGCGCCGCTCAAAGAAGTTTACGGGTCTGGAGCCTAGAGCGGTTTCACGCTGTTTGGAATCGGGCTTCCGGCGCGGGATGTGAATGTGGTTCACAGGTCTGCGGCATTGTCTGGAGGCATTGATGGCTTGGCAGCGTGGTTGTT
>CAXTNN010000131.1:2158-9521 GCA_964245545.1 uncultured Acetobacteraceae bacterium | reverse complement strand
CCCCTCATCGGCGTGACCTTGGATGCCGAACCGGCGGGCGGCTGGTCGCGCTTTCCCTGGTATGCGTTGCGCGCCAACTACATGGCTGCAATCGCCGGCGCCGGCGGCCTCCCCGTCGCCCTCCCGCACGACCCGGCGCTGACCGCCGACTGGCTGGACCGGCTGGACGGCCTGGTGGTCACCGGCGGCGCGTTTGACATCGACCCGGCGCTCTACGGCGCGGCCGAAACCCACCCCAGCGTCACCCTAAAGGCGGGGCGGACGGCGGCCGAACTCTCCCTGGTGCAGGGCGCGCTGGCCCGCGGCCGCCCGGTGCTCGGCATTTGCGGCGGGCAGCAGCTCCTGGCGGTGGCGCTCGGCGGCACGCTCATCCAGCACATTCCCGACGCGCGGCCGGGTGCGCTCGCCCATGAGCAACCGAACCCGCGCAACGAGCCGGGCCACAGCATCGCGATCACGCCGGGCACATTGCTGCACCGCATCGTCGGCAGCCTGACCATGCAGGTGAACTCGGCCCATCATCAGGCGGTGGCGGCGGCGGGCCCGGCCGCCCGCGTGAACGCGGTGGCGCCTGACGGTATCATCGAGGGCATCGAGGACCAGCGCTACCGGTTTTGCCTCGGCCTGCAATGGCACCCAGAGTTCCTGATCGACCCCGGAGACGCGCTGGTGTTCCGGGCGCTGGTCGACGCTGCAGCATGAGCGAGGGCGACGGCGAGCGAGGCGAACGCATCGCCAAATGGCTCGCCCGGGCGGGAGTGGCGAGCCGGCGCGACGCGGAGAAGCTTCTGGCCGAAGGGCGGGTGGCGCTGAATGGCGCCCGAGTCGAGCACCCCGCGACCTTTGTGGCGCCGGGCGACATCGTGCAGGTCAATGGCCGGGTGGTGGACACGCCGGAGCGCGCCCGGCTGTGGCGCTATCACAAGCCGGAAGGGCTGGTGACCACTCACCGTGACCCGTCGGGCCGCCCGACCGTGTTCGAGAAGCTGCCGACCCACCTGCCCCGCGTGGTCAGCGTCGGCCGACTGGACCTGAACAGCGAGGGTTTGTTGCTGCTGACCAATGACGGCACCTTGGCCCGGCAATTGGAATTGCCCAGCAACGGCTGGACTCGCCGCTACCGTGTGCGCGTGCACGGGGTGGTGCTGGACCGTGCCTTGGCCGGCCTGGCTGATGGCGTGAAAGTCGAAGGCGTGCAGTATGGGCCGATCGATGCCGCCGTGGACTCCCGCGCGCTGAGCAACACATGGCTCAGCATCAGCTTGCGCGAGGGCCGCAACCGCGAGGTTCGCCGGGTGATGGCCTATCTCGGCCTCCAAGTGACGCGGCTGATCCGGGTTGCCTATGGACCTTTTCAGTTGGGCAATCTCGGCCGCGGCTAGGTGTACGAAATCCGCGGCAAAATCATGCGCGAACAGCTTCCGGACACCCCCAATCCGGCCTCCCCGGACCATGCACGCCGCGTGGCCGCACGCTGAGGATTGTCGGCGGCAGTTGGCGCGGCAAACGGTTGCGCGCCCCCGTGGGAACCACGACCAGGCCGACCGCCGAACGGCTCCGGCAGGCATTGTTCGACATCCTCCTCCATGCGCCCTGGGGCGGTCGGCTCGACGGCGTCGCCGTTTTGGATGCGTTTGCCGGAACCGGAGCGCTCGGCCTGGAAGCCCTTTCCCGCGGGGCGGCCCATGCCACCTTCATGGAGCGGGATCGCGCGGCCCTGGAGGCGCTGCGTTTCAATCTCGCGGCCTGCGCCGGCGCCCAGGCGCGTGTGGTTGCGGCCGATGCACTCCGCCCCCCGCCGGGCGCCCCCTGTAGTCTGGTGTTTCTGGATCCTCCCTATGAGGCCGGCCTGCTGCCACGCGCCACGGCTGCGCTGGCAGCGGCGGGCTGGCTCGCCGCCGACGCGCTGCTGGTTGCCGAGTCGAGCCGTTTGGAACAGCCGCAACTCGGCGACTTGCTTGCGGAGCGGGACCATGGTGCCGGACGGATCAGCTTCTGGCGTTTGAACGCTGCAGCGAGCCGCTGCTGAGCCACGCCGTTATCCCGCTCTGCGACATCAGCGCGGTGCTTAGCGACGACGCACAGGCGCGGTTCCGGCCCTGCGCTTTGGCCGCATAGAGCGCCGCATCGGCCTGCGCGACAATGTCACCGGTGGCGCTCTCGGCCCGCTGTGGCCAGACAACGGCCACTCCGATGCTCACGGTCACAACTCCGTCCACACCATGGCAGTGAGGAAGGTGGAGCTGCCGAACGGCCTCCCGTGTCCGCTCAGCCAGGGCAGCGGCGCCCTGTGCGTCTGTTTCCGGCAGCAGCACTGCAAACTCTTCCCCGCCAAATCGCGCCGCCAGGTCAGCCGGCCGTTGCGCCAGGCGGGCAATGGTATTGGCGACCGTTTGCAGGCACAGATCGCCGGCCGGATGGCCATAAGTGTCGTTGTAAGCCTTGAAGTGGTCCACATCGATCATGAGCAGCGCGACCGGTTGCTCCGTCCGTGCGGCCCGGCGTTGCTCCTTCAGGAGAACCGAATCAAACAGCCGGCGGTTGCCGATGCCGGTCAACGGATCCTGCATCGCAGTCTGCTGCAACTCGGCATTCGCGGCCCGCAGGCACTCCTCCGCCCGCCTGATCTGGGCGGCGAGCAGCCAGCCGAACATCCCAATGCCACAGGACAGCAGGCTGGCGACAAGGGCGGAACACAGCGCGTCCGACCTCCAGGTCGCCAGCACGTCCGCTTGGGAAAGGGCGACGAAGGCCGTCAGCGGATAGCCTTTCACCGCCCTCAAGCTGGCAAGTTGCACTCCACCATCCACCGGCGAGACAACGTCGTAACTGCCGGCAAGGCCATGGTTCTCATACGCCTGCAAAACTGCGGCCTTTGCAGCATCGCTGGCTGGATTGGCGGTGCGGGCGAGGAGGCTCCCGTCCTGGTGCAGCAGCCCGATTGCCGCATGGGGTCCGAGGCGCAGCCCGCCATAGAACGCCTCCAGCGCAGCCGTATCCACCAGAGCGACGACCACGCCGCCGAAATCGCCGCCCGCGGTCCCGACTCGCCGTGAGATCAGGATGACACGGCGGTTCGCTCCGCGTTCTGCCTGGGGAAAGCCGATTAGAAGGGCCTCGCCGGTGTGGGTCCGATGGTACGACAGCGTGTGCTCATCGAGTTGCGCGGGCAAACCAGGCGTCACGGGTGGAGTTGCCGCCAGCAAGTCGCCTTCCGCGGAATAGGCCGCGACGACTCGGATGCTTAACCCTGCGGCCGCACGCTCGACCGTGGCGCGCTCCTCCCGATCAAAAAGAGCTTGGGGGACTCCATCCGCGTGCAGATGCTCCGCCAGAACGCCGAGCACGACCTCCACAGTGGAGAACGCACCGGCCGACTGCTCGGCAATTGCCTGGGCCAGGTTGGCGCCCTGGACACGCGCCTGCGACAAAGCGAAGCTGCGGCTGCCTTGAACTTGCCAGACCGTGGCGGCGAACACCGCGGCACAGGCCAGCACGGCAAACCATCGGGCCAGTGACTCCCGCGCCTGCATGCAGCGAGGCTGGTCCGCAAACCGCCATTGCTTGCGCCACACTCGCTCAAACCATGAGAGCCACGACGCGCCCTTCACCACGCCACCTCATGCTCCGTATGACTGCCCTCATGATGCGGGCAAAAGGTTAAAGGAGGCTTGCGGGGGAGGAACAAAATAGTGCGCCGGCACCGCGAGTGTTTGCGACCTATTAAGCCTCTCAGCGCATCATTCCCGCATGTCGGACCAGATTGAAGCACTATTGCTCGCCATTTCGCATGCCCGCGCCGGGCGCCAGGAGGAGGCGGAGTCCGCGTTGCACGCTGTCCTGGCGGAGGAGCCGGATAATGCGCATGCGCTTTACCTATTGGGCCAATGCGCGCTGGTTGGCGGGCGCTCGGCAGAGGCGGCGGCACTGCTGGCCCGCGCCTTGGCGCTCCGCCCTGAACACCGCGACTGCCGGCTGTCCTTGGCCCGCGCCCTGCTAGCCACCACCCGCGCCGAGGACGCGTTGCAGACGCTCGAGCCAATGGCCAGTGAGGCGAAGCTGGCGCCGGTGCATTCGCTCCGCGGCAGCGCCTTCACCATGCTCAAGCGGCCAACCGAGGCCGTCACTGCTTTCCAGCTCGCCCTTGCCGCTGACCCGGCGGACGCGGAGGCCGAGCTCAACCTCGGCAATGCCTATGCCGAGTTGGACCAGACAGATTTGGCCCAGAGACACCTGCGCCAAGCCATCGCACTCGCGCCGCAAATGGTGGAAGCGCATGCCAGCCTGGCTCATCTCCTGACCAGCCAAGGCCGGCTGGAAGAAGCGCTTGCCGCCAGTCAGCAGGCCATTGAAATTGATCCCGATTTCACCGCGGCGCGTTGGAACCATGCCGTCACATTGCTGCTCGCCGGCGACTTCACCAATGGCTGGCAGGAGTTCGAGTGGCGCAAGCGGCGGTTTGCCAGCAGCTTCTCGGCTCTGCCCGGGCCCGAGTGGCAAGGCGACCCGCTGACCGGCAAAACCATTCTGGTGCTGGCCGAACAAGGCGCGGGAGACACCATCCAATTCATGCGCTACTTGCCGCTACTGGCAAAGCGGGCGCGGCAAGTGATTATGGAATGCCCCCCGTCGCTCGCACCACTGGCGGCCAGCATGCCGGGGGTGATTGCCGCGTTCCCCCATGGCGGCCGGTCGGACTATGACGTTTGGGTCGACCAGTTGAGCTTGCCGCGGCTGTTTGGCACCACTTTGGAGACGATCCCCTATCCTGCCGGCTTCCTGAAGCCGGACCCGGCGCGCGCCTTGGCGTGGGATCGCCACCTGCCGGAGGGTCTGCGCATTGGGCTTGCCTGGGCCGGCAGTCCGCTCCACAGCAATGACAGGCGGCGCTCAATGCCTGCCGCGACGCTCGCGCCGATCATTGCCGCGGGCGGGCGCAGCATTGTCACGCTGCAGGTGGGGCCGCGCGCGCGGGATGTCGCCAAGCTGTTCGGCCTCACCGACCGGTCCGGCCGGTTGACCGATTGGAGCGAGACGGCGGCTGCCATCAGCGGGCTGGACGTGGTGATCACCGTGGACACCGCCATCGCCCACCTCGCCGGCGCGCTGGGCATACCGGCCTGGGTGATGCTGCCGTTCGCGCCGGATTGGCGGTGGATGACGGTGCGGGACGACTCACCCTGGTATGCTGGTATGCGCCTGTTCCGGCAGGACCAGCCCGGTGATTGGGCCGGGGTTGCCGAACGGGTGGCGACGGCGCTGGTGAGCGTGGTCCGCCCCGCCTACACCATCAACATGCCGCCGTTGACATGGAGCGTCGCCCCTGTCACCCACGCGGCCTCCTCGGACGCCAAGTAAACCACCGCATGCGCAACATCGGCGGGAGCGCCCATCCGGCCCGTTGGGATCATCTGCAGCATCCGCGCCTTCACCGCTTCGGGCAGCGACTCGGTCATGGCGCTGTCAACATAGCCAGGCGCCACGAGGTTGACCGTGATGCCCCGGGCGCCGACTTCCTGCGCCATCGCCTTGGTCATGCCCGCAAGGCCAGCCTTGGCGGCGGCATAATTCGCCTGTCCCGGGTTGCCCGAGGTGCCGACCACGCTCGATATGCTGATGACCCGGCCAAACCGGCGGCGCAGCATCCCCTTCATCGCAGCGCGGGCCAGGCGGAACGGCGCGGTGAGATCCACGTCCAGCACCTCCTGCCAGGCGTCATCCTTCATCCGCAGCGCCAGCATGTCGCGGGTGAGCCCGGCATTGTTGACCAGGATGTCCAACGGGCCGCCGGCGGTCTCAGCCGCGGCGACCAGCGCGTCTGGCGCCGCCGGGTCGTGCAGGTCGGCGGGGCAAACATGGGCGCCCTCGCCCAACTCGGCGGCCACCGTGGACAGGGCATCCACCCGCGTCCCGGACAGCACGACCTTGGCACCCTGGCCGTGCAACGCCCGCGCGATGGCCGCGCCGATTGCGCCAGAAGCGCCCGTGACCAGGGCCGTCTTGCCATCCAAACGGAACATCGCCGGCAACCCCTTCGTTATTGGCCGGTTGCGCTAGCCGTCCCGTGGTGCCTTGTCCAGCAAACCCGGCAAAAGATTGTCGCGCGCCCGGCGCGGGCTTAGGGTCAGCGGGTTGGATTCCCAGTTTGAGGACATGCCCGTGCCAGTGCACAACCGAATCGCCGCCTTTGCCGACGACCTGACCGAGTGGCGGCGGGATCTGCACGCCCATCCCGAACTCGCCTTCCACGAGCACCGCACCAGCGATGTGGTGGCGGAGAAGCTGGCGGCCTGGGGCATCGAGGTCACGCGCGGGATCGCCGGCACGGGCGTGGTCGGCACGCTGCGCAACGGCAATTCGGCGCGCACGATCGGCATCCGCGCCGATATGGACGCGCTGCCCATGCCAGAAGCGAACACGTTCGGGCACCGCTCGCAAAACGAGGGCGTGATGCACGCTTGCGGGCATGACGGGCACACCACCATGCTGCTCGGCGCTGCCCGCTACCTGGCCGAGACGCGCAATTTCGACGGCACCGTGCACTTCATCTTCCAGCCGGCCGAGGAGGCGGGCGGCGGCGGCGAGGTGATGGTGAAGGAGGGGCTGTTTGACCATTTCCCGTGCGACATGGTGTTTGGCGCGCACAACGACAGCACCATCCCGCTCGGGCAAATGACGGCGGTGCCCGGCGCGGTCTGCGCCAACACCGATGATTTCCTGATCCGCATCAAGGGCCGCGGCGGCCATGCGGCGCGCCCGCATCGCGCGATCGATCCGGTGGTGATCGGCGCCCAACTGGTGCTTGGCTTGCAAACACTGGTGGCACGCCGGGTCGATCCGCTGGACAGCGCGGTGCTCTCCACCTGCATGTTCCACGCCGGAACCGCAAGCAACGTCATCCCGGACGTGGCCGAGCTCACCGGCACGGTGCGCACGCTGAAGGCCGAGACGCGCGAGATGATGGAGCGCACCATGCGCGAGCTGGTGATGTCCACCGCCAAGGCCCACGGCGCGGAGGCGGAGTTCACCTTCAACCGCGGCTACCCCTCGGTGGTGAACGACCCGGCGGCGGTGGAGCGCGCGGCCGCGGCGGGGTCCAAGGTGTTGGGCGAGGCCCGCGTGATCCGCCAGCGCCTGCCCGGCATGGGCGGGGAGGATTTCGCCTACATGGCGCAGAAAGTACCCGGCTGCTTCGTGCGCATCGGCCAGGCGGAGGGGGAGAAGGGCGCCCAGCCGGTCCACACCGTCACCTACGACTTCAACGACGACGTGCTGCCGATCGGCGCCTCCCTGTGGGCCACCCTGGTGGAGCAGGAATTGCCGCGGAGCGAGTGAGGCGCGGCTGGAGCGCACCGTGGAGTTC
>CAXTNN010000131.1:0-2148 GCA_964245545.1 uncultured Acetobacteraceae bacterium | reverse complement strand
TCCTTCCTCCATGCGGCAGACCTGCATTTGGACTCGCCCCTGCGCGGGTTGGATGCCGACGCGCCCGCCGACCGCATCCGCGGCGCCTCGCGCCAGGCTTTGGCCAACTTGGTGCAGCTTGCATTGCGGGAGCAGGTCCAGTTCGTGCTGCTCGCCGGCGACCTGTATGATGGCGACTGGAAGGATTGGCGGACCGGCCAATACCTGGTCGAGCAGCTTGCGCAGCTCAAGCGGGCGGGCATCGCCGTTTATGCCATCAGCGGCAACCATGACGCCGAGCAAGTGCTGACCAAGCAACTGCCGTTCCCGGGGGAGTTGCTGCCGCCCCGCAAGCCGGCGACGCGGATTGTGCCAGGGCTGCCGGTGGCGATCCACGGCCAGAGCTTTGCCACCCGCGCGGTAATGGAGAACCTGGCGCTGGCCTACCCGCCGGCGCTGGACGGCCATTTTAACATCGGCCTGCTGCACACCGCCTGCGGCTCGACCGAGCACGAACCCTACGCGCCCTGCACGCCGGAGGATTTGGCGGCCAAGGAGTACGACTATTGGGCGCTGGGCCATGTGCACACCCGCCGGGTGGTGGCGACCGCGCCTTGGATCGTGTTCCCGGGCAACCTGCAGGGCCGCCATGTGCGCGAGGAGGGCAGCAAGGGCGCCACCCTGGTGCACGTGTCCGGCGGCCGCGTGGCGCAGGCGGCGCACCATCCGTTGGACGTGCTGCGCTGGGCGCGGCGCACGTTGGATTGCACCGGCTTCAAGGATGCTGAGGCGGTGCAGCGTGGGCTGGCACCGCTGCTGAGCGCCGAGGTGATGGAGGCGGAGGGCCGCCTGCTGGCCGTGCGGCTGACCCTCACCGGCGCCTGCCCCGCCCATGCCGCCCTGGCCGCCGACCCCGAGGCCACGCGGCAGATGTTCCGGGCCGCCGCCGCCGAGGTGGCGGGCCGGGACCAGCTTTGGCTGGAGGATGTGCGGGTCGAGACCCGGCCGGCGCTGGACATGGCCGCACTGCGCCAGCAGGGCGGTGCGGTGGGGGCGCTGATGACCGAGATGGAGCGCCCTGTTTCCGTGCCCGCCGACCTGCAGGCCGCGATGGCCGACATGGTCAAGCGCTATGGCGAGGGTCTGGATGCGGACCACCCCGCCCGCGCCGTCGCCACCGGGGCGCTGCCGGCGGAGCTGATCGAGCGGGCCCGCGCCCTCCTGCTGGCTGAGCTGGCGCGGAGCTGACCCTTGCGGCTGCGCCGGCTGAAGCTGGACCATTACGGCAACTTCGCCGCGCTCGACCTGCCGCTCGACCCGGCGCCGGGCGTGATCAACCTTATCGAGGCGCCGAACGGGGCCGGCAAGTCGGTGCTGCGCCAGGCGTTCCACGGCCTGCTGTTCGGGATCGACGTCAAGACGCCCTTCCTGTTTCCACGCTTTGCCGGCGAGCGGCCCGAACTCACCGCTGATGCCGTGCTGGATGACGGCGAGGGCGTCCAATTCGGCACCCGCCAGAAGGAGGGTCGCAAGCTGCATGGCGGCAGCTCCGGCGCCACGGTCCAGCTCCTGGGGGCGCTGGACCGGGTCTCCCCCAAGCAACTGGAGAACTTGTTCGCGCTCGACACCGCCCGGCTGCGGGCCGGCGGGCGGGAACTGGCGTCCGGCGGCGACACGCTTGGCCTGGCTTTGCTGGCGGGCACGGGGGAGCTCACCTTCGCCAAGTCGCTGCGGCTGCGGCTGGCGGAACGGCGGAGCGCGATTTGGGAGGCGGGCAAGACCTCGCGGCCGCTGCACCGGGCCAACCGCGCGTTGCTGGACGCCCGGAGTACGCTGCGGGACGCGGTGCGGCAGCCCAAGCAGCGGCAGGCCGAGCTGGCGATGGTGGAGGCGCATCGGGCGGAGCTGGCGGGCGCCCGCGCCACCCACGCCCAGGCCAGCGAGACCGCGCGCAGACTGGCCCGCATCGATCGCACGCGCGGGGCGCTGGCGGACTTGGCCGTGGCACAGGAGTGGCTGACGGTTCATGCCGACGCGCCGAGGCTGCCGCCGGAACTCGCCGACCAACTGCCCGCCGCAGTGGCGAAGGCGAACCTGGCCGCCGCCGCCCTGGGCGCTGCCGAGCGCCAGGCCGCCGAGCGCCAGGCCACCGCCGCCACCCTGCCGCGC
>CAXTNN010000130.1:0-9533 GCA_964245545.1 uncultured Acetobacteraceae bacterium | reverse complement strand
GCCACAGCCGCCGGAACACCGCCCCCTCCGCGATGCTGGCGGCCGCGAGCCAAGCCGAGAGCGCGCGCACTGGGCACAGCTCGGTCTTGCCGTAGGGCAGGGGGACGGTCACCGCGGCGGCCTGGGATCCCTTGCTGCGGGGCAACGTGAGCCCGAAGCCGCGGTCGGTGCGCTCGAGGTCGGCCATGCGGATACCGGCAAGCTCGGAGCGGCGCAGGGCGCCGGCGAACCCCACCAGCAGCAGCGCCCGGTCGCGCAGGCCGGCCAGGCCGCCGGGCGCGCTTGCGTCGACCGGAATGGGCGCCAGGAGTTCGCGGAGTACGGTCAAGGTCGCCGCGCGCTTCTTGATGGGGTTGGGCGCGTCGCGGCGGATGCCGGCCAGGGTTTCGGCGACGTGGGCGTCTTCGGTCGGCGAGGGGCAGTCGGCGGCCCGGTGCAGGAAACGGATGGCGGCACGGCGCAAGTCGAGGGTGTTGGCGGCGAGGCCGCGGTCGCGCTCCTGGGCCAGAAAGGCCGCCACGTCGAGCGGCGAGGCCGGCAGGGGGATGAGGTCATGGGTGGCGCACCAAGCGCACCAGGCGCGCACGGCGGAGCGGTAGGCGCTGCGGGTGTTGTCGGCCTTGGCGCGGCTGCGATAGGCGCGCGCGGATTCCTTTGCGGATGCCAGGCTACCGTCCGGGTCAGGCTTGAGGGCCTCGGCGGTCGCGTCGAACCAAAGGCGAACGGCCAGTGGCGATGCGCCGATGGGCGCGCGCGTCTCTGCAAGCAGGCGCGCGTCATCGGGCGGCGGCTCGGACGAGGGTGACGGCAGCACCGTGCCGTGGTCCTTTGCACGGTCAGGGGCATCCAGGGTCTTACTGGGCGTTTCAGGCGTGTCCAAGGCCGGCTCCAGTAGCGCTAAGCGTCTTGGATAGCGCGAGGCATCTATGTCCCACAAGACCACTTATGAGACATACGTCGATTGCCCACCCGCGTTACGTCGTGTTAGTTGGCTTGCCTTATTCGACATCGGCCGGCAGGGTGGAGCCGTGATGTCGCCCTTTGACGAACAACAGCCCGCCGATGTCGCTGAATTGGCCGCGGGCGCTGAGCCAGGTACGGCCAGCGCGTCACGCCGGTCGGCGGTCGATGGAACAGCTCGGACGGTCGGCGATCCGGTCGTCGATCCGACCCCGGCGACCCTCAAGCTCTATGCCGGCGACTGGGCGCGCTTCGTCGCGTGGTGCCAGCAGCAGGGCCGCCCGTCGCTGCCCGCCAGTTCGGAGACGCTCGCCGCCTACCTGATCGAGTGTGCCCCCGGGCTCAGCCGTGGCGCCCTCGGCCGCCGCCGGTCGGCGATCAGCACCATGCATCGGCAAGCCGGGTTACCCACTCCTTTGCTGAGCCCGCCCACCCACAAGGCCCTGCGGACCGCGGCAAAGCCGAAGAGCACCCGGTCGTCATCTCCGCCTACCGCCGCCGGACTCGTGCGGATGGCAGCCAGGTGCCCGCGCGATCTTTCCGGCCTGCGCGACCGCGCGCTGCTTCTCCTGGCCGCGGCCACACTGCGCCCGCCTCGTCGAGGAAAGCAGGCGAACGTGCTTATGGATCCAGGCGGCGAAGCGGCGGAGCCCGCCGGCGTCGCCCGGCTGTTCGTGCTGGCCCTCGACGCCGAGCATGTCCGCTTCACGCCGGCCGGGGTCGAGCTGCAGCTGCGCACCCGCACCGACGCGCCGTTGCCAAGCCGGACCGTCACGTTGACCCGCGCCACCACCGCGGCTTCCTGTCCGGTGCGGGCGTTGGAAGAGTGGCTGCGCAGTTCGGAAACGGCGTTCGGGCCGGTGTTCCGCAAAGTGGACCGCTGGGGCAACGTCGAACACGGACGGCTCGGGCCCGACGCCTGGTACCGCATCCTGACCCGCCGCAACGACGCACCGCGCCGGACATCCGCCAACAGGCGGGCTCGCTGATGGCCCGCTCGGCGGCGAGCAATGCGGAGCGTGCGGCCGACGCGCTCGAAGCCTTCTTGCGCGACCGGCCTGCGGCCGCCTTCGGCGCGGATCCGGGTCAGGCGGTGGTGCCTTTACAGCACGGCGAAGGGGCGCTCGGTGAGGACGTTGCTTTGCCGCTGCAACGACGAAGCCGGGAGACCGGCCCGGCGGCCATCTCGGCCGTTGCCGCAGGAGCCCCGCTGCGGCTGCCGCACACCGATTGGCTGTTGCACCGCCTCGTGGTGACGGGACCGACGGCTACCTTGGCGAGGTTCCGCGCGGCCGCTTCCGGGGCGGGGACGATCCCGTGGCGGCTCGATCTGGACAGCCTTGAGGAGAACTGGTTCCACCTGCTGGTCGACCCAGCGCATCGCGCGCTGAGCCTGGTCGGCGCCCGCGTGCTGGCGGGGCAGCTTCGCGAGGCGGTGGAGCATCGTCACGCCGTCGCCGTGGCCCTGGTCGGCCACAGCCGGGCCTGCCCGTTCGACCTGCACGCATTGCTGCCGGTGCCGGCCGCCGTCCTCCTGCTCGGTCCCGATCACCCGGACGCCCTGGCCTGGCTCTGGCAGCACTGGGGCACCACGCAGGCGCTGCGCCACGTGGCCCCGGACACGGCTCCCACCAGGTCGCCGGCCCCAGAGCTGTTGGCGGGGGAGGACAGGTGGCAGCTGAGCTTCTGGTCGGCGGATTGGACGCCGTGGCGGGCCTCCCGGCGCCTCCGGACCGACTGGCCGGCCCTGCGCTTCGACCTGCAGCCGCACTACGACGCCAGCTGATGGACGGGTCAGCGCCGTCGATCTCCGGCCAGGGTGTCCTCGCGCTGGAAGGCTGGGAGGAGCCGCCGCGACGGCAGCCGGGTCCGGGCGCACCGCCAGTGCTGGCGATTGATGGCTTCGAGGGGCCGCTCGACTGGCTGCTCGACCTTGCCCGCACCCGGCGGATCGACCTGGCCCGCCTGTCCATCGTGGCCCTGGTGGAGGCGTTCGCCGAGGCGCTGACGGCGGCGTTGGCGATTCCCGCCCTGCGGCCCACGCTGCTGGGCCGCTGGGGTGACTGGCTGGTGATGGCCGCCGACCTCACCCTGCTGCGGTCTCGCCTGCTGGTGCCGGCCGCCGCCGCGGCGCAAGCCGCCCACGCCGAGGCCGAGCGGCTGCGACAACGCTTGCTGGGCCGGGCGGAGGTCAAGCGCGCCGCGGATTGGCTGGAGGGCAGGGGTCAGCTGGGTCGTGACGTATTCGCGCGCGGGCAGCCTGATGAGGCAGGGGTCGTGCGGGCAGGGCAGACCGGGGACGTCACCGCTCTGCTGCGGGCGTGTCTCGCCGCGATCCGGTTACCGGTGGAGGCTGGTGCGCTCTACCAGGTGCCTGGACCGCCGTTCTGGAGCGTAGCCGATGCTGCCGCGCGGATCCGGGCGATGCTGTCGGAAGTCGGGGAGGAGGGTGTGGCCTTGGAGGCCTTTCTACCGGAGGTGCCGACCGACGCGCCGGAATGGGAGCTGCGCTGCCGGGTCGCGGTGGCGGGGACCTTCCTAGCCGCGCTGGAGCTGACGCGAGAGGAGAGTATCGCCGTCCAGCAGGAGAGAGCCTGGGCGTCGATCCAGGTCAGGCAGGGGCAGGGGTCCTCATCGAGTGACGCCACGGCCTGAGCGTCGTGATGCCGTTACAAGAAATCCCATCAAACCTGGACGACGCGACGTCTCCAACGTTGCGAATTCATCGGTCGTCACGAGCAAGGGGGAGCCATCGATGGCAACATTCCAGGGCAAGCCACCCGGCGCCGGTGCTGGGGACATGTCGCGCCGCACCGAGCGGCTACGGCCCGTGATTGCGTTGCGGCCCACGCAGGTGGCCGAGGCGCGACGCCTTCGTCGATTAGGGGCCGAGCCCGAGCAGATCGCCAACGCCCTCGGCGTCGCCTTGGAAGAGGTCGAGAAGGCACTGGTGCAGATGCGTTCACCTCGGCCGGAAACGACACGCGGCACCCTCAACATCACGCTGGCCGCCCACAGGGTCTTCTTGGCGGAGCGGATCGGCGACGAGCCGCTCTGGAAGACGGTCGACCGCGTCATCGGCGAGTTGCTGCAACTGCGGGCCGAGAAGGCCGCCTCAGCGGGCGGGACCAGGCCGCAAGCCTCCAGATCCAAACAGGCAGTCAATCAACTCCCGTTATTGTGAGTGGCTCTTGTCGGGTTCCGGGGTGTTGGCTTGGGTCATCTGACGAGTGCGGTAACGAGCGCACCGAGCAAGGCTTTGCCGCGTCGACGCGCGTTGTGCACGAATTGGACAAAGCCGAGATAGAGCGGCAGCTTGTCTTGCGAGATGCCGCGGTGCGGACGTAACCAGGAGCGCAACAGCGACCAAAAACCCTCAATCGTGTTGACATGGACCTCGCAGAAGCCGTCCCCGTCCTCGTCGCGGGCGTATTCGGCGCGCCCGTGGCAGACCGTTTTGTGCCCGTAGTTCCAGGCGGGCAGGCGCGCGTAGATGCTGTATTCGTCTGTGTGGATGAGGGTGCCCGGGGCGACTGCGGCGGTGATGACCGGCTTGATCGTCCTTTGCTGCACGTTGGCCAACATATGCACCACGACCTGTCCGCCACGCTGGATCAGGCCGAGGATCGGCGGCTTGTCCTTTTCCAGCGTGCCGCGGCCCGGCGCGCCTGCCAGCTTGCGGCACCGTCCGAGCCGCCCCTTTTGGCCACTTCCTCCGGCTGCCCTTTGTGCCCGGCCACCACGTAAACCTCGTCGACTTCCACTTCGCCCTTCAACTCCACAGCCGGCGTTCTGGCGATTAGGCCGCAGCGCAGCTGCTCCGTCATGGCCTGCACGTCCGAAGCGGCCAGGCCCAGCTCACCTGCAATCTGCCGGTTTGAAAGGTTCAATCCCATGAAATACAGGCACAGCACCCACACGCGCAGCGGCTGGTGGTGCCCGGCCAGCACCGTGCCGGTGAGGTCATCGAAGCGCCCAGCGCACGCCCTGCACCGATACCGCTGCCGACAAGGCTGCGTGTCGTCGCACCCGTCCCGGACCACTGCAGGGCTGTCGCACCCGAGGCAACGCACACCCTCTGGCCAGCGGTGCTGGCGCACAAAGGTGAAACACTTGGCGTCGTCCATCAGGCCGGACAGGTTGACCAGGTCGGGTGCAGCCATGAACGCCGAAGCTCCTCAAATGGAGACGGGCGGTCGATCATCCCGCCGCTTTCATCACATCAGAAGCTCGCCGGAACCACCAGGCTCTCCTCCCCTGGCAATACCCCGGAACCCGATAAGAGCCACCGGCAAAGGCGTTGCCTTCGTCATTCAGGCGCTCAAGTCCGATCGCGTCCAGGACTGGTCGTGGAACACCTTGGAGCGCTCAGGGTCAGCAACGCCCATGGTCACGGCACAGGCGGCCCATATGGCGCTGGGCCGTGGTGGGCAGGAGGGGCGGCGAGAGCGCAGTTACAGCGTGCCCGTGCTGTTCTCGCTATGATGAGGGCCTGTTGATCTCATCCGGGTTTGGCGCCGGCTTTGGTGCGTCCTTCAAGCGGTTGTAGTCCTCGGTCGCGTTGTCCAGGCCGAACTGGCCGTGGTCGCCGGGCAGTGTCTTGTCGGTCGGCTTGTCGGGCATGGTCGCCTCCGTTGCAGGTGGGGGAGCAACGCGGGACGGGTGTGAATGGTTGGCCGGTCGTGCCGCGGGTGCCACGGTCCGCCCCATGCCCCTGCCCGCAGCGCAGCCGAAGAAACGGCGTGGCTTGCCGCCCTGCCCCGGTCGCCCGGCATCGCTCAATCGACCAGACCTGACCGCGCAGGCGACGAACGTCCCGGGGGCCGCTCAGCGATCCCGCGCCAGCTGGTCGGCCCGGCCGGCCCATTGCCGCTCGAACTCCCAGACCTCGGGGAAGCCGAATAGCGCGCAAATGCGTGCGAAGCCGTAGCTGTCGGCGGGCTGGACGTCCAAGCTGTCGTCGCGGGCGCGCAGGCCCGCATACACCCGTTCCAGCGCAGCCGCGGCGGCCAGGAAGCCGGTGGCAGGATGGATGCTCACCCGGTAGCCCATCGCCTGCAGCCGCGACGCCGGCAGCAGGGGCGTGCGCCCGCCCTCCACGTTGTTCACCAGCAGCGGTGCCGGGATCTCATCCGCGATCCGCTGCATCTCCGCCTCGCTCTCCGGGCTCTCCACGAAGATGATGTCAGCGCCGGCCGCGGCGTAGAGCCGGCCGCGGCGGATCGCTTCGTCCAGGCCAAGCGCAGTGCGGGCATCGGTGCGGGCGACCACCAGGAAGTCGTCGTTCCGCCGGGCCTGGACCGCGACCTCGACCTTCATCACCATGTCCACGGCGTCGATCACCCGGCGGCCCGGCGTGTGGCCGCATTTCTTCGGGCTCTCCTGATCCTCGATCTGGATCGCCGCGATCCCCGCCGCCTCGTAGGCCCGCACCGTGTGGCGCACGTTCAGCAGGCCGCCGAACCCGGTGTCGGCGTCGGCGATCACCGGAGTGCGGCAGCCGGCCGCGATCCGCCCGGCCGTGCCCACCATGTCGGTGAAGCTCGCCAGCCCGGCATCCGCGATCCCCAGATGCGACGCGGTCATGCCGAAACCCGTGGCATACAGGGCCGGGAACCCCATGTTGTCCGCGACCTTGGCGGAGATCATGTCGAACACGCCGGGTGCCGTGATCAGCGATCCGGACCGCAGGGCCTTCCGGAGCGTGGGTGTGGGCGTGGTGTTCATGGATCACTCCTCGGTCCGTCGTTCGCATCGGGGACGAGCAGTGCCGCGATGTCGCGGACGTCCCCGAGTTCCTCCAGGCGTTCGACCAACTCGATCAGCGCCTCCCTGTTCCGCTCCGGCAGGGGCACGGACGCGAAGTCCCAGCAGCGGCGGAACTTCGCCAGGTGCCGGTCCTGCGCCAGGGGCCGGCTGGGGGCTGCCAGCATCGCCGCGCAGTGCCAGTCATGCACCGTCCCGTCCCGCAGGCGGACCGTCACGGTCTGCGGGACCAGCGCGTTTGGGTCGGGATTGCCATCGGCTTCCACCCGCACGCGGGCGGCGATCGCATGGGTGACGGGATCGGTCAGCGCGGCACCGCGATAGTGCGAGAGGTCGAGCGCACCGTGCTGCAGGACCTTGGCCACGACGTAGCCGGTGCAGAGGCGGGCATAGGCCGGCAGCGGGCTGGGGATGTCGGGCCGGGAGATCAGGCTGCCGGTCAGCGGCGGCACCGTCACCACCACCTCGGTCACGTCATCCACCATGAAGCCGTGCCGCGCGCGCAGGGTCAGCACGCCCTCGATCGCGCCATGGGTGGCCCGGCCGGCCGGGAACGGCTTGTGGCTGAGCTCAGCCACCTGCCAAAGCTGGCCCAGTTGCGGCCAGACCTGGTCCAGGTCGTAGCCGCCTTCCATCAGCGGCAGGTAGCCGAACCGGCCATCGATGCTGCCGCGCGGCGCCGGCAGGCCGGTGCAGGCCAGATCGACGGCCTGCAGCGCGGCGCGGCTGTTGAAGCCCACCTGCATGGGCAGCACGGGCGAGGCCTCGACATGCGCCTGCATAGTGCCGGAGGTTTGGGCATACTGCAGCCCAAACGCCCGCACGATCCCATCCTGGTCCAGCCCGGCCAGCCGCGCCACTGCGGCCGCGGCGCCGAACCCGCCCGCCGTGGCCGGACGGAAGAAGCGCAGCGGCTGGGTGGAGGCGATGCCGATCCAGGCCGACACGTCCACGCCGACCGCCACCGCCGCCAGCAGGTCAGCACCCGACACCCCGCCCTGCCGCTCCGCGAAGGCGAGAACGGCGGGCAACAGCGTCGCCATCGGGTGCAGCACGGCGAGCTCGGCCACGCAGTCGAACTCCTGGCAGTGGACCTGGTAGGCGTTCTGCAGCGCCGCCGCTGGCGCGGGCAGGCGGATGGCGGTGCCCCAGACGCATGCCTCTTGGCCCGCGCCCCAGCGGCTTGCGGCGGCGAGCAGCTCGGCTGCCCCGGCCGCGCTGGACCCGGCGACCCCCACCCCCAGGCTGTCCAGGATGAACACCTTGGCCCGGTCGATCGCCTGCACCGGGAGGTCGGACAGTCGGGTGCCGGCCACGTGGGCGGCGAAGCGCTCGGCGGCGTTCGGCATGTCAGTACGGCGTGGGGCCGTGGGGGCCGTGCATCCCGTTGTCCGGACGCCAGATGATGCACGCGATGTTCGGCCACGCCATCAGGCGGCTGCCAGCACCGATTGCCGGCACTGCATCAGCGGCTGGATATGCTGGCCGAACCGGTCCATGCCCGCGATGAAATCGTCGAAGGTCAGCATGATACCGGCGACGCCGGGCACGGTCGCCACCTCGTCCAGCAACCAGGCGACGGTGGCGTGGGAGCCGACGACCGTGCCCATGTTGAAGTTCACGGCTGAGGCCGGGTTGGTCATGCTGCGGGCGGTGGAGCTGGTGTCCGCCTTGTCGTCGGCGGCGGCCTGGACGCCCATCCAGCTCAGCGCCTCGAGGTCCTTGCCCGCCTTGTAGTGCTCCCACTTGGCCTGCGCCGCCTCGTCCGTGTCGTCGGCGACCACCATGAACAGGGCATATGCGCCGACGGTCCGGCCAGCGGCTGCACTGGCCTCGACCAACCGGGCCACGGACGGCGCGAACTTCGTGGGCGTGTTCACGCCTTCGCCCATGCAGAAGTTGTAGTCGGCGTATTCGGCGGCGAACCGCATTCCCGTGCCGCTCTGACCGGCGGCGACGATGGACGGCATCTGCGCCGGACGCGGGCTCAGCACGCAATCCGTCATCTGGAAGAACTCGCCCTTCAGGTCCGAGCGGCCGCTGCCCCAAAGGTCGCGCATGACCGTCACGTACTCGGCGCAGTACTCGTAGCGGCGGTCGAAGTGCGCTTTGCCGGGCCACAGCCCCATCTGGCTGTACTCGGCCTCCTGCCAGCCGGAGACGACGTTCACGCCGAAGCGGCCCGGTGCGACGCTGTCAACCGTGGCGGCCATGCGGGCGGCGATGGCGGGGGGCATCGTCAGCACGGCGGCGGAAGCGAACAGCTTGATCCGCGTGGTGACGGCGGCCAGGGCGGCCATCAGGGTGAAACTCTCCAGGCAGTGGTCCCAGAACTGGCTGGGGCCGCCGAAGCCGCGCAGCTTGACCATGGAAAGCGCGAACTCGAACCCGTACCGCTCGGCCCGCTGCACCACCTCCCGGTTCAGCTCGAAGGAGGGCTTGTACTGCGGAGAGGTGGTGGAGATCAGCCAGCCGTTGCTGCCGATGGGGATGAAGACGCCGAGGTCCATGGTTCGCTCCGTCAAAGCCCGAGCACGCCGGGGTTCATGATGCCGTCCGGGTCCATGCGCCGCTTCAGCGCCGCCCATTGTTCGCGTGCGGCCGCCGACACGCCGGGGTGCCCGGCATAGGACCGGCCGATCTGGAAATGCGCGGCACCTGCCCGGTCCAGCACGGCGACCAGGCGGCGGCGCAACCCATGCGCTTCGGCCCGGGCCGCGGGATTCGTCGGCCGGGCGCCGTACCTGGCCACCTGGTCCGGATGCGCCATGGCGCGGTGCACGTCGCTGAGGCCGTCGGGCCAGAAC
>CAXTNN010000129.1:8312-9738 GCA_964245545.1 uncultured Acetobacteraceae bacterium | reverse complement strand
TCGCCACCCGCCCCACCCCCGCGACGCGCGCCGGGATGGCGTTCATCAGCACGGAGGAGGGATAGGCGGCCTTGCCCCCCGGCACGTAGAGCCCGACCGCGTCCAGCGCGGTCCAGCGCACGCCCATGCGCAGGCCGTGGGCATCCACCGTCTCTATGGCGCTTGGCAGTTGCAGGCGGTGGAATGTCTCGATCCGAGTGGCGGCCAGCTCCAGCGCGGCGCGCAACTCGAGCGGAATGCTGTTGGCGGCCGCGTCCACCTCGTCGGCGGTGATGCGAAGCTGGGCGGGGGTGAGGCTGTGATGGTCGTGCTCGGCCGTGAGCGCACACAGCGCTGCGTCGCCCTCCCTCCGCACCGCAGCGATGATGGCGGAGACCGCGCCATCCACCCGGGCGGTGGTCTCACGCGCCTGGTTCAGCAGATGCTCGAAGGCGGCGGCAAAGCCCGGTTCGGCGCTGTCCAGCCGCTTCATGTTGCGAGCGCCGCGCGGAAGCGCTCAATCCAGCCGCCGATCACCTCGGGGCGGGTCTTGAGCGCGGTGCGGTTCACCACCAGCCGGCTGGTGACATGCGCGATCACCTCGCTCTCCCGCAGCCCGTTGGCGGCCAGGGTCGAGCCCGTTTGCACCAGATCGACGATCAGCTTGGCCAGACCCAGGCTGGGCGCCAGCTCCATCGCGCCGTTCAAATGCACCACGTCGGCATGGATGCCGCGGGCGGCAAAGTGCCGACGGGCGATATTGGGGTATTTGGTCGCCACCCGCACCCGGGACCACAGCCGGGTCTCGGCGGTGTCGATCCAGTCGGACGGGCCCGCCACGCTCACCCGGCAGCGGCCGATGCCCAGGTCGAGCGGGGCGTAAAGCTCTGGGTAGTCGAACTCCATCAGCACGTCCGCCCCGCAGATGCCGATCTGGGCACCGCCGAACGCCACAAAGGTTGCCACGTCGAACGGGCGTACTCTTACCACGTCGAGCGCCGGGTCTTCGGTGGGGAAGCGCAGGCGGCGGGAGTCCTCGTCAAGGTAGTCGGCCGCCGGATGCACCCCCGCTTGCGCCAGCAGCGCGCCGCATTCGGCCAGGATGCGGCCCTTGGGCAGCGCCAGCACGAGCGGCCCGCTCTCTTCGGGCAAGAGGGAGACGGCCGGGAAGGGGGCAGTCATGATATCCTCAAGGCGGGGTGGATGGGGGCGCTGCCTACCACTCCCAGTCCGCAGTCGCCACCCCTGGCGCTGCGCGGGAGGTGCAGAGCCTAGTCTCCGACATTGAGGAAGGCGGGCCAGCGGGCGGTGATCAGCTTGGCTTGTTCGGGCGTGAGCGCGGGCGTGTCTGCCACCTGGTGCGGCAGGGTTGGGAAATGTTCCGGGTCCTTCCAGCAGGTGACGGTGCCGATCGTTTGGGTGCAGAATGGCGGCGGCGGCGGCAAGT
>CAXTNN010000129.1:7135-8302 GCA_964245545.1 uncultured Acetobacteraceae bacterium | reverse complement strand
CCCTTGTCCAGCCGGACGGTGGAGCAATCCCGCCCAGTGACTGCCGAGACGCCAATATCGGCGATGCCCCGGCCAAGCACCATGTCGCTGGTCGCCTCCACGCCGACGACGGCCTCCGCAGCGACGCAGCCGCCGAGCAGGCCGGGAATGACGAGGCAGGCGAACAGCAACAGGGCGCGCGGGGGACCAGCCATGCGGCACTACACCATGCAAAGATGAACAGAGGGTTTCCCGCTTGCGATCCCGGTTCCGCTTCGCTTGAGACGGCGATTCACGTCCTGACTGTTTCCAGTCAGGCCGATCGCGGTCTATGGTCCCGCGCCTTGGCGCAGCCTCCGGCTGCAACGCCGCCGCGCGCCGGAAGAGAGTAAGCAGCATTGGCCGACATATTCGACGAAGTGAACGACGAGATGCGGGCCGAGCGGACCCGCGCGCTGATGTGGCGCTGGGGGCTGGTGGGCGGCGTGGTGCTGATCGCCGTGCTGGCCGGAGTGGTCGGGTGGCAGGGCTGGCGCGCCTGGCAAGACCGCCAATCCACCGCGCTCGCCGGGCCGTTCCTGGCCGCGATGCACACCGCCGACGCGCTGGCGCCTGGCGATACGGAGGGCCGCAGGGCCGCCGCCGGCGCCTTTGCCGCCATCGCCAAGAACGCTCCTGCCGGTTATCGCACCCTGGCGCTGCTGCGCGAAGCAGCCTTGCGCTGGGATGGCGGCGACCATCCCGCCGCATTTGCCCTGTGGGATGAGGTCAGCCATCAAACGGGCGTCGACTCCACCCTGCGCGACCTTGGCGCGCTGCTATGGGCGCAGCATTCGGTGGATGCTGGAAACCCGGCGGACATCGCGGCGCGCACCGGCGGCCTGGAGGGAGCCGGCAACCCCTGGCGCCCGCTGGCGCAGGAGGTGGACGCACTGGTGGCGCTGCGGCAGGACGACCGCGCGCGGGCGGTGAAGCTGTTCGGCGCCCTCGCCGCTGACCCAGCCGCCTCGCAAAGCCTACGCGGCCGCGCCGGGGGCATGCTGACCCTGCTTGGCGCTCCGGAGCCGCGCGGATGAGCCCGCCCCGCCCGACAAGGCTCAGCCGGCGCCATTTGCTGACCGGCGCCGCGCTGCTGTCGGCGGCCGCGCTGCCCGGCTGTTCCTGGTTTGACGACCTGTTCGAGACGCA
>CAXTNN010000129.1:1023-7125 GCA_964245545.1 uncultured Acetobacteraceae bacterium | reverse complement strand
GCCGGCGCGAGCAGGTGCTGCCGGCGCTCTACGGGCTGCAGGCCGACCCGTCGGATCACCGTCCGATCATCCTGCCGCAGCCGGTGCAGAATGCCGCCTGGGCGCAATCGGGGGAGACGCCCACCCACGTTATGGGCAATCACGCCCTGGGCGACCTGCAGCGCAATTGGCACCGCTCGATCGGCGAGGGCGGCGGCTACCGGCGCAAGATCACTGCCACGCCCGTAATCTCCGGCGGGCGGGTGTTCACCATGGACTCGGACGGTGTGATCCGGGCGTTTGCGGTCGCCACCGGGGACCATGCCTGGACCATGGAAACCGAGCCGAAGAAGGACCGCAGCACCAATGTCGGCGGCGGGCTGGGGCTGGCAGATGGGGTGCTGTACGCCACCACCGGGCGGGCGGAGGCGCTCGCCCTCAATCCCGACACGGGCAAAATCCTCTGGCGCACCTCCCTGGACGCGCCGGCCCGGTCCTCGCCCACACTGGTGGCGGGCAAGCTGCTGGTGCCGACGCTGGACGAGCGGCTGCTGTGCCTTTCCACCGACGGCGGCAAGCTGCTGTGGAGCTACCAGGCGACGGCGTCGGCCACCATTTTCCTGGGGGAGCCGGCGCCCGCGGTGGCGGACGGTCTGGTGGTGGCGGGGTTCGGTTCGGGCGACCTGCTGGCGCTGCGGCTTGACAGCGGCACGTTGGCCTGGAGCGACAGCCTGGCCGCCAGCCGCGGCCGCGCCAGCCTGTCCGACATCTCCGCCATCCGCGCCCTGCCGGTGATTGACAACGGCAGCGTCTACGCGATCGGGCTCGGCGGGCTGATGGTGTCGCTCGACCTGCGCTCCGGCCGCCGTATTTGGGAGCGGGATGCCGCCGGGCAGCAAACCCCTTGCGTTGCCGGCGACTGGATGTTCGTGCTGACCGACACGCAGACGCTGGTCTGCATGAGTTGTGTGGATGGCCGCCCCCGCTGGCTCAGCCAGATGCCGCGTTACCGCAACGAAGCCAAGTCGCAAGGGCCGATTTTCTGGACCGGGCCGCTGCTGGGTGGCGACTACCTTTATCTTGCCGGGTCGACCCGGCGGCTGATCGCGGTCAATCCGGCCAATGGCGCCATCGTCGGCGAGCAGAAGCTGCCCGACATTCCCTCCGTGCCCCCGGTGGCGGCGTCGGGCAAGCTGTTCGTCGTCACCGATGACGGCCAGCTCACCGCGTTTGGCTGAGGCGGTGCTCCCAGTGGTGGTGATCGCGGGCCGGCCGAACGTGGGCAAGAGTACGCTGTTCAACCGCCTGGCGGGCCGGCGTCACGCCCTGGTGGCCGATACGCCCGGCGTTACCCGCGACCGCAAGGACGCGACGGCCCAGCTTCGCGGCAAGACCGTGCGGCTGGTGGACACGGCGGGGCTGGAGGAGAGCGCGCCTGAGACGCTGTTCGGGCGCATGCGCGCCAGCTCCGAAGCGGCGGTGAGCGAGGCCGACCTGGTGGTGTTCGTGGTGGATGCGCGCGCCGGCATCACCCCCGCCGACAGCCACTTCGCCAACTGGCTGCGCCGCCAGGGCCGCCCCGTGCTGCTGGTGGCCAACAAGGCCGAGGGCAGGGGGGGTGCGGACGCCGCGCTGGACGCCTTCCGGCTCGGGCTGGGGCAGCCGCTGGCCGTTTCTGCCGAGCATGGCGAAGGGCTGGCCGACCTGATGGGCGAGATCGCCGGCCGGCTGCCGGAGCCAGTGGCGGAGGGCGAGGCCGAACGCCCGCTCCGGCTGGCGATCGTGGGCCGGCCCAACGCCGGCAAGTCCACCCTGCTCAACCGCCTGTTGGGCGAAGAACGGATGCTCACCGGCCCCGAGCCGGGGCTGACGCGGGACGCGGTGGCGGTGCGGCTGCGCGACGGGAAGGGCCCGGTGGAGCTGGTCGACACGGCCGGGCTGCGGCGCAAGGCGCGGGTCGACGGCGCGCTGGAGAAGATGAGCACTTCGGCTAGCATCGAGGCGCTGAAAATGGCCGAGATCGTGGTGCTGTGCGTGGACGCGACCTTGGGCGTGCAGGAGCAGGACCTGCAGATCGCCCGGCTGGTGGAGCGGGAAGGCCGCGGCTGCGTGCTGGCGCTGACCAAGTGGGACGCGGTGGCGGACCGCAACGCCGCCCGCCGGGCCGCCAGCGAGCGGCTCGAAACCAGCCTGGCCCAGCTCCGCGGCATCCCGGTCGTCACCCTCTCGGCGGCGACGGGAGCGGGGGTGGAGAAGCTGCTGCCGGCGGTGCGGCGGGCGCATGAGGTGTGGAACCTGCGGGTGCCGACGGGGGAGCTGAACCGCTGGTTCGAGGCGGCGCTGGAGCGGCACACCGCGCCCCTGGTGGATGGAAGGCGGCTCAAGCTGCGCTACATCACCCAGCCCAAAGCGCGGCCGCCCACCTTTATCTTGTTCGGCACGCGCGCCGAGCAGACGCCGGAGGATTACCGGCGCTACCTGGTGGGCGGGCTGCGCGAGGCGTTCGGGCTGGCCGGCACGCCGATCCGCCTGCAGTTCCGCGGCACCAAGAACCCCTATGCCGAAGCCGACTGACACACAACTGCGCCACGCTCGGCAACAATGCCGCCGCATTCTCGTTCGATCATGCACACGGCATGGGCTGGCCGCTTGGGCCGGCCGAAAACGGAGAAGCAGATGGATAAGAAACTCGCGGGCTTGCTGGGTACTGTCGGCGTGATTGCAGCCTCGCTCCCGGCGGCCGCCGCACCGGTGGATGCCCGGCCGGCACTTCAGGCCAGCTCATACGCCGATCTGTTCAAGCCGATCCCCAACGCGATTGCGGTCCTGGATGCGGCCGACAGTCAGCCCGCGGCCGCTGAGCCCGCTGCACCCGGCTTGGTGCAGACCGTCCAATACTATCATCACCACCACCATCACCACCACCGATACATCCGCCGTCGCCGGTACTACCACCATCACCACCACCATCATCATCATGGCCCGGCCGTGGTGCTGATCCCGCGCTAAGCCGAGCGGGTTGGGGCGTTAGCTCTCCTTCCCATCGCCTTCAGGGTCCCAAGGGAGGTTCCGTGCGGCCACCGACATGCGGCGATACGTTCCGTCGAACACCGTGTCGGTGGCGGAGGTCCACTGGGTGTCGGCGGAAAGAGTGCTCCGGCTTTCGTAGATCCGGCGGGACTGCAGCTCCCGCTCCGCAGCCTCTTCGTCCGCCATCTCGACCAGTTCGATCGGCTCTTCGCTGGGGATCACGGTGAGCTGCAGGAACGGCTCGCCGGGCCGGAACAGGTGGGTTTGACCCGGCGCTGGCGCTTTGAACACGACGAAGTAGACCATCGGCCACCAGTGCCGGATCACCGCCGGCACCGCCACCGGCACTGTGCCCGTGCTGTCGGTGTAGAACCGCGGGTGAGTTTCGACCTTGAGCGCAAACTGCGGCGGGACCTTGAGGTCCAGCGACGTGCGGTAGGTGTAATAGTCCTCGCCGAAGCCGCGGATCGGCGGCGGATCCGCTGGGTCAGCGCCATCCACCTCCTCGAACAGCCAATTCGCACCCTGCTTGCGCACCCGCAACTCGCAACGGTGCGGATAGCAAAGCTCCATCCCCATCCGAGCCGCTTCGGAAAATGGCACGCAATGCCAGGGCTGCTCGTGCGAGCCGTCGGCGCGCGGCTGCGGCTGCCCGGCCCAGCCAGGCAACTCGATGCGGGTACGGCGTGGCCGCAGGCGCGGGTCATACGCCCGTACTTTGACGATCGGCATGGCCCATAGTCACGCCAACGGCAGCGCCCGGCAACTCTCGATCGAGGGTGAGGCGAGGGGAATGGCTCCGGTTTGCTTGGCGGGCGAACCGATTGGCTCGTAGTTCGTTTCGCCCATCAGGAGGGTTTGATTATGGCAACGACCGCAGAAAAGACGAATCCCAAGCTGTGGGACAAGGTGAAGAAGGAGGTCACGGCCGGCGACAAGGGCGGCAAGCCTGGCCAGTGGTCGGCGCGCAAGGCGCAGATGGCGGTGGGAGAGTACAAGTCCGAAGGCGGCGGCTACCAGGGCAAGAAGACCGCCGACAACCACCTGTCGCAATGGACCAAGGAAGAGTGGGGGACGAAGTCGGGCGGGGAAAGCGGCAAGACCGGCGAGCGCTACCTGCCCAAGAAGGCACGGGAAAAGCTCAGCGACCAGGACTATGCCCGGACCACGGCGAAAAAGCGCGCCGACAGCAAGCAGGGCAAGCAGTTTTCCGCCCAGCCGAAGGACGTGGCGCGCAAGACCGCCAGCGCGCGTGGCGGCACCACCCGCGCCGACCTGCTCGCCCAGGCCGCCCGCCGCGGGATCAAGGGCCGGTCCCGCATGAAGAAGGCGGAGCTGGAGCACGCCCTGGGAGCGCATGGCTGATGGCGGCCGACCACGAAGACCCGAAAGAAACGGTCCAGGCTTTCCACGGCGTCGTCAACATGACGCCGAGCGAGCTCCGCCGCTGGCTCGACAGCGAGGAGAGCCAGTCGGTCGGGATGACGCATGAGGGGGAGAAGGTGACCGAGCCAGGCGGCGCCGAGGCAGTGGGCCACGAGATGGGGCGGCGCATCCTGGAGCTGAAAGCCACCAAGCAGGCAGATTTCAACGACGATGACTATGCTGCCATGCGCAAGGTGGTCGGTTACGTGCACCGCCACAGCAAGCAACGGCCCGGCGGCGACATCACCGACACGCGATGGCGTAAGTCGTTGATGAACTGGGGGCATGACCCGCTGAAGTGACATAGCCTCGTCTTAGAAAGCCCTCTCCCGGAGGGAGAGGGAGATAACAAGGGGCGGAGGGTGCGTTACGTTGTCTAGGCGGAAAGCTGCTCCGGTTCAGTACGTGCGCGTTTGACCAGCAGCTTGTTCAGCGCATGCACGTAGGCGCGAGCCGCTGACACGATGGTGTCGGTGTCGGAGCCTTGGCCGTCCACCATCTTGCCGCCTTCCTCAAGGCGAACAGTGGTGCGGGCCTGGGCGTCGCTCCCTTCGGTGACCGCGCCCACCGAGTACAGCACCAATGTGCCCTCATGCGGGAACAGGCTGCGCACGGCGTTGAAGGTGGCGTCCACCGGGCCCAGGCCTGAAGCCGTGGTGGATTGCGTCACCCCATCCACCTCCAGCTCCAACTCCGCCGTCGCCGGGCCACGGGAACCAGCCTGCACGGCGAGCGAGACGAAGCGCAGATGCTCGTGGTCGCGCACCACGGCGTCGTCCACCAGGGCGACCAGGTCCTCGTCGTAGACCACCTTCTTGCGGTCAGCGAGGTCCTTGAAGCGGCGGAACGCTTCGTTCAGGCGGTTCTCCCCCACCTCGCCATAGCCCAGCGCCTGCAGCTTGTCGCGGAAGGCGGCACGACCGGAATGCTTGCCCATCACCAGGCTGGATTTGGTCCAGCCGACGCTCTCGGGCGTCATGATCTCGTAGGTGGCGGCGTTCTTCAGCACGCCGTCCTGGTGGATGCCGCTTTCATGCGCGAAGGCATTGCGGCCGACGATGGCCTTGTTCGGCTGCACGTCGAACCCAGTGATGGTGGCCAGCATCTTCGACACGCGCAGGATGCCCTCGGTCTTGATGCCGGTTTGGTAGGGAACGGCGTCATGCCGGGTGCGAATGGCCATCACGGCTTCTTCCAACGCCGCGTTGCCCGCGCGCTCGCCGATGCCGTTGACGGTGCATTCCACCTGGCGCACCCCGGCGCGGATGGCTGCCAGCGTATTGGCCACCGCCAATCCGAGGTCGTTGTGGTTGTGGGTGGAGAGGATCACCCCGTCAGCCCCGGGCACCCGCTCGCGCAGCATGGTGAAGATGCGGGCCATGTCCTCCGGCAGCGCGTAGCCCACTGTGTCGGGGATGTTGATGGTGGTGGCGCCCGACTTGATCGCGGCTTCGACGCAGCGGCAGAGAAAGTCGGGCTCGGTGCGGCTGCCGTCCTCGGCCGACCACTCAACGTCATCCGCGTGGTTGCGGGCCAGCGCCACGCTGTCGGCGGTGAGCTGCAGCACGGCGTCGGGCTCCATGCGCAGCTTGTACTTCATGTGCAACGGACTGGTGGAGACGAAGGTGTGGATGCGTGGCCGCTCGGCGCCACGGACCGCCTCGGCAG
>CAXTNN010000129.1:0-1013 GCA_964245545.1 uncultured Acetobacteraceae bacterium | reverse complement strand
CCTCGGCAGCGCGCAGGATGTCGGCCCGGCCGGTGCGTGCCAGGCCGGCGATCACCGGGCCGCGCACCTTCTCGGCAATCAGCCGCACGCTCTCGAAGTCCCCGGGCGAGGCGATGGGGAAGCCGGCTTCGATCACGTCCACGCCCAATTCAGCGAGCGCTTCGGCCATGCGCAGCTTTTCGTGCAGGTTCATGGAGAAGCCGGGCGACTGCTCGCCGTCGCGCAAGGTGGTGTCAAAGATAATGACGCGGTCGTCGGCGACGGCGCCGAAGCTTGGATGCTGGATGGTCATTCTGGTGGCCTCGCGATACTTGGCATCGGTCAGTGTGGAGAAGGCTGGCAAGTTCCCCCTGAGCACTGCCAGGCCTTCAGCGACCCGGCGTTACGCCCAGGGGCATGTAAGGAGGCCGCGAAGCCCAGACCGGCAGCAGGGCCAGAATGCAATAGTATCCACGGCTTCTACCCTACGGTGGGTTCCGTTGGGCTGACAAGTCCGCATCCCGCAACAGGGTTGCCACGGCAGCAAGGCTGCCTTGCGAGGCCGGGTCAAGCGCCAGCGCGCCGGCGTCGTGATAGGCGGCGATGATGGCGGTGGGGCGAAACTCGTGCAGGGCAGCAGCGAGCGGCGCGGGGCGGGCCAGCATGGCTAGATTCATCCGCACCAGCCAGACCTGCCCGGCGAACTCGCTGAAATTGCCAGCCAGCTCGTCGCCAAAGCTGTCCGCCAGCACCAGCACGCGACCGGCGCCCGGATGGGTGAAGCTCACCACGCCGTCGTGCAGCGGCGGCTGGCAGCGCTGGTCGCACTGCTTAACGCCGGCCCCGGGCAAGTTGGGGTTGCGGATGCGATCCTCCAGGCCAAGGCCGGGATAGAAGCCGTTCAGGTCCGACGAGCGGTTGTCCGGGCGCAGGCCCAGCGTGAGCTCCTGCGGCAACCCCATGCTGGCAGCGACGAGCTCGGCGACCCGTAGCGGCGCCTCGCCGGCCCAGTGGAAATGGTGGCGCGGCATAAC
>CAXTNN010000128.1:5441-9740 GCA_964245545.1 uncultured Acetobacteraceae bacterium | reverse complement strand
GCCAACTGGTGGAAATCGCCCGCGCCCTGCTGGCCCGCTCGCGCATCCTGGTGATGGACGAGCCCACCACCTCGCTCTCCACCCGCGAGACCGAGCGCCTGTTCGCCTTGATCCGCAGCCTGCGCGCCGACGGCCTCGCCATCCTCTACATCAGCCACCGCATGGCCGAGATCTACGAACTGGCCGACCGCGTGAGCGTGCTGCG
Organism: uncultured Acetobacteraceae bacterium; assembly: GCA_964245545.1. Taxonomy (GTDB): domain Bacteria; phylum Pseudomonadota; class Alphaproteobacteria; order Acetobacterales; family Acetobacteraceae; genus LMUY01. The sequence continues at coordinate 9,535 of CAXTNN010000128.1, read as the reverse complement.
CGATGGCAGCGCCGTCGGCACCCTCACCCGCGACGAGCTCTCCGCCGACGCGCTGGTGCGCCTCATGGTCGGGCGCGACCTCGGCACCTTCTACCAGAAGGACCACGCCGCCATGGTCGCCACCGGCCCCGTCCTGCTCAGCGTGCGCGGGATGGCGGATAGCGCCCGCGTGCTCGGCTGCGACCTCGACCTGCATGCCGGCGAGGTGCTGGGCATCGCCGGGCTGGTGGGCGCCGGCCGCACCGAACTGGCCCGGCTGATCTACGGCGCTGACCCCCGCACCGCCGGCAGCGTGGCACTGGACGGCCAGTCGCTGCGGGTCGCCAAGCCCAGCGATGCCATTGGCGCCGGGCTGGTCTATCTCACCGAAGACCGCAAGCGCCTCGGCCTGTTCCTCGACATGACGGTGCGCGAGAACATCAACCTCGGCGTGATCGAGCGGGACGCGAGACCCGGCGGTCTGCTCAACTTCGCCGCCGCCCTCAAGCGCGCCACCGGGGCCATCCGCGCCCTCGGCATCCGCGTCGGCACCGACGCCATCAATGTCGGCGCCCTGTCCGGCGGCAACCAGCAGAAGGTGCTGCTCGCCCGCCTGCTCGAGACCCGGCCCCGGGTGCTGATCCTGGACGAACCCACCCGCGGCGTGGATATCGGCGCCAAGTCCGAGATCTACCGCCTGATCGACCGCCTCGCCCGCGAAGGCATCGGCATCATCGTGATCTCCTCGGAACTGCCCGAAGTGGTCGGGCTGTGCGACCGCGTCCTGGTGATGCGCGAGGGCCGTATCGCCGGCGAGGTGGGCGGCAACCGGGCGCCGATCTCACAAGAAAGCATCATCGCCATCGCCACCGGCGCCACCGAGCATGTGGCGGATCAGGTCGCGAGCTAAGGGGAGCCATGTCCGACACCACCAAGGCGGTCCGCCGCAAGCAGGCCATCCAGTCCGCCATCCAGGTCGCCGGCATGCTGCCGATCCTGGTGCTGCTCGGCCTGCTGTTCCAGATGGTCAGCGGCTATGTCGAAAGCGGCGGCCTGGCGGGGGCCTGGGGCGATGGCCGCTTCATGAGCCTGCAGAACCTCTCCATCGTCTCCCAGCAAGCCTCCATCAACACCGTGCTCGCCGCGGGGATGACGGTGGTGATCCTGACCGGCGGGATCGACCTGTCGGTCGGCTCCATCGTCGCCGCCAGCGCCATGGTCGCCGTGATCGCCTCCAAGCTCCCAGGCTGGGGATGGGTGGGCATCCCCGCCGCCCTGCTCTGCGGCGCCGCCTTCGGCCTGGCCAACGGCGGGCTGATCGCCTTCCTGCGGCTGCCGCCCTTCATCGTCACCCTGGGCTCGCTCACAGCCGTACGCGGCGTGGCCCGGCTGATCGGCAACGACACCACCGTTTTCAACCCGAGCCTGCCCTTCGCCTTCATCGGCAACAGCGCCGTGGGCGGAGTGCCCTGGCTGGTGATCATCGCACTGGCGGTGATCCTCATCACCTGGTTCATCCTGCGCCGCACCGTGCTGGGGGTGCATGTCTACGCCGTCGGCGGCAATGCGGACGCCGCCCGCCTGTCAGGCATCAACGTGGCCGGAGTGCTGCTGTTCACCTATGCGCTGGCCGGGCTCTACGCGGGCCTTGGCGGGGTGATGTCCGCCGCGCGCCTCTACGCCGCCAATGGCCTGCAGCTCGGCCAGTCCTACGAGCTGGACGCCATCGCCGCCGTCATCCTCGGCGGCACCAGCTTCGTCGGCGGCATCGGCTCCATCTGGGGCACGTTGATCGGCGCCCTCATCATCGCCGTGCTCAGCAACGGCCTGGTGCTGATCGGCGTGTCCGACATCTGGCAGTACATCGTGAAGGGGCTGGTCATCATCGGCGCCGTGGCGCTAGACCGCTACCGAATCCAAGGGTCCGCGCGGACCTAACAGCAAAAGCAACCCGGAGGAAAACCTATGCGCAAACTGCTTCTCGCGGCCACGGCCCTGTTGGCGATTGCCCATGGACAGGCGCAGGCCAAGGAGCTGCGCTCCATCGGCATCTCGCTTGGCTCGCTCGGCAACCCGTTCTTCATCGCCCTCTCCAAGGGCGCCGAGGCCGAGGCGCGCAAAACCAACCCGAACGTCAAGGTGCTGACCGTCGGCTTCGACTACGACCTCGGCAAGCAGTTCACCCAGGTGGACAACTTCATCGCCTCGGGCGTGGACATGATCCTGCTCAACCCCGGCGACGTGAACGCGCTCGAACCCGCCATCAAGAAGGCGCAGGCCGCCGGCATCCTGGTGGTTGCGGTCGACACGGCGGCCAAGGGGGCGGACTTCACCGTCACCACCGACAACGTGCAGGCCGGCGCCAGCTCCTGCCAGTTCATCGTCGACAAGCTGGGCGGCAACGGCAACGTGATTATCGAGAACGGCCCCCAGGTCTCCTCGGTGATAGACCGCGTGAACGGCTGCAAGTCCGTGTTCGCCAAGGCGCCCGGCATTAAAATCCTGTCCAGCGACCAGGACGCCAAGGGCTCCCGCGACGGCGGCCTCAACGTGATGCAAAGCCTGCTGATCCGCTTCCCCAAGGTCGACGCCGTGTTCACCATCAACGACCCGCAGGCGATCGGCACCGAGCTGGCCATCAAGCAGGCGGGCCGCAGCCCCATCGTGATCGCCTCCGTGGACGGCGCTCCCGACATGGAGAACGCGCTGAAGGACAAGGACGAGACCGACATCCAGGCCACCGCCAGCCAAGACCCCTACGCCATGGCCCAGTTGGCGGTGCGGCTCGGCGTGGCGGCGCTGAACGGCAAGAAGCCGGAGCAGCCGGTGGTGCTGCTGCCCTCCAAGCTGATCACCCGCGACAACGTCGGCGACTACCAGGGCTGGTCCGCCCCCCGCTCCTAACCCGAACCGCCGCCTCTTCTCCCTCTCCCTCTGGGAGAGGGTCGGGGTGAGGGGCACGCGGCTTTACCGCCCCGTCCTGAGGCGATACCAACGCCCGATGGCAGCCCCCTCCACACGCATCTTCAGCGCCAAGCGCATCCTCACCATGAACCCGGCGCAGCCCACCGCAACCCACGTCGCGGTCCGCGCCGGGCGCATCCTGGCCGTGGGCGGCGCCGACGAGATGGCCGATATCGGGCTCGCCGAACCCGACGACCGGTTCGCCGGCTGCACGGTCCTGCCCGGCTTCGTCGAAGGCCACAGCCACCTGCACGAGGGCGCCGCCTGGCGCGACCCCTATCTCGGATACTTCGACCGCCGTGCCCCGGACGGCCAGGTCGTGCCCGGCCTGCGCAGCATCGACGCCGTGATCGCCCGGCTGCAGCAGCTTATCACCGGCACCAACGGCGCGCTGACCGCCTGGGGCTTCGACCCGATCTACTTCCGCTCCCGCCGCATGGTCCGCGCCGACCTGGACGCCGTATCCGCCGACCGCCCGGTGGTGATCACCCACGCCTCCGGCCACATCATGAACGTCAACGGCCGCGCGCTCGAATTGGCCGGCTTCACCGACGCCACCGACCTCGACGGCCTGGTCCGCGACGCCTCCGGCGCCCTCACCGGCGAGCTGCTGGGCCCCGAGCTGATGGGCCGCATCCGCCGCCTGGTCACCCCCGACATGCTTTCCCGCCGCCTCGACGCCGACGCGCTGGCCCGCTGCGGCCAAGTGGCGCAGCTCGCCGGCGTCACCACCGCGACCGACCTGGTGAGCGACATGTCGGACGACACCGTCGCCACCTACCAAGCCGCCTGCGCCGCCGCCGACTTCCCCCTGCGCATCGCCCCCGCTATGGCCGCCCGGCTGTTCAGCCTGGAGGAAGGGGTCGCCCGCTGGCGCGCCCTGCGCAGCCAAAGCACGGACGCGCTGCGCTTCGGCATGGTCAAGCTGGTGGTGGACGGCTCGATCCAGGGCTTCACCGCCCGGCTGCGCTGGCCCGGCTACCACAACGGCGCCCCCAACGGCCTGTGGTACGTTGCCCCCAGCGAACTGGGCGCCATCGTCGAGGCCTATCACCGCGCCGGCGCCCAGCTCCACATCCACACCAATGGCGACGAGGCCAGCGAAGCCGCCGTGGAGATGCTGGAGCGCGCGCTCACCGCCCATCCCCCCC
>CAXTNN010000128.1:0-5431 GCA_964245545.1 uncultured Acetobacteraceae bacterium | reverse complement strand
GGTGGAGACCATCGGCCGCGCCCTGGCATCCCATCCCCGCCCGGACCACCGCCACACCCTGCAGCACTGCCAGATGCCCGACCCGGCGTTGTTCCGCCGCATCAAGGCGCTCAACCTATGTTGCAACTTGTTCGCCAACCATATCTATTATTGGGGGGACGAGCACGTCGCACAGACAATGGGCCTTGCTCGCGCTATGCGGATGGACGCCTGCGGCACCGCGCTGCGGCTCGGCATCCCATTCGCGATCCACTCGGACGCCCCGGTGACGCCGCTCGCCCCACTTTTCACCGCCTGGTGCGCGGTTATGCGCCAGACCGCCTCCGGCCGCGTGCTGGGCGCGGGCGAACGGATCGGCGTGGCGGACGCCCTGCACGCCATCACGCTTGGCGCGGCCTACACCCTGAAGATGGACGGGATGGTCGGCAGCATCGAGGTGGGCAAGTTCGCCGACTTCGCCGTGCTCGCCGAGGACCCGTTGGAGGCGCCGCCGGAACGCCTGCGCGACATCCCCGTGCTCGCCACCGTCCGCGGCGGCCAGGTCTTCACGACCCCCGGCGCTTGACCACCGGCGCTTGACACCCGTCACTGTCCTCGGCGGCTTTCTCGGCGCGGGCAAGACCACTGCCCTCAACCACCTCCTGCGCCACGCCGCCGGCCGCATCGGCGTGCTGGTCAACGACTTCGGCGCCATCAACATCGACGCCGCCCTCATCGAGGCGCAGGACGGCGACCTAGTGGCGCTGAGCAACGGCTGCATCTGCTGCTCCATCGGCCCCGACCTGGGCGACAGCCTCGCCCGCCTGCTGCAGCGCCAGCCCGCCCGCGTCGTCATCGAGGCCAGCGGCGTGTCCGACCCCTGGCGCGCCGCCCAGATCGCCAAGCTTGAGCCCGGCGTGCTGCTGGAGGCCGTCCCGGTTCTGGTCGACGCCACCGCCTTCCTCGAGCACCTTGCCGACCCGTGGCTCGCCGACACGCTGGAGCGCCAATTGGCCCGCGCCGACCTCATCGCCATCACTAAGTGCGACCTGGCCGCGCCATCCCGCCGCCACGCCACTGCCGCCGCCATCACCCGGCTGCGCCCCGACGCACGCATCTTCGAGATGGCCGCCGGCGCCCTGCCCGACTGGCTGCTCGGCGGGAGCCAACCCATCGAGCACGCCTCCCGCTTCCTCGCCGACACCGCTCCAGCCGAGTTCCAAAGCTGGAGCTGGGTGCCCCCGGCGCCGCTCGACCCGGACCGGCTGGCCGCCGTGTTGAGCGCGCTGCCCCGCTCCGTGCTGCGCGCCAAGGGCGTCTGCCAGCTCGGCCCGGCTGCGGCATCCCATCTGCTGCAACTCGTCGGCCGCCGCTGGTCGCTCACGCCATGGGCCGGCGCCGCCTCGCCAGGCCTGGTGCTGATCGGCACGGCGGAGCTGCCAGAGCCCAGTAGCCTGCAGTTGCTGTTCTCTGGCACAATCCTTGCGGCGCCTGCTTAGCAACCCATCGGAGCCCCCCCCTATGACGCTGTCCCGACGCGCCGCGCTCAGTCTTGGCGCCGGCTTTGCGCTTGCCGGGCCACTCACCGGGCCGCTCACCCGCGCCCACGCCGCCGGCAAGCATGGCGGCACGTTGGTCATCGGCGGCCCCATCAGCTTGCGCCACTTCAACGGCGCCATCCAATCCGGCTCCGCCACCGCCATTCCCGGCACCCAGATCTTCGCCAGCCCAATCCGCTACGACGCCGCCTGGAACCCGCAGCCTTACCTCGCCGAGCACTGGGAACTGGCGCCCGACAACCTGGCGCTGACCCTTCATTTGGCCGCCAACGCCGTGTTCCACGATGGCCAGCCCGTCACATCGGCCGACGTCGCCTTTACGGTCGCCATCATCAAGGCCAACCACCCGTTCACCACCATGCTGGAACCGGTGACGGCGGTGGACACGCCCGACCCGCACACTGCCATCATCCGGCTCAGCCATCCCCATCCGGCGCTGATGCTGTCGATGTCCCCGGCGCTGATGCCCATCCTTCCCAAGCACATCTACGGCGACGGCCAGCCGATCCAAACCCACCCCGCCAACCTCAAGCCGGTCGGCTCCGGGCCCTACCGCTTCGTCGACTACCAGCCCAACGACCATTGGGCGCTGGAACGGTCGGGCAACTACTTCCTCGCGGACGAACCCTGCCTGGACCGCATCGTCGGCCGCATCATCGAGGACCAGAGCGTTCTCATGCTCGGCGTCGACCGCAACGAGATGAACCTGGCGCCGTTCCTGGCCGGCACCCGCGACATCGCCCGCGCCGAGAAGGTCAGCACCGCGACGGTCACGGACCAAGGCTACGAGGGCATCGGCCCCATCACCTGGCTCGCCTTCAACACCCAGCGCCCGCCATTCGACGACAAGCGGGTGCGCCAAGCCATCTGCTACGCCGTCGACCGCGGCGCCGTGCTTTCCCGCCTCATGGGCGGCAAGGCCAAGGCGGCAACCGGGCCCATTGTCAGCGGATCACCGTTTTACGAGCCGGACGTCGAGCGGTATAAGGTGGACGTGGAGAAGGCCAACGCCCTGCTGGACGCCGCCGGGCACAAGCGCGGCGACGACGGCACGCGCTTTTCCCTGGTGGTGGACGCCCCCGTGGGCAACCCCGAGCAGGGCCGCAACATCGCCGAGTTCCTCCGCCCCCAGCTCCGCAAGATCGGCATCGCCGCGGAGGTCCGCCTCGCCCCCGACTTCCCCACCTGGGCGGAGCGCATCAGCAACTTCGACTTCGACATCACGGTCGACAACGTCTTCAACTGGGGCGACCCGGTGATCGGCGTGCACCGCACCTATCTGTCCAGCAACATCCGCAAGGGCGTGATCTGGTCCAACACCCAGGGCTATCGCAACCCCCGGGTGGATGCGCTGCTGGCGGAGGCCGCCATCGAGGAGAATGAGGGCAAGCGGAAAGCGCTCTACAGCGAGTTCCAGAAGATCGTGGTGGACGACGCCCCAATCATGTTCCTCAACGAAGTCCCCTACCGCTCGGTGCTGAGCCGCGGCCTGGCCGAGCTGCCGGTGACCATCTGGGGCCCGATGTCGCCGCTGGACGGGCTGTACTGGCAAACCCAACCCGCATGAGGCTGGCCTCCGCCTTGGCCAACGCAGCGCTCCTGCTGCTCGCCGTCATCGCCCTGAACTTCTTGCTCATCCATCTCGCACCCGGCGACCCGGCACTCACCATCGCCGGCGAGATGGGCGGCGCCTCGCCCAAGATTCTGGCTGCCATCCGCGCCCAGTACGGGCTCGACCAGCCGCTCGCCACCCAGCTCGGCCGCTACTTGGCGAAGGCCGTCACCGGCGATCTCGGTTACTCGTTCTACTTCAACCAGCCGGTCGCCCAGCTCATCCTGCAGCGCCTGCCCGCGACCTTGCTGCTGATGCTGTCCGCCCTGGTGTTTGCCGCTGTGGGCGGCACCTTGCTCGGCGTGGTCTCCGCCCGCTTTCCGCGCGGCCCGCTCGGGGTGGCCGTGACGCTGCTGTCCCTCGCCGGCTACGCCACCCCGGTGTTCTGGAGCGGACTGCTGTTCCTGCTGCTGTTCGCCCTGGTGCTGCCGATCTTTCCAATCAGCGGCATGGCCAATGTGGTGCACCCCAAGCACGGCTTGGCCTATGCCGCCGACGTGCTGAACCATCTCGTTCTGCCCACCCTCACCCTGGGCCTGGTCTACCTCGCCCAATACAGCCGCCAGGCCCGCGCCAGCACGATGGACGCGCTCGGCTCCGACTACATCCGCACCGCCCGCGCCAAAGGCGTGCCGGAGCGCGACGTGCTGCTGAAGCACGCGCTGCGTAACGCCCTGCTGCCGGTGGTGACCTTGGTCGGCCTGCAATTTGCCCAATTGCTGGCCGGCGCCGTGCTGGTGGAGACGGTGTTCGATTGGCCCGGCATGGGCCGCCTGGTGCTCGACTCCATCCTCCGCCGCGACTACCCCACCCTGCTGGGCGTCCTCGTCGTCTCCGCCGTGCTGGTGATGGGGGCCAATATCCTGACCGACCTGGCCTACCGCGCCGCCGACCCGCGCCTGCGGAGCACCTGAGTGAGCACCAGTGCGGTAAGCCCAAACGTCCGCGCCGCCTCCCCCACGCGCGAGCTCCTCGCCCAGTTCGCCCGCCATCCCACCGGCATGATCGGCCTGCTCATCCTGGCGCTGGTCGCGGCGGCCAGCCTGATCGGCCCGGCCTGGTACGGCGTGGACCCGTTCGACACCGCCGCCGCCCCCTTCACGCCGCCGGGTCCCGACGCTCCGCTCGGCGCCGACTACCTCGGCCGCGACGTGCTCGCCGGCCTGCTGGTCGGCGGGCGCACCAGCCTGGCCGTGGGCCTGGTCGCCGCCAGCCTCTCGGTGGTGGTCGGCGTGGTGGTGGGCGCGGGCGCCGGCTGGTTCGGCGGCGCCGTCGACCGCGTGCTGATGAAGGTCACCGAGTTCTTCCAGGTGCTGCCGACGCTCCTCTTCGCGATGGTGCTCGTCACCCTCTTCGGCGCGCGGCTGACGATCGTGACCTTCAGCATCGGGGTCGTCAGCTGGCCGCCTGTCGCGCGCCTCACGCGGGCCGAGTGCCTGCGCATCCGCTCGCTGGACTTCGTGCGGGCCGCCATCGCCGGCGGCGCCGGGCCGGCCTATCTCATCACCCGCGTGGTGCTGCCCAACGCCCTGGCGCCGATCGTGGTCGCCGCCTCCCTCGCCACCGGCACCGCCATCCTGTTCGAGGGCGGGTTGAGCTTCCTGGGCCTGGGCGACCCCAACGTGATGAGCTGGGGCCTGATGCTGGGGCAAAACCGCGAATACCTGCTGGACGCATGGTGGGCCGTCACCTTCCCCGGCGCCGCCATCTTCCTCGCCGTGCTGGCGGTGAGCCTGCTGGGCGACGGCATCACCGACGCCGCCAACCCCCGCCTGCGCCGGCGCGGCTGAGCATGGACCAGGTGCAGAACCCGGCCGTCCCCGAGATGCCTGCCCTTGCGGTGCCCGCCCTCGAAGTGACGGACTTGTCGGTCGCCCTGGTCAGCGGCCGTCAATCCCTGCCCGTGCTGCACCGCCTCAGCTTCGCCGTGCAACCCGGCCGCACCCTGGCGCTGATCGGCGAGTCCGGCTGCGGCAAGAGCATGGCGGCACTGGCCGTGATCGGCTTGCTGCCCGATGGCCTGCGCCGCACCGCTGGCACCATCCGCCTGGCTGGCGAGGACCTCACCCGCGCCTCGCCCGCCCGCTTGCAGGCGCTGCGCGGCAGCACCGTCGCCATGATCTTCCAGGAGCCGATGACCGCGCTCAACCCCGTGCTGCCGGTTGGCGAGCAGATCGCCGAAAGCCTACGGCTGCACGCCGGGCTGGGCCGCGCCGCCGCTCGCCGGGGGGCGGTCGAGCTGCTCCGCGCCGTCGACATCACCGACCCCGGGCGCCGCGCC
>CAXTNN010000127.1:0-9823 GCA_964245545.1 uncultured Acetobacteraceae bacterium | reverse complement strand
CGCGGCCGCAGCCCGCCGCGACCAGGCGCAGCAAGACGAGGAAGCCGCCGCCAAGCTTACTCAAACCAAGACAGCCGACCAGCAGGCTCTGGTGCAACGGCAGGCGCAATTGGACGCAGCCCAGCATGATATGCTTGCTGCACGGACCAAAGCGCTCGACGAACTGCGCACGGCGCTGCAGAGCCCATCCCGCACCGACCGCTTGGCCGCCATCGACACCGCGCTCGCCAGCGATGACCTGACGATCCGCAGCCTTGGCTATGACGTTGCCCTGGGCGGCTCCGACCCGGCGGCGCAGAACGTGGCACTGCGGCGGCTGTTCGACGCCAAGCGGCTCATTGTGTTCAACCTGTTCGCGCCGATGGCCTGGAAGCAAGGTGAGCAGCCGCCAGCTACGGTGATCGGATCGATGGGTGGAGCAAGGCTCGCGATCAAGGAGTTCGACATCACCTCGGGACGGTTTGCCGGTGACTTCCTATTTGGCAACAGTCTCCAATGGGATGCCGCCGGCAGCATCGACCGCAACACGATGAGCATCGTCGCACGCGGGCCGGGCAAGCCAATGACGTTGTACGCCTCTCCGGTCTCGATCGCCTTCACTCTACAGCTTTCGCCTCAGAAGGAGTTGGACGGTTTCGCACAGGTAGGAGGCAGCACGGACAGCAGGGTTACTTATTCACCCGTGATCGTCCGCGTGAACCTGGACTGACGGCCATGCGCCTCGCAACTGTCCTCACCCTTGCCGTTCTCGCCGTGCTCCCGGCCGCCGCACGAGCGCAGGAGCGGACCGCGACCCGCCCGGGTCTGATGTGCGCGTCGGCCGAGGCGCTCGCCAAGCTCACCCTGCCGGACGGCAGCAGCCGCACCGCGTCTGCCCGGCCCCGGCCGGAGGACCTGCGGATCAAGGCGGAAGGTGGCTGCCTCGACCTGCGACCCGGGAGCAGCCGGGTCATGGTTGTGGAGGCTTACCATCTTACCTCCAAGGTCACGTCTGACCCGGGCGACGGCGGCGGCGCCCGCCTCTTCATTGTCCCCAACATCGACTTCGAGCCGGTGCCGAACCAGGCGGCCGTTGCCGCGCCCCCGTCGCCGCCGACCGTGCTTGGCACATCCGCCCGCCTCGGGGTCACAATCACCGCGGACGGGCCGAACTGGTGCGCTCGTGCCCCGACCCTGCGTGTCGGCGTCCAGAATGGGGCCATGCTGGATTCCGCTGAGCTGCGGACGCTGCTGCAGCAATTCGCACAGGCGATGATTGTCCGGCGCTGCCCGGCTGCCGAGACCGTTCACTACAGCGGTGCTGTCGGCAGCGGGCTCTCGCAGTGGCAAGCGACCGCCAGCGCTGCCGACGGATGGGCGGTGAGTTCGGCCGACGCGTCCGCCAGCGCCGGAGCGGGTGTCGACTTGGACGATCTGCGCCAGGCGCCGAAGCCGGCACCTGCACTTCCCGTCCCCCGTTCGGCTTCGACCGTTCCCAAAACGCCGGCACCGCTCAATCTAGCGCCGCCTCCACCTCCTCTGGTGCCGGATCCCACGACAGTGTCGGCTGTAACCCCGACTGCGCCGGCCCCGTTCACCGTTGGCGCTTGCCCGATCGCCTATCCCGGCTCTCCGCAGGAGGCGCTGCCGCTCGTATGCACGTGCGACGCAGCGTCCGTCGACAGCGGCGCCGTGTTCGGCACAGACAACTACTCCTTCGACTCACCACCCTGCCGCGCCGCCCGCCATGCCGGCGTGCTTGGCCCGGATGGCGGAACGGCCGCCTTCATCCCGGTGCCCGGCGCGCGCAACCTCGTCGGCAGCGACCGCAACGGCGTGGATTCTGGAAGCGTGAACAATGCGGCCGCCTCCATCGTGGTGCGTCCAGTTCTGCCGAAGCTCGTCACCTACATCCGCGACGTGACGGTCAGGCAGTCGGATCCAGCCCTTAAACTCGCCGTGCCCACCCCTGATGGACGGTTGCTGATCGCCGACCCGGTCCTGCCGCCGGCCTTCCCTGACGCAACCACGGCCGCGCCGGCGCTGGGCGTAGCAATCGACTTGCCGGATGCGGACGCGGTGTCGCTGCCGGTTCCTCCTGCCCCGCTGTCCGGCGGACTTCCCGTCATTCCGTGGCTGGCACAACAGCAACAGCCGATTGCATCGGTCAGCATGCAGCCCATCCCATCTTCGCCAGCACATGAGTAGGCGTCCGAGAGCAGTGCAATCAATGATCTGCTCCTGCGTGAACCTCGACCGCTTCATCGTCCGTCTCCTGCTGACGGACCCTGCTTCAGAACGGGGCAATCCAGGGGGACGGGGTCAATGCCCCATGCGTGCTGTGCCGATCACTGCAGGCCGGGTCGACTAATCATTTCGGTTGTTCGCGGAGGATAGCGTCTGAGTAGGTATATGTCGGGGCTTTTGAGCGGCCTGTGCCACATTGAAGAACGGCGGCGTTGTTGGTGAGTGAGGCGTGCGGAAATTGACATCCAGAAATTGTCTTTGTGATAGATACGGTCGGCCGAGAAAGGTCAGCGATTCAAACGTCGTATGGCTCGCCGGGTTCATCCTCGAAATCTATCACCACAAAAGATTTCGTCCCGTCGCTGAGCACCGACACAAAGTTCGGCAGTCCCATTTGATAGCTAAGAATTACGACGCCGTCAGCCGAGATGGTCTATGGGGTATCATTCGAGTAACCAAGAGCGATGATCTGGCGGCCGACCAACATGTGTCCGGCTACCCGCAGCGTTGCAGTCCTCCAGAGGGTGGGCGAGGTCCCATCGGACTGAAAAGTCATGACTCCGCCGCCGGGTATCGACTGCGTTTTCGCTGGGGTCCGCCGATGCGGTCGGTGCCGTCTCAACCGCCGAAACCAGCATTACGAAACCTAGGGCCGCAGCTACATGACGCATTCTCGTTCCCACCAACTCGTTGCCCTAATTCTACGGCCGAACGATTATGTCAAACGATCTCCGGATTATACCCAGCCGATCATTCCGTAGATGGAAGTAAGGAATGACGCTTGCACAGCTTGGTGGAGTGATCTTAGCGGTTGCTACGTGTTAGCGATCTGCAATCATCGGTGCGTGGGATTGCAATCATCGGCGGGTCGTGCCCGGAATCATTGCAACGGGCTTGGTGGGTCGGACCCACAATCACTGCACATGGGCGCGTAAAGGCTGCAACTGGGATCGCAATCGTCGGTGTCGTGCCCACGCTGATTGCACGGGAGCGGCGGGCTGGGGCCAGCCTGGGCTGGGCAGGGAAACGACCGGTTTGTGGAAGGCAGGTCACACCGGCAGTCCGGCGGCGAGCATCCGCTCCTTCAGCTCGCGGGAGCGCTCGGCGCCGAGGGTCTGTCTGAACATCGCCCTGACCTCGCCGGGCTTGGTATCCAGCAGTTCGGCCAGCACCTTGGCGGTGTAGCCGTGCCGCGTCAGCGTGGGCTCCAAGTCGTCGATCTGCTTGGACAGCACGGAGTCGACGATCCCTTCCCCGACCGGCTTCTCGCTGGCCTGGTATCCGGTTTCCAGCGCCAGCGTCAGGTGCTGCTCGATATGCAACGGCGTGCGCAGGCGTGCTGCCAGCAGGTCCACGGCGGCCGGGTCGAGGATGTCGTCCACCTGCACGCCGTCCGCCGCGCCGGTCGTCAGCGTCCACTCGATGTATTCGCGCTGGCTGCCGGTCACGCCTTCTAGGGAGAACACCGTGGTGCGGTAGCCGATCTCTTCCATCGTCGGGCTGCGCAGGTCCCCGGCGCAGCTTGGGGTGACCGGCCAGCAGCACGGACAGCTTGCCCTCGCCGTCGGCCGCCGTCTCGATCAGGCGCTTGAGGCTGGTCAGGGTGTCCTGCCGCAGATCATGGGCCTCATCGACGATGAGCACGATCGGCTTGCGCCGCTTGCGAACCAGGTCGGCCAGCGCGCGGTCGCGCAGCTCGGTGTTCTTGGGGATCGTGAGCCGCTTGTCCGGCGACAGATCGCAGAACAGCGCCGTGACCAGCGTGTTGAGCGTCAAACGGCTTTTCTCGATGGACACCGCCTTGGAGACGATCACCCGGTTCTCGCGCGCCAGCATCTCCTGCAGCCGGCGCAGCGTCACCGTCTTGCCCGCGCCCACCACGCCGCACAGCGCCACCAGGTCGCTGTCGTAGGCGGCCTGCTTGATGTCTCCCAGCAACTGTCGATGGTGGGACGTCTCGTAGTAGCCCACGGCACACGGCGAGCGGGTCAGGCCGTAGAACTCCATCACCTCAGTCCGCATGCATGGCCGCTGCCCTCCTCCTGCCGGCGCCGCGCCTCGCGCTCGCGGAAGTAGCCGCGCACGCAGGCGATCACCGTGCGACGCTCCAGCGTCCGCTCGAGCAGCGCGTTGATGGTGCCCAGGTCCTCCGCCGCCAGCTTCGCCAGGGGGCGGCCGAGGTAGTCCGCGATCGCCAGCTTGGTGGCGAGCACGCTGGGCAGTGCAACTTGCGTAACGGGTCCGGGTCGTTGAAAGGGATGATCGCCGGGACGGAAGCGGGCGGGATCGCCACCGGCCCTGGCGCGTCCAGCGCCGCGCGCGGCAGGCCGAGCTTGCCCGCCAGCGCCTCGATCCGGTCGACGCGGCCATCCGCCGCCGACTTGCGGAAGCTGCGGTAGCGGTGCAGCGGGATCGGCTCGTCGATGGGTCCGAACGGCCCGAACCGCTGGTCGGCATGCTCGACGAACAGCTCGTGGTCGAACAGCCCCCACCACAGCGTCACCGTTTCACCCGCCAGGGACGGCTCGACCTCGTAGGTAACGCCGTCCACCTGCACCCGGGCATCGACGCCGACCCGGCGGCGCTCCGGTTCGCGCGCAAAGGCGCAGAACCGTTCCCAGGCGCACATGGCGCGGATGCCCGCTTCCGGCTGGTTGGCCGACCAGTCCTCGGCGCGGGAATGGCGGCCCGACCGGTGCGGCTGCGCGTTGTAGCGAGCCAGGTAATGGCGCAGCCACAGGTTGGCCTCCGCTTTGTCCTGCGGCGTGTGGAAGTGGTACAGCGTCTCGTGCGCCTCCTTCACGATGCGGAACGGCCGTTCCACCTTGCCCTTCGAGCGCGCGGTGACGCGCCGGCCGTCCGAGCCGCGCGGCATGTGGGTGCGCACCTCCACCCCGAGCTGCGCCATCACCCGTTTGAAGGTGCCGGACTTCGCAACCGGGCCGTTGTCCAGGTAGAGTATCGCCGGGATGCCCTGCAGCACCAGGCCTGGCTCCTCCTTGGGCGACATGGCGTTGAACAGGAAGCGCAGCGCGGCGGCCACGTCCTCGCCGTAGACGCAGCGGTATTCCTGCTAGGCGACGCGGCTGCGGTCATCGACGACGCTGAACAGCATGAGGGTCGGCGGGCTGCGGCCCGCCTTGACCCAGAGTGGCGCCGGCACCTGCTTGAGGTTCGATGGCGACAGGTCGAACTGCCAGCACTCGTTGACCCGCTCGGCCTGGAACCGCTGCGCCGGCGGCGGGCGGGTCATGCGCTCGTCGTCCAGCCCCCAGGCGCGCAAGTAGCGGTTCACCGTCGTGCGGGTCAGCAGGTCCGGCGGCGCACGCACCAGCCCGTCCGGCGTCTCGATCCCGTGCTCGACCAGCAGCTCGAGGGCGCGTGCGGTCGAAAGGTGGCGACCCTTCTGGTTCGTGGTGCGCAGCTTCATGGCCGCGACCAGCTCGCAGAATCGCTCCATCTCGCGTTCCGGCAGCTTGCGCGGCCGGCCGCGGTCCCGCCGATGCAGCGACCGCGGCCGGAACTGCTCGCGCAGCGCCCGGTGGATCGTCGCGACCGACACGCCATGCAGGTCGGCGCACCCTTGCAGCAGGTGCTGCCGCTCCGCCGAGCGGACGGGCAGGTCTTCAAGCTTGCCGCGCAGCGTCACCGGCGTCTCGTCGAAGGGACGCCGGCGGCGCATGTCACGCGCCGGCTTCGGCGACGTAGTTAAAGAGCGTCGGCTTGCTGATCCCCATCAGCCGGCAGATCTCGCCGATGGTGTGCTTCTTCTCGGCATAGAGCTGGACCGCCAGCCGCCGCTTGGCCGGCTCCAGCACCTTAGGTCGCCCGCCCTTGCGGCCGCGGCCGCGGGCGGCGTTCAGCCCGGCCTGGGTGCGCTCGCGCCCCAGGTTGCGCGCGCACTCGGCGAGCGACCCGAACATGTGGAGCACCAGCCGGCCGCCGCTGGAACTGGTGTCGATCTTCTCCTGGACGCTCATCAGGCAACGCCCATCTCGTCGAGCCGGCGGCCGAGCAGGATCAAGTCGTGCAACGAACGGCCCAACCGATCGAGGCGCCATACCGTCAACACGTCGCCAGCACGCGCCACCTCCAGCGCCATTGCCAGGCCAGGACGCGCCGCCTTAGCGCCGCTCATGCGGTCCTCGTACACCTTCTCGCAGCCGGCTAGGCGCAGGGCGTCTCGCTGGAGGTCCAGGTTCTGGTCGTCCGTCGAAACCGTGCGTAGCGGATCAGCATGCCATCCTTTGCCGGTCAGGGAACCCGTGCAGAGCCAATGATCCTGGCCGTTGATATCCTTACCGGGTTCTATGCCCGGCAATCGGGCGTGCCAAGCCGTCTCAGGAACGTTCCGTCACCAGGCAACAAACCGGTCGTTTCCCTGCCCAGCCCAGGCTGGCCCCAGCCCGCCGCTCCCGTGCAATCAGCGTGGGCACGACACCGACGATTGCGATCCCAGTTGCAGCCTTTACGCGCCCATGTGCAGTGATTGTGGGTCCGACCCACCAAGCCCGTTGCAATGATTCCGGGCACGACCCGCCGATGATTGCAATCCCACGCACCGGTGATTGCAGATCGCTAACACGTAGCTGTCGGACTGCTGCACCGCCGAACACGCATACACAAGCCTGCAAGAAGTAAGAGCGGCTTCAGCACGACTTTAGCTAACTGACTATGATGTCAGTCATATTATATGACATTGGTATGAATGATGAGCTACTTACAGTTCGACAGGTTAGAGCCGGGCGAGCCTTGCTGGCTTGGTCGCAGGCCGAGCTCGCGTCGGCGGCTCGCGTGGCTACTTCGACGATCGCGGATTTTGAGAGAGGCGTACGAACGCCTGTGCCCAACAATGTGCAGGCTATCCGGGAAGCGCTCGAGTCCAACGGGCTGCGATTCCTTGCTGGGGGCGTCGTAAGCGGGAGCAAGCTGCCGAAACCGCCGAGCTTGAAGCCGGGTGCGCTGGTGCGTTGGATAAGCGCTACGGATCTCGCCCAATGGGGCGAACGGCGTGACGGGCAGGGCGGCATGCCCGAGCTGCTGCGCCGCTTGATCTTTGCCACTCTCGGCCCGGCTGCGAAGGTGGTGTTCCCCTCCGACGGCGGCCGCACGGATTGCGCAACCTGGGCGAGGCCTGGGAAGAATGGCGCCGCGCCACAAGGGTGCCGCTCTCCGCCGAGGTTATGGTTACCGACCGTGACGAGGACGCGTCGGCGGTCCTGAAGTGGTTGCGAGGCCCGCCGGCGCACCTCGCCGTGCAGGCCGGCTCGACCGAGGAAGCAACGGCCTTCCCGAGGGCGGCCCTCGATGACCTCCCCGAGGACCATCGCCTGACATACGAGAGCCGTTGCCTCGTGGCGGCGGATGCGGACATCGCGCGCGACCTTGTCGGAATAGGCACGCCGCTCGTCATCGTGCTTCCAGACGGTGAGGCCGGCCTGGTTCAACATCTCGTCGCAGATGGACACCACGTTTACGCGGCGCACGGCCCGGCCGCCCTGCGCGCCGGCAACGCACGGGCGCTCCCGCGGCCATGGCGCCACAACCTTCAAGTGGCATTGGTGCGGATGGGTATTTCCGAGGAGGACGCGCACCAGCTTTCGAGGGGCTCGGGGCGCAGCCTGGCTATCTTACGGCGCCTGATGCCGGCGGCGCCGACTTTCCTACCCCATTGGGCCGCCGATCCACCCGCAGAACTGATCGCGGCAATGCTTGCCGGAAGTTGGAACCAGACGTCGGCCGCGGACCGCAAGGTCGTCGCCTCAATCGCAGGGCGGCCGTATGAACTGTTTGAGGAGAGCCTGACTGCCTTGACGATCGGGCAGGAGCCGCCGCTGCTACGCTCGGGTGCAATGTGGAAGTTGGTGTCGCTGCGCGACGCCTGGACGTTGCTCGCGCCACGGTTGTCCGCAATCCAACTGCGGAGATTCGAGAGGGCCTTCCACGAGGTGTTCTCAACCCGAAATCCGCGCTTCCACGTGGCTGGCCGGAAGACCTGGTATGAACGGCATGGAGAGTTCGGGGATGAGGTCTCCCCCGAGCTTCGCCGGGGCCTTGCCGAAGCGATGGTCGCCCTGGGCGTCTACCCGGAAGCGGTCAGGGCGGCCCCCGACGCCGCTGGAAGGGCCGAGCAGGCCGTACGCAACCTGCTGGGCGCTGCAGACGCGGAACTCTGGTGGTCCCTCTCGGGCGATTTCAGGCGCCTTGCGGAAGCGTCCCCGAGGGCGTTCCTGGACGCGGTCGAGTGGGGCCTGGACCACAAGGACAGGCCCGTGATGGCCCTATTCCGGTCCGACGAAGGCCTTATGACCCGGACCGAGTACCTTGCAGATCTCCTGTGGGCGCTTGAGATGCTGGCCCGGAGCCCCGACCACCTGCTCCAGTCCGCGCTCCTGCTTGCCCGGTTGGACTCGGTCGACCCGGGGGGCAAGTGGGGCAACAGGCCCGGCGCCTCGTTGCGCCGCATCCTACTCTCCTGGTCGCCGCAGACCTACGCGGGCCCGGAGCAGCGACTGAAGGTCGTCGACGCGATAGCCAAGCGTTTCCCGCAGGTCGGCTGGAACCTGCTCGTGCGCCTCGCCCCCCGGGCGCATGACACCTCCGATTTCTCGCCGATGCCGGACTGGCGTGACGCATGCGTCGTTGCGGCCCCAACTTTGCTGGCACTCGCACTATACGCTTGGCTCTTCGGATTTGCCTTGTACCGGGATCCGTCGCGGGCGCATCTAGTCGCCCTCCTCTACCTTTGGCAGACGCAAGTCGCCGGTGTGCTCGCAATCGGAGCGGCGCTGTTGGGCGCAGCGGCCGTGCTGCACCAAACCGGGGCAAACCGGCAGCGCGAGATGGACCAGCTCGCTCGACGCGCTGGGGCCTTGCGGGCGGCGATGCCGATGATCATCGACGGCGTGAGCCAGTATGCCTTCGACTGCGCTAGGGTGTACGATGAGCCCTGGCGCGCAGGCTGCGACCCAATCGTCCAGAGGCCGGCTGCGCCCTTTCCCGACCTGCCGCCGGGGATAGTGGACGCGGTCGTTGCCTTCCTGGAAACCATCGGGATTGGACCGGGCGGGCGCCAATTCACGACGTTGCTGCGGGATCTGCAGATTTACCGGGCGCGTGCGAGGGACACGTCATACCGTGCCGAGGCGGGCAACACATCCATTTTGGTCAGACACACGCTGATCGGTCGAGCGGTGGATTCGGCGTCGATCTACGCACGGTGCGAGAGGCTGTTCGTCTATGCGCGCTCGATGGCTCTCACGGAGGTGGGAGACATCACGTCGGCCGACGTGGAGAAGGCCGTCCGGCTGTTGCCGGTGAACTCAATCCCCGAAGAGGAGCTCAGGCAGGAAATCGCCCGCAGGTCGGCATCCAACCACGTCGGTGGGGAGCGTTGGCCCTCGACCTGATTGGATCGGCATCGTGGCTGACACGTCGAGTACGGTCGGGCACGGTGTCCGTCAAACGAGGGTTTGCGGCACGATAGCAGCACTTCCTGAACAACACCGCTATTTGACGCGCTATTCATGCCGGAACTGCGTTGTGTCATTTTCCAAAGTTGACTGCAGTAGCCTACCAAAGTCGACTTCAGCGATTG
>CAXTNN010000126.1:473-9848 GCA_964245545.1 uncultured Acetobacteraceae bacterium | reverse complement strand
GGCGAACTGCCTGTCGGAGAGGTCGTAGCCGAGCACCGGCGCCCAGGTGGGCACGGTGAGCCCGATCACGTCGCCGCGCAGCACCCGCAACGCGGTGAAGGATGAGAACGTCGGCGGCAGCGAGAGCGGCTCCTGCAACAGGCGGCCGAGGATATCCCGCCGCAAGCGCTGCCGTGCGGCCGCGCCGGCGGCCACGGCCCGGCGATCCCCCCGCACGGCCACGACGGCCCGCAAGGAGGCAGCCACGACGAAGCCGGCGAGCGCCCAGAGTGCCGCCGGAGCCTGCCGGCTCAGCGCCGCGCTAAGGATGGCGGCAACACACCACGCCTGCCCAATCGCCAGGGCAATGCCGGCTGCCCCGAACAGCACTGCCGGCCGGGCAGCCCGCCGGCCCGCGCTGGTTTCAGCCCGCAGCCATTGCCGGCCGCTCTGGGTCAGTTCGCTCATGGCTGCGGATGTAGCGGCACAGCCCCAGCCTGCCCACCCATAACGCGGGTTAAAGCTGTGTCAGCTAAGCTGTGTCAGGCGGCGAGCGCCGTCTTGGCCGCCGAAGCGAGGAAGCGCGCTGCGGCGGGCAGGATGGCGTCGTTGAAGTCGTAATGCGGGTTGTGCAGCTCGCGCCTGCCATCTGCCGGGCCGTTGCCGATCCAGGCAAACGCGCCGGGGCGGTGCACCAGAAACTCGCCGAAATCCTCGCTCGCCATGGAGGGCGCTACGTCCCGCTGCACCGGCAGGCCTACGGCTTCGGCCGCCCGCACCGCCAAGACTGCCTCGTCCATGCTGTTGGCGACCCGCACCACGCCGATCCCCAGTTCCACCGCCGCTGCCATGTCGAAGGTGGCGGCAACCCCCGCCGCCACACGGCGGATGGCCGCCTCCACCTGGGCATGCACCTCGGGCTTGTGGGTGCGGAACGTGCCGCCCATCACCACCCGGTGCGGGATCTGGTTGGTGGCGATGCCGCCATTGATGGTGCAGATCGAGACCACCGCCGTCTCCAACGGGTCGACGTTGCGCGAGACGATGGATTGCAGCGCCACCATCACATGGGCGGCCGCGAGCATCGGGTCCCGCGTGAGGTGCGGTAGCGCCGCGTGCCCGGCATGGCCCTCGATCGTGATCGTTACCCGCGAGCCCTGCGCCATCACCGGGCCCTCATGCACGACGACCTCGCCCGCGGGCAGGCCGGGCATGTTGTGGTAGCCGAAAATGCGCTCCATGGGGAAACGATCAAGCAAGCCATCCGCCAGCATGGCTTTGGCGCCGCCAAACCCCTCTTCGGCG
Source organism: uncultured Acetobacteraceae bacterium (assembly GCA_964245545.1). GTDB lineage: Bacteria > Pseudomonadota > Alphaproteobacteria > Acetobacterales > Acetobacteraceae > LMUY01. The sequence continues at coordinate 8,564 of CAXTNN010000126.1, read as the reverse complement.
GGCTGGAACACCAGTTGCACCGTGCCGGACCAATCCCCTTCCCGCGCCAGCAAGGACGCAGCGCCAAGCAGGCTGGTGGTGTGCCCGTCATGCCCGCATGCGTGCATCACGCCGGGCTTGGTCGATTGGTAGGCGACGCCCGTCTGCTCCTCAATCGGCAGCGCGTCCATGTCGGCGCGCAGACCGACGCTGCGGTTGGACGCGCCGCGACGCAAGGTGGCGACCACGCCGTGGCCCCCGACCCCGGTGACGTGCTCGATGCCGAGCTCGGTTAGCCTGGCCGAGACGAAAGCTGCAGTGGCGCTTTCACCCAGCGAGAGTTCCGGGTGGGCATGGAGGTGGCGGCGCCAGCCGGTGAGTTGCGCGGCCAGCGCCGGGTCGATATCGGACGTATGGGTCATAGCGAGACAGTCTCCTCTCCCGACAAGGCAGCGTCCAGAGCGTCCGCGCGGACGCGGCGGTTCAGGACTCGGCTGCTGGGCAGCCGGATGAGATATCGGGTGCCGTGGCCATGCTGCACCTCCATGGCCGCGCCCAATTGCCGGCAAAAACCGCGGATGAGCCGCAGGCCGATGCCGTCCCGCTCGCGTCCGGCGGCATCGGCGGCGCCAATCCCTACCCCGTCGTCACTGATCGCGAGCTCTAAGCCGGTGTCAGCGATAGTGAGGATGACGCTGATGGACCCGTCGCGGCCGCCAGGGAACGCATATTTCACCGAATTGGTCACAATTTCAGTCACGATCAGCGCCAAAGGCACCCCCTCGTCGCTCGAGATGCGCAGCTCGGGCGCATCAATCAGCAACTTGATCCGTTGGCCCTCCGTCTCACCCATGGCTTGGAACAACTGGCCGCACAGTTCGGCCAGGAAGGAGCGCATGTTGATCATGTGCAGCTCGCCATCCGCGTAGAGGTGCCGATGCAGCGTGGCCAGCGCGCGCACACGGTCGCGGGCGGCTTGGAACTCCGCCCGCGTTTCCGGGACGCGGATGCGGCTAGCCTGCAGGTTCAGCAGGCTGGCCACAATCTGCAGGTTGTTTTTGACCCGGTGATGCACCTCCAGGATGAGCAGCGTCTGTTGCTCCTGGGCACGGAGCAGTTCGCTCTCCTTGTCGTGCAGGCGGCGGGTTGCCTCGGCAAAGGAGCGGGCCAGTTGCTTGACCTCGTCGGGGGCGCCGAGGAGGTCTCCGGGTGAAAACACCTGGCCCGCCCGCCAGGCTTGCACCCCGTCGCTCAACCGCCGCAGCGGGGCGCCGAAGGCGACGTCCGCAAAAAACATGATGGCCGCCAGGCCTGCGAGCAACAGGACGCCGAGTTCGCCGGCACGAAGCAGCAGCACCCGGATTGCGCGGCGGTGCTCTGCCTGAACGTCCACCGCCACAACAAGCTTCCACCCGCCCGCTAGGTCGGACGTAGCGTAGGCGTAGCGCTGGTCTGCGGCGGACACGCCGCGGACGACCGTCCCGTGATCTGCCAGCAAAGCTGCCACGATCGGCAAGGTGGGCAAGGCGTCTGGCAGGTCGCCGACCGAGGCGGCAATCCGATGCTGGTCGTCGAGCAGCCAGGCTGCGTCGTGCTTGAACATCCGGTCGGGCAGCGTGGCAGCCAGCCAGGCAGCAGGCAGCGCTTCCGCAGCCACCCGGCCATCCGGCGTGGGAGCAGCGACAATGAACGGTCCATTGGCGGCGAACAGCCCGAGGCTAAAGGGAGCGCCCGCCTTGGCACGCTCAAACCAGGAGGGAAGCGCCAGCAGCGGCAAGTCGCAGCGCGGTGCTCCGTCAGCGCCGATGATGATCAGCTTGGCCTGGGCAGCAGCCCCGTTCGCCTTAGGACATGATGATGCAACGCCCAAGCGGGAGGCAGCCGCCACGGCAGCGCTGCTAGCAATAGCGAACTGGCTTCGCACCTCCGCAAGGACCTGCCCTTCAACCACCACGGCGCGTTGCGCGGCCTGCCCGCTGACCTCGCGATAGTCCTGCATGACGATGACGACCGCCATGAGTGCAATGGGGAGTGCCGCCATGACGCAGAGGATAAGCACTCGGCTGCGCGTCTGGCCGGGGTGCGACCAGGCGCTGGGCAGCCGAGGGCGTTTCATTTTTTTCGGCCGTCTTCAATCAGCTTGAGCAGTTCTTCCGGGATCGGCTCATTGGCAACGTTGTCATAGATTTGGTGCAGACCACGGTTGAGCCAAACATCGAAGGCCTTGGTCTTCGGTGGGGTACTCTTCGCCGTTGTCGCCGGTTTCGGCCGCCGATCCTTCATGTCCGGATGCTTCACACCACTACGCTCCGGACGAGAGAACCGGCCAAACGAGGGCCGGTTCCGTAATATAACGTCGCTAAGGTGCGAGAAAGTCGCTCCGGCTAACCCGGATGGTTGTCGTCGCCCGAGAGTGGCCCCTGCGACAGCAGCATGGTGCGGTCGATCTGGCGCGACGACCGGCCCACAGCCTTGGTGTCGCCCATCAGCCAAGTCTCCAATTGACGGCGGGCGCGGAACACGCGGCTCTTGGCGGTCCCAACGGCGCAGCCAGTGGCCTCGGCCAACGCCTCATAGCTCATGCCATGCACCACAACCATCACCAGCGCTTCGCGCTGATCGGCCGGAAGCCGGGTCATCGCGACGCCAAGTTCCTTGAGGGCGAGACGGTCCTCATGCGGCGCATCGGTCGCGAACACCGACTGCGGCACATCATCGATGTCGGTGGTGTCGCGGCGCTTGCGCAAGTTGGAGATGAAGCGGTTGCGTAGGATGCGGTGCATCCAAGCCGCAAAGTTGGTACCGGGAATAAAGGTGGTGTGGGCCGAAAGGGCGTTGCACACAGCGTCCTGTACCAAGTCCTCCGCCGCAGCCCGGTTACGCGTCAATGCCAGCGCCTGAACGCGAAGCTTCGGCAGGATGGCGATCACTTGGTCATGGAACGTGTTTGTCATGGGCAAAGCCTCCGTAACTTCACCCGACCAATGACGCAGCCCGGCAAAACGCTGCATGGTTTGCAACACGAAAACGCGAGGTGTTGGCAGCCGATGCCCGCGGTGGTTGCCCAGGGGGATAGCCTCGCTAGGGTGCGCCGCCATGAACCGCCCGCAACCGCCGTCCGGTCTCCGCTCCAGCCAGGCGCAAGCTGTTGTTCGGCCCAAGAACGCGGGCTTCAGCAGCGCCAACCTACCGGAACCAGACCTAGGTGTCTGCCGGCTCGGGCGCGAGGATGCGGGCCAGTTGCGTGCGAGCCCGCGACACCCGCGCCCGCATGGTGCCGACGGGGACACCGCAAATCAGCGCCGCTTCCTCGTGGGTCAGCTCCTGGGCGCCGACCAGCACCAGCGCCTCCCGCAGCAGAGGCGGCAGCAGCCAGAGCTGGCGCTGCAAGTCCCTCACCTCGCTGTGGTTTGCCTGGGAGCCCGGCACCGCCTCATCGAGCGGGCCATGCGCCCCAAGCGCTGCGGCCTCGCGCCGGCGGCGCCGGGTTTGCTCGAAGAACAGGTTGCGCAGGATGGTGAACAGCCAGGCTTTGAGATTGGTGCCGGCCTGAAACTGTCCGAGCGAGGACAGCGCCCGCACCACGGTGTCCTGCACCAGGTCGTCCGCCATCACTCGGTCCCGGGCCAGAAAGCGGGCAAAAGCGCGCAAGTCAGGCAGCAGGGCGAGCAGGTCGCGGCGCACCAGCTCGGTGGAACCAGAGTTCATCATCGCGGGGGTCACCATGTCGGAACGGGTGCTCTGGCTCAACATCCGTCCCTGCTGCAACGCGTTAGGATCGGGTATTCCCTGACTGCCATGGGCGGACAAGTAGAGGTTTTGTTATGAGCAGTTTTCGCCGCGACGACTTGCTGCGTGCCCTGCCTTATGGCCGGCGGTTCGCGCGGGCGCTGGCTGGCAGTCAAACCAAAGGCGACGCCATGGTGGCCGACGCCGTGCGCCTGATGCTGGCCGGAGAGTCCGATCAGCCTGACCCTCGACTGGCCCTCTATGATGGTATTCTGCGCCAAGTGCCGGCCGAGGAGCCTCCCGGCCAGCAGGCCATGTCGGCTCAGCAGCGCCACCTGGTGCTGTTGACTTCCTTGGAGGAGCTGCCGCTGCAAACCGCGGCCAGGCTTGCCGGTGCGGACCCGGCCCAGGCGGAGGCGATGCTGGCCGATGCGCGCGAGCACCTGCGCGCGGCCGCCGCGACCGACGTTCTCATCATCGAGGACGAGCCGATTATCGCCATGGACATCGAGGAGCTGGTGTTGGGCTGCGGCCACCGCGTGGTGGGCGTTGCTTCGAGCGAGGCCGAGGCGGTGGAGATTGCCCGCCAGCACCAGCCGGGCCTGATCCTGGCCGATATCAACCTGGGCGCCGGCGGGGATGGCTCCTCGGCCGTCGCCCGCATCATCCGCAGCCATTACGCCCCCGTGATTTTCGTCACCGCCTACCCGGAACGATTGCTGACCGGCGATGCCCTGGAGCCGGCCTTCGTCATCACCAAGCCGTTCGAGCCGCTGACGCTTGCAATTGCCACCTATCAGGCCGTGACCGGAGGGGTGCGGCTCGACTAGGCTCGGGAGATGCGGGCCAGATTGGAGGGGGCCGGGCTTGCTTCAGGTTGGGAACTGGTCTTCTTCCAAAGCGTCTCACCTTCCGCTTTCCGCGCGCTGTACAGGTCCAAGCAAGCATGAATGCGATTGACAAGGCTGCTTCCGAGCGCAGTTCCGCCCCCGGGACTGGCGCTGACCCTGCCCGGGCAAAACGCGCCCGCATCCGCTATGTCGACTTTCTGGGCGCGGACCTCGACGCAACGTTTGCCGAAACCGCCCGGCTCGGCTTTACCGCGGTGCTGCTGCCGCCCCCCTGGCGGCCCGGCGCCGATGGCGACCGCTTCGCCCCCGCCAGCCTGGACGAGCTGCATCCTGGCCTTGGCAGTGGTGTGGCTGCCTATGGGCTGGAGCAATTGGCGCAGCGGGCGCAGGCGCATGGCCTGCAGGTGCTGCTGGACTTGCCGTTGGCCACGCTCGCGGGCGATTTCGAGGGCAGCGCTCCGCCGTTTGCGCGGCCGGGCCACGCCGATCCGCTCGACCCGCGCCATCACACGCCTGGTCACGCCCGCGCACCCGCGGACGCGCAGGCCGCTGGCGCCTGGTGGGGCCGGTATGCCGCCCGGTTTGTCGCGGCTGGCATCGCCGGGTTCCGGGTGGTGGGCCTGGCAGACGCGGCCGAGGCCTTCGCTCCCCTGCGCGCCGCCACGCTCGATGCAATCCTGATCGCCTGGTCGCCAGGCCTGTCTCGCGAACAGTTCGCCCAGCTTGAGGGCGCCGATTACGTGGTGCCGTCACTGCCGTGGTGGGACGGCCAGGCCGAGTGGTTCTGGGACGAATGCCGCGCCTTGCGCCAGGTGGCTCCGTTGCTGGCCTGCCCGGAAGCGCCGTTTGGCCCCCGCGTGGCGGCGGCGGTGCATGACCCCGCCCGCCTGAGCGCCACGCTGCGCCGGGTTGCCGGATTTGCGTGCATGATGGGGGACGGTTGGCTGGTTCCCGTCGGGTTTGAAACCGGCGCCCGGCGTCGGCTGGACCCGCGTGGTGCAGCTCATGCGGCCGCCAGCGCCGGGCCGCTTCAGGTCGACCTGGCGGCCATGAACGCACTCATGGCGCAGCAATCAAGCCTGCCCGGCGAACCGCAGCCGCTGAGCGGCGCCGGCGCAGCCCCGCTCACCGTGCTGCAGACCGACGCGGCGGATGCGCGCTTCGCCACCGAAGCCCGGCTGGCCGTGCTCAACACCGACCTGGCCCGCGCGCGAACGGCCGACCCGGCAGCCATCCTGCCATTGGTGGGCGGCAACTTCACCGCCTTTGTGCCATCCGGCGGCAGCCCGGCGCTGGTGCCCGGCAGCAAGCTGGTGCTCGCGCCCGGCGAGCTGCTGGTGTTTGAGGCACGCGCCGCCGCCCTCTCCTCAGACAATCGCCCGCTCGACGCCGATGCGGCGCGCCATGCCGCCGAAAGCCCGCGGGTTGCCATCGAGGCCGCCTCCCCTTGCGTCGAGGATGGCTCCCTGCCGGTCAAGCGGGTGGTTGGCGAGGTCGTCACCGTCACCGCCGACGTGATCTGCGACGGGCATGACCAGTTGGCGGCGGTGCTGCGGTGGCATGAACCCGGTGATGGCGGCACCCACGAGGTGCGCATGCGGCCGCTTGGCAACGACCGCTACGCGGCCGACCTGCCGCTGACCCGGCTTGGCGGCTATGAGTACAGCATCGAAGCCTGGAGGGACGCGTTCGCCTCGTTCAAAGACGAGTTGGCCAAGAAGCAGGCCGCGGGCGTAGACGTGCACTTGGAGCTGCAGGAAGGCGTGGCGCTGATGGCGCGCGCGGCGGCTCGGGCCAAGAGCAGCGTGGCGGCGAGCGTGAAGCAGGCCGCCGACATGCTGGCCAATGCCACGGATGACGTGCGGCTAAAGACCTTCCTCTCCCCCGAGCTCAGCACCCTGATGCAAGCCGCCGATGACCGGCCGCGTGCAGCCAGCCTGCCCCGCCCGGTGCGCATCGACGCCGAGCGCAGCGGCGCCGCCTTTGCCGCCTGGTATGAGGTGTTCCCCCGCTCGATGAGCGACGACCCCAACCGCCATGGCACCTTCCAAGACGTGGAGCGCCACCTCCCCCGCATCCGCGCCATGGGGTTCGACGTGCTGTATTTTCCGCCGATCTCGCCCATCGGCCGCATCAACCGCAAGGGCCGTAACAACACCCTCACCCCCACTGAAGACGATGTCGGCAGCCCCTATGCGATCGGCTCGGCCGAGGGCGGGCACGACGCCATCCATCCCGAACTCGGCACGGTGGAAGACTTCCGCCACCTGGTGGCGGCCGCCGCCGAGCACGGGATCGAACTTGCGATCGACTACGCCATCCAATGCTCGCCGGATCACCCCTGGCTCAAGCAGCACCGCGGATGGTTCGACTGGCGGCCGGATGGCTCGATCAAATACGCCGAGAACCCGCCTAAGAAATACCAGGACATCGTCAACGTCGACTTCTATGCCGAGGGATCGGTTCCGAGCCTTTGGGTCGCGCTTGCCGAAGCGGTCATGTTCTGGTGCAAGCTGGGCGTGCGGCTGATCCGGGTCGACAATCCCCACACCAAGCCGCTGCCATTTTGGCGCTGGATGATCGCGGCCGTGCGGGAACGCTACCCCGACACGGCGTTCCTCGCCGAGGCCTTTACCCGGCCGAAGGTGATGTATCGCCTTGCCAAGGTGGGGTTCAGCCAATCCTACACCTATTTCACCTGGCGCGAGACCAAGCGCGACATGGAGCAGTACCTCACCGAACTGGCAGAGCCGGGCCCACGCGACTTCTTCCGCCCCCACTTCTTCGTCAACACGCCCGACATCAACCCGGTCTACCTGCAGAACGCCGGCCGCTCCGCCTACCTCATTCGTGCCGCCCTGGCAGCGACGCTTTCGGGATTGTGGGGCGTGTATAACGGATTTGAGCTGTGCGAGGGCACGCCCCTGCCCGGCCGCGAGGAGTATCTCGACAGCGAGAAATATCAAATCCGCGCCTGGGATTGGGACCGGCCAGGCAACATCGTGCCCGAGATCACGGCGCTGAACCGTATCCGCCGCGCCAATCCAGCCTTGCGCTCGCACCTCAACACCACCTTCCTGCCGGCGGGCAACGATGCGGTAAGCGTATTTCTGAAAACCACAGCCGACCGCAGCAACGCGCTGGTGGTGGCGGTGTCCTACGACCCCGACCAGGCGCAGGCCACCGGCTGGGAGTTCCCGTTCTGGACCTGGGGCGCCACTGAAGCCACGCCGTTCGAGGCCGAGGACCTGTTCACCGGCGAGCGCCTGACCTGGCGTGGCAAAGCACAACTCGTACGGCTCGACCCGGCACGGCCTTATAGTATATGGCGCATACGCGCCGCATCCTGACCCAAATCGAGGCTCGATTGCCAGACACCCTCCTCGCTGCCGCTCCCCCCGCCGCCACCGTCACAGCCGCCGAGGACCCCGCCTGGTTCAAGGACGCAATTATTTACCAGCTCCACGTGAAGAGCTTCTTCGACGCCAACAACGATGGCGTCGGCGACTTCCGTGGCTTGATCGAGAAGCTG
>CAXTNN010000126.1:0-463 GCA_964245545.1 uncultured Acetobacteraceae bacterium | reverse complement strand
GTTTGGCTGCTGCCGTTCTATCCATCGCCGCGCCGGGACGACGGCTACGACATCTCCGACTACCGTGGGGTGCACCCGGATTACGGCGCGCTGGCCGATGCGCGCGCCTTTGTGCAGGCGGCGCATGAGCGCAATATCCGCGTCATCACCGAGCTGGTCATCAACCACACCTCCGAGCAGCACCCGTGGTTCCAGCGCGCGCGGCATGCACCGAAAGGCAGTCCGGAGCGGGAGTTCTACGTCTGGTCGGACACAGATGAAAGATACGCCGGCACGCGGATCATTTTCACCGACACGGAAAGCTCGAACTGGACGTGGGATGATGTGGCCGGCCAATATTATTGGCACCGCTTCTTTTCGCACCAGCCAGACCTGAACTTCGACAACCCGGCGGTGATGGACGAAGTGCTGTCCATCATGCGGTTCTGGCTTGACATCGGCGTGGACGGGTTGCGGCTGGACG
>CAXTNN010000125.1:0-9856 GCA_964245545.1 uncultured Acetobacteraceae bacterium | reverse complement strand
TGTGAGCGGCGGGAGCGACAGCCTCACCCTTTCCACAGTCGCGCACCGCACGCTTGGGCCGGCGGCGGCCATGCACCACGCGACCTCCGCCGCCGTGCCACCCGAGGCCACCGCCCGCACGCGCGAGCTGGCAGCGCGCGAGGGCTGGCGGCTGGACGTGTTCGACGCTGGCGAGTTCGCCGACCCGGCGTATCGCGCCAACCCGGTCAACCGTTGCTTCTTCTGCAAAACCAATCTTTACGGCGCGGTCGCCGCCCGCACCAAAGACCCGATCGCCTCCGGCACCAACCTGGACGACCTTGGCGACTACCGGCCCGGGTTGCAGGCCGCCCAGCAGCACGGCGTGCGCCACCCGCTGGTGGAGGCGGAGATTGACAAGCGCACCGTGCGCCTGATCGCCGCCGAATTGGGCTTGGGCGCGTTGGCGGAGCTGCCTTCCGCGCCGTGCCTGTCCAGCCGGGTAGAAACTGGCATCCGCATCGAGCCGCCGGTGCTGGCGATGGTGCATGCCGTGGAAACCCTGGTGTCCCGCACGCTGTCCCCGCACACGGTGCGCTGTCGCGTGCGGGCCGGAGGCGTGGTGGTCGAGCTTGACCAGGACACGCTGGCCGGGCTGGAAGCAGGCCGTCAGGTGCTGCTGAAATCCGAGCTGGAAGAAATGGCGGCAGCGGCCGGGCTGGCCGGGCCGGTGGCCTTCGCGCCCTACCGCACCGGCAGCGCCTTTCTGCGGCCTGCCTCATGACCGTGGATGTCACCTCCAGCGAGTTCGTGCTGGACGAAATCCGCACCGCCCGGCTGGGCTTCGGCGAGGCCGTGTTCTGCGCCGGCAAATCCGCCCCGCAGATTGCCGCCATCGTGCAGCACGCCACCGTGCCTATGCTGCTGACCAGGCTGGACCCGGTGAAGTTCGCCGCCTTGCCAGCGCCGCAACAGACGGCACTGGATTATGACCCGGTGTCGCAAACCGCGTTCTCGGGCGCGCCGCTGCAAGCCGCGGGGCCGACGCAGGTCGCCATCGTTACCGCCGGAACGTCGGATGTGCCGATGGCGCGGGAGGCGTTGCGGACGCTGGCCTTCCAGGGACAGGACGCGCGGCTGATTGCCGACGTGGGCGTCGCCGGCCTATGGCGGCTGCTGCGCCGCTTGGACGAGTTGCGCTCGGCCCGCGTGGTGATCGTGGTGGCCGGCATGGATGCCGCCTTGCCCAGCGTGTTGGGCGGCTTGGTCGGCGGCGTGGTGATTGCGATCCCGACGTCGGTCGGCTACGGCGTCGCGGCTGGCGGGCAGACGGCGCTGAACGCCGTGCTGGCAAGCTGCGCCCCCGGCATCCTGACGGTGAACATCGACAATGGCTATGGCGCTGCCATCGCCGCTTTGAGGGTGCTCGGCCCGGTGGCGGCGGCGTAGGCCGCTCGCGCTATCGTGTCCCGCTGCAGCCGCAATGCTGCCGTGCGGCAACTGCCGCGAGATTGAAACTTTCCGCCGACCGCACGTTTTGCCTCGGTCGCTGCATGCGGCAAATTAATGCGTTTTGTCAGCAGGAGGATCAATCTTTGCAAAAAACCCGAGGCTTTATCTGGCTTGCTGCTGCCTTCGCTCTCGCGGGGTGCAGCTCGATCGGTGCCCAAATCCAATCCAGCGGCGCCATGGCGTCAGAAGACGATAGCTACATCAACACGGCCTACCAGTTGGCACAGCTCGATAACCAGGCGGGTAAGCTGGTACCAGCCAAGGCGCAGGATCCGCGCGTAGTGGAAGTGTCGAGCGAGTTGGTTGCACAAGCCAACGCGCTCACTCCGGAGTTCACCTCAGCCCTGCAGTCGCAAGGGATCACGCCGCCACAGCAGCTTCCGCCCGCCTTGCAGTCGGAGTTGACCAAGCTTCAGGGCCTACAGGGGGCGGCCTTTGACCAGGCCTATGTCGCCGATGAGATTAAGCTGCATCAGCGGGCGGTGCAGGTGTTCCATAAGGAAGATGCCGACACCAAGAACGGCGCGATGCGCACCCAGGTGGAGGCGGAACTGCCGGCGGTGCAGACCGATCTCGCCCGCTTGCAGTCCCTCACCAGCGCGGCGTCGAGCTAGCGCCTGATCGGATTAGGTTTGACTCAAGCATGGCCGGTGAACGCAGTTGAACCGGTCATGCGTCAGCCCTGAGCGGGGCTGGCGAGCACCGAGCGGCTGAAGGCGGCCAGAAGCGCCGCCGGGTCCGCATAGATCTCGATGCAGCCAGCCTCGCGCAGGTCGGCTTCGGCAAAGCCGCCGCATAGCAATCCCACGGCCCGCAGCCCTGCCTTGGCTGCCGCGATCGCGTCATAGGGTGTGTCCCCCACCACCACGGCGGTCGCCGGGTCAATGTCGCCAAGCCTGGCCAGCGCGGCCTGGAAGATATCCGGCTCCGGCTTGCTGCGGTCAGCGTCGTCGGAGGAGGTTTGTTCCTGCACCAGGTCCTCGATGTCGGCGAGGCGCTTGTAGTGGCTTAGCTCGTCGCCCTTGGCGGAAGAAGCGAGGGCGATGCGGATACCGGCTTGCTCCAGCCGCTTAAACAAGCTTCTCACCTCGGGAAAGCCTTTGATCGTTGGCAGGTAGCGTTCCTGAAGCAGTTCCTTGCGCCGGGATTCAAGCGGGGGCCCAATGCGCTTCACATCTCCGTCCGAAAGGAACACGGGTAGGAGTTGATCGCCGCCCTTGCCGATTTGGGTGCGTAACTTGGCGAACTCGATGCTGTGGCCGAACTCGGCAAAAGCGTCCTGCCAAGCATGGGCATGCTGATCAACCGAGTCGACCAGCGTGCCATCCACATCGAAAATAACAGCCTTCACCATTGCGGGCATGCCGTCATTCCAGGTGCTGCGCCAAGAACTTGTTCATCTCGAACATGGTGGCTTTCTTCTTGCCGAAGATCTTCTCCAGCTTGGCATCGGCCAGGATTTCGCGGCCGTCATCCGGGTTCTGCAGCTTATTGGCCTTGATATACTCCCACACTTTGCTAACCACCTCGCCGCGCGCCATCGAGCCCTCGCCCACGACGGCCGCGAGATCGGCGGACGGCTTGAGCGGCTGCTGCAATGCATTGGGCTTATGGCCGGACTTCGGCTTCTCGACATGGGCGCCCTTTGGCGGTGCAGCCTCGTGTTTGGGGGACTTTGTCATTCGGTTTCCTCGTCATGAAACAGCTTGTCGGCACCCCCAACGCAGGCAACGTCGTTAAGATTGCAACGACCGGAAAATCGCTCGCGCTCAACGGTCCGCTGCGGCCAGCCTGCTCACCGTCTGCACATCGGGTTGCGCCCCAAAATACTTGGCGAGCGCCGTCTTGAACACCTCGGCTTCCGGCGCCGCGTGTGCGAACAAGGTGAGGCACGAGTGGAACTTGAGGTCGTCCGGGCTGCCAAGGATTGCCTGGGCCGAGCGGCCCGTGATTGCGTTCAGTAGACCGACACACTCCAGCAACCGCGCGCCAAGCACCGGATGCGCAAGGTAGGCGCGTGCCTCGCCCGAGGAGCGGATGGCATAGCGCTGCGCCATGGCGCTGTGGCCCAGCCCGGCCAATTGCGGGAACACGAACCACATCCAGTGCGTCCGTTTGCGCCCGTCGTGCAGTTCGGCGCACACGGCGGGCCAGACTGGCTCCTGCGCCTCGACAAAGCGCTGCAGATTGAACGCGTCACCCATCCCGGAACCCCGTCTCACGCCGCCCGTTGCACCACCCTGGACAGGAGCGCGGCCATGCCATCAACATCCGACCACACCACTGGCAACGACCCGGCCGAGGGAATGGACCCGGGCGGAACCCATTCCACCAAGCCCGGCAACCCCGACAAGTCCGGCACCGCCAAGCCCGGCAACGTTCGCGAGGACCAAACGATTGTCAGCGGCGACCAGAACGACAGCGCCGCCGACCGGGCACGCTAGCGGCTATCACAGCAGGTCCTCAAGCCGGATCGGCAAGTGGCGGATGCGGCGGCCAGTGGCGTGATAGACGGCATTGGCGATGGCCGCATTCATCCCCACGACGCCGATCTCGCCAATGCCCTTCATCCCGATCGGGTTCACTCCCTGATCCTGCTCCGGCACCATGACCACGTCTACCGAGTGGACATCGGCATTTACTGGGATCAGGTACTCCGACAGGTTGTCGTTGGTGTAGCGAGCGGTGCGGGGGTCGATCTCGGTCTTTTCGTGCAAGGCTGACCCTATACCCCAGATCATCCCGCCCATCAGTTGGCTATGCGCCAGCCGCGTGTTGATGATGCGCCCTGCCGCAAAGGCGCCAACTGTGCGCGGAACTCGGATCTCCCGCGTGCGCGCATGCACGCGGACTTCGACGAATTGGGCGCCGAACGCGTAAGTCGTGAGATCAGTCCGCGTGGTGCCGCGCGAAATCGCCATCTGCCCTTGATAGAGCTTGGCGATTGAGTTTGCCGGCAGACCCTTTGGGATGTTCTCGGCATAAGCCTCCAACGCGCCGCTGGTCACCCGTGCCAGCGCCTGCTCCAGCGGTTCGGAGCGGCCATCCGGCGTTTGCAGCGCGCCGTTGCGCAGTGTCAACAGTGTCGGGTCCTCGCCCGCAAACGGCCCGGCGTTGCTGGTGGCGGCGGCGTGCGCCAATCGCTTCCGCACATCCTCGCAGGCGACCGCCACCGCGTGGCAGATGCCGGACGCATGGCTTGACCCGGCGGCCAACCCGGCGGGCGGCAGGTCTGTGTCGCCGATTTGGATGGTGATCTTCTCGATCGGCAAACCGAGCCCATCCGCTGCCGTCTGTGCGATAATAGTGTGCGAGCCAGTGCCGATGTCATGCGCTGCAATCTGCACCGCCGCCGTGCCGTCCGCCCCCACCAGCACCCGTGCCGCGCCGGCGCCGATGTTGGCAGGATAGGCGGCCGAGGCGCAGCCCCAGCCGACCAGCCAGTCGCCATCGCGCCGGCTGCCCACGGCGCCGCGGCCGTTCCAGCCGAACCGCTCGGCCGCCGCATCGAAACATGGCATCAGCGATCGGCTGGAATAGGATTGTCCTGTCGCCGGGTCGGTCTGGGTATCGTTGCGGCGGCGCAGCTCGATCGGGTCTATGCCCAGCGTCCACGCCAGCTCGTCCATGGCTGATTCGAGCGCGAACATGTACGGCACGTCGGGCGGCGCGCGCATGAAGCCGGGCGTGTTGCGATCGGCATGCACCACGTTCACCCGGGTCAGGATATTGGGGCAAGCGTACATCCGTGCCGTGGTCTCCGTGCCGGACACGTTGTAGTCTGACGGGCGGGATGTGACTTCCCAGCCCTCATGCCGCAATGCCACCAGCTTGCCGTCCGCTTCGGCAGCGAGCTGGATGTGGTGCTGCGTTTCCGCCCGGTAGGTGCCGATGGTGTAGCATTGGTCGCGCGTGGCGACGAACTTGACCGGGCGGCCCAGGCGGCGCGCGGCAATGGCGATCCAGGCGGTGCGCGATGACGGGATACCCTTGGAGCCGAACGCACCGCCGACATGGCGCGCCACCACTCGGATCTGCTTGGGGTCCATATGCAACTGCTGCGCGACCGCACCACGCAGGCCGTAAACAAATTGGCTCGGCTCATAGATGGTGAGGCTGCCGTCGCGCCAGACCGCCGTAGTGGTGAACAGCTCGATGGGGTTGTGGTGCTGCGTGGGGGTGGCATAGCGCTGGTCCACCCGCACTGGCGCAGCGGCCATGGCGGCCTCGGCGTCACCGATTGCAAAGTCCTTGTGTTCGCCCGGTTCGCGCTGCTGCTCCTCCACACCGGGGCTGCCGAAGGTTGCCGACGGCGCTTCTTCCTCGTAGTCGACATGTACCTTGTAGGCGGCTTCGCGCGCGGCTTCGTAGGTGTCGGCAACCACCACGCCGATAATCTGGCCGTCGTGCCAGATGTGGTTGTCCTGCATGGTGGTGGTTTCTTTGCCGGGCCCGTGCGGCGCCGGTGGGTCGGCTTGGTCGCCAACATTCTCATACGTGAGGATGTCGAGCACCCCGGCCACCGCCTGCGCCGCCGACAGGTCAAACGACTTGATGGAGCCGCGCGCAATTGCGCTGGTCACCAGGAACGCGTAGGCGGGGCTTGCCACCGGCTCGTCGGAGGCATAGAGCGCGCGCCCGGTCACTTTGGCGCGTCCTTCAATGCGCGGCACGGCGCTGCCAACCAGGCCCATTGCACCATCAGGCATTGGTCATCTCCATAGCAGCCGCATCGAGCAGCGCGCGCACCAGCGTGCGGCGGCCCAACTCTGGCTTGAATGCGTTCTCTTCGTGCATGACGGCGCCTTCAAACGCCGCCTCGGCCGCGCGCTGGGCGACGGCTTCGTCCAGCACCTCGCCCACCAGCGCGGCTTCCGCTTCGTGCGAGCGCCACGGTTTTGCCGCCACGCCGCCAAGCCCAATTCGCGCCGCCGCAACCCGCCCGTCGGTGATCTCCAGCGCCACGGCCGCCGAAGCGAGCGCAAAAGCATAGGAGTCACGATCGCGGACCTTGAGGTAGAGCGAGCGCTGCGTCCATGGCCCGGCTGGAACATGCACCCGCACGATCATCTCGCCCCGCTGCAGGTTGGTCTCAAGGTCCGGCCGGTCCCCGGGCAAACGGTGCAGGTCTTCCAGCAAGATGGTGCGGCTGGTGCCAGCGCTTGCAAGCTCCACTGTCGTACCCAATGCCGCCAAAACCGGCGCGAGGTCGCCTGGATAATGCGCGATGCAGTGCTCGCTAACACCCAGCACGGCCAATTGCCGGTTGTTGCCGCCGATGGCCGCGCAGCCCGCGCCCGGGATGCGCTTGTTGCACGCCGGGTCGGTTGCGTCGCGAAAATACGAGCAGCGCGTGCGTTGCAAGATGGTGCCAGCGATCGTACCCATGTTGCGGAGCTGCGGGCTTGCGGCTGAGCGCAGTGCTTGCGCGATGGCCGGATAGTGCTGCTTCACCGCCGGGTCGCTTTCCACCTCGGCCATGCGGGCGAGCGCGCCGATGTGCAACCCCGCCGCATCCACGCGGATATCGCCGTACTCGCGGCGCAACGGCGCGATGTTGATCAGCGAGCGCGGCCGCATCACCGCCAGCTTCATGAGGTCTAGCAGGACGGTGCCGCCAGCCAAGAACTCGGCGGACGCGTCACCATGCAAAGCCGAAGCGTGCGAAGGGTCGGTCGCGGTGGCGTAGCTGAAACTGTCCATGTCAGCCGCCTGCCATCGCAGCTTTGGCTTGCACCACCGCCGCCACGATCTTCGGATAGGCAGCGCAACGGCACAGATTGCCGCTCATGTAATCGCGGATTTCATCCTCCGTGCTGGCATGGCCCTCTTGCACGCAGGCGATCGCCGAGAGGATTTGGCCCGGCGTGCAGTAGCCGCATTGGTAAGCGTCGTGATCCAGGAAAGCCTGCTGCATCGGGTGCAACGGTTCGCTCTCGCCCGCCAACCCCTCGATGGTGGTGATGGCCGCACCCTGCGCGGCCACTGCCAGGGTAAAGCAGGACAACACCCGCCGCCCGTCCATCAGAACGGTGCAAGCGCCGCATTGGCCCTGGTCGCAACCCTTCTTTGACCCGGTCAAGGCCAACCGCTCGCGCAGCACGTCCAGCAGGGTGGTTCGGATATCGACACCCAAATGGTGGTCTAATCCATTAATCGACAGCGTAATGTCCGTCATGCGTGGTCCGTGGTGCCCCTCATGCGGCATCGGCAAGAGCGCGTGCTCGTGCCGATGCCAAGTCCTGTTTGATTAGCCGATCTGCTGCGTTTCAGCGCCACTGTCGGGCCGCGCCGGGCCAAGTACCGGCGCCTCTCCCATTGGCCGGTTCTTGAAGATGCTGAATTGGCCTTTGCCATCCATGGAGGAACCATGCGTCCAGCGGCCTGGCTCGGGCTCGCTGCCGTCGGCGGCGGTGGCAAAAAAGGCGTAGCTGAACTCACCCGTCTCCTTGCTCTGGTCGAAGCTGTTGGGAATGGGCAGCGTTGCAGCGGCGCCGCCCATATCTTCCAGCACTGCAAGCCATTGCTGCTGATGCATGGTGTCGCGCGCGATCATGAAGGAGAGCATCTTGCGCATGCCCTCATCGGCGGTGGCGTTGAAGAGCCGTACGGCGAGCACGCGTCCGGTGGATTCCGCTGCCACATTGCAGTACATGTCTGCGGCCAGGTTGCCGCTGGCATAGATGTGGGACATGTCGAACGGCACGCCGTCGGCGTTGGCGGGGTAGGCCGCCAGGCCGGTGGACAACACGTGGCGCTGCAGCATGCCCTCGATCATATGGCGTGGATTCTCGCCGCCCATGATGGCGGCGACCACGCCGCCAGCGCGCACCGCGCCGTCCTGAGTGGCAGTCGGCGCTGCTTCGAGATTTAGCGCCACGGCCGTGGCCAGCATCTCGATATGGCCGATTTCCTCCGTGGCGGTGTGCAGCAGCATATCGCGATACTTCGTGGTCGGGCCGCGCGCGCCCCAGGCCTGGAAAAAGTATTGCATGCAGACGCGGATCTCACCCTCCACGCCGCCGATGGCTTGCTGCAGTTGCCGGGCGAACACCGGGTCTGGCTTCTCGACGTCGACGGGCCATTGCAGCCTCTTGTCGAAATAGTACATCGTCACCTCCAAGATTGAGATCAGAGCAAAGCCGGCCATTGGAGTTGTTCGGGTCAGACCGCCCCGCGGGTATGACGCAGCATCTGGTGCAAAGACGCTTTCACAATTCCGCGTTGCATGGCGCCTAACCGCGACGCATGTTTTGTGGCAGAGTTGCGTGCACAAGTGACACGTCATCCAGGAGAGCTTCGACCATGGCGCAACGTCCGATCTGGCGCGGCCATCTCCGCCTGGCGCTGGTCTCCTGCCCGGTGGCGCTTTACAGCGCGAACCATGACCGCGGCTCGCTGCACTTCCACCTCATCAATCCCGCTACCGGCAACCGCGTGCGCATGATCACGCAAGATGCCGAAACGGGAGATCCGCTGTCACGCCGCAACCTGGTGAAGGGCTACGAATACAAGAAGTCCAGCTACCTGGTGCTCGAGGAGCAGGATTTTGAAAGCGTCCGCGTGGAGAGTTCCAATACAGTCAAAATCGACAAGTTTGTCGATGCCGATGCAATCGACCCGGTCTACTACGACTCCAGTTACTACATGGCGCCAGATGGCGACGCTGGCATCGACGTGTTCGTCGTGCTGCGCGATGCCATTGCCGCCAGCGGCAAGGTGGCGCTGTCCCGCATCGTGATCGCCCGGCGGGAGCGGGCGGTTGCCATCATACCGCTCGACAAGGGGCTGGCCATCCACACGCTACACGAGACGCGTGACCTGAACGATTACCAGGAGGTGTTTGAGCCCATCCCGCCACTCAAGCCTGACGCGGAAATGGTCCAGCTCGCCCGTCAACTGATCACCCGCCAGATCGGCGCCTACAATGCCAGCGACATTGAGGATCGTTACGAGGCTCGCCTGCGTGCTTTGATTGAGGCCAAGCTGAAGGGCGAAGGCCTGTCGCCGGAGGAGGAGGAGCCTGATGACCGCGGCAACGTGGTCGACCTCATGGCCGCCCTGCGCAAAAGCCTCGGCCAAACACCGGCGGAGACTCCTGGCCCTGCCAAGAAGGTGCCGGCGAAGCACGCGGCGAAAGCCAAGGCCAGCCCGCCGCCACCGCCGCCGAAGAAGGCGGCGCCCAAACCGCCTGCCCGCAAGCGCGCGTAGACCGATTCAGGGTGGGGCGGGGCTCTGCGTTCCGCCCGTGCTGCCCGGCAGCGTTCCACCCATTTGGGTGCTGCCCGGCAGTGCGGTGGAACCAGCTTGCGGCCCGGCGATCCCTGGCATGGTGGTGTTCGACGGCGCGCTGCCCAGCCCGGTCGACCCGGTGATGGGGCCGACA
>CAXTNN010000124.1:0-9861 GCA_964245545.1 uncultured Acetobacteraceae bacterium | reverse complement strand
CGCCGCGGCCGGAGCGTGGGGCCAAGCTGGAAGCGGCGCTGCGCCCGGTGCTGGCCCGCGTGGCGGCCACGCCGGGGACGCTGTTGGGCTCCATCGACCGGGTGGATGGTGCCTGGCGCGTGCAAGGCTGGGCGCACGACCCGGCGCATCCGGATTTGCCGGTGCTGCTGGAGGTGGAGCTAGACGGCCGGGTGATCGGCACCGTGGCCGCGTGCGAGGAGCGGACGGATTTGGCACAGGCCGGGTTCGGCCACGGCCGGTGCGCGTTCACCTTCACCTCGCCGGTGCGTCTGCAACCCGAGTTGCTGCACAGCCTGTACGTCCGCCGTGCCGCAGACGGCGCCGCACTTGCCATGGACGCACGCTGTGCCGCGAACATTCCCCCCGCCAAGGAGTTCAAGCGGCCAACTCCCCGCCTCGTCGCCGTTTAATCCCATGCGTTCGAGTTGCAGCAGGCAATCGTCGTGACTGGTCGATATTCACGTCAAGTCACGAGAACTTCGAGGTGTTTGGTCCCGGGAAGAGGTAACGCGAGTTAGTTTGATGACATCGGGTGTTTGGCCTAGACCTGGCAGGCTGCTTCGCACGGCGTCGCCACAATGCTTTACCCGCTGTGCTTGAAGTGCGACTGCGGTGCTTGCAGCGTCGCGCAACCACCCTCGAGCGCCGCCACCTCCGCTTCCAGCCGCAGCACCTGGAGCAATCCCGACCACTGCCGTGGCGTGATGGCCACCACCATGACGCGCTTGCCGTCGCGGGTAAGGAAATCCAGGCCAAATGCTCCGAACAGCTTATTGCCCAGGCGCGGACGGTCCTGGCCGTGCAGTTGCACCTCGCCGATTTGGCCAAGGTGGCCCAGGCTCGCCAGAGCGACGTCGGAGAGCGGGAGGCGAATGTCTCGCCCCTGCCCGGTGACTTGCCGTGTCCGCTTGGCCGCGAGGAGGCAGAAGGCGCCATAGGCCCCGGTCAACAGGTCCCACGCCGGCAACACGTGGTTGACCGGGCTGTCCAGGCCGGGAGGCCCCGTCATCAGCGGCACGCCGATAGCGGAGTTGACGGTGTAATCCACAGTCGGCCGGCCATCTGGCCAGCCCATCACGCGCAGGCAGATCAGGTCTGCCCGACGCGACGTTAGCCGGTCGTAGGACAGGAAGCCGGCGACGGGGTAGTTGGTGACGAATAGGCCACCATTCTTGCCCGGCGCGGTGATGATGGCGGTGGCCAGCTCGCGGCCTTCGGACGTGACAGGTCCAGCGCCACCGACTTCTTGCCTTCGTTCAGCCCCTCCAAGTACAGGCTTGCGCCGCCGCCGGGCGCCAGCGGCCAGCGGTTGAAGTCCGGGCCGCCGCCAGCCTGGTCGATGCGGATCACCTCTGCCCCCATCTGCAGCATGTGCAGCGCGCAGGACGGGGCGGCGATGAACGAGGCCGCCTCCACCACGCGCAGGCCGTTCAGCAGGTCATACATCGGTGGACCGCTCCATCGTACCGGCTCGCAGGGCAGTCGCCAGATGCTGCGATCGAAGATGCATGCTTGCGGTCCTAGCGTGCGAGCGGTTCAACGCGCAGCGGGGCCGTCGCTGCCGGTTGCGGCACCTGTTTTGAGGGAGTTCCTTCCAGCAGGCGGCAGGCGCCAAAACCACGATAGTGGAGTCGAACGCGACGAAGTTGGAGCAGAGCCATCGGAGTGGTCTCTGGATATGTGAATCAGCACGTGGTTTCGGCCCCTAGACTATCGGGGTATTACCCCCCGCCGACTCGCAAAAACCTTAGCAGGTTCAAAGCGTTCTGGAGTCCGTAATGTCCTTAATCCTCTACTTCGTAGAGTCCTCTTAATGCATTGCACCTGTGGACAATTTGACGATTGTGCTCGACGCTTTTGCCATGCTGGGAAGGAGTCGATCAGACCGGGTAAGTTCGAGTTAAGCGCCAGGGGCCAAAACCACGATAACAAGCAGGCCGACAACTAAGGTCTACTCCCCCCGATGCAGCAGATCGCCTGCGGTGACGGGCCTCAGGTTCAGCTCGAAGGGGCCTTCAGCAGCAGCTCTGAGGTGGTGGTGACGCCTTGCGGAGCTGTGCAGGTGGTCCAGACGCGCAGACGGTATAGGCCGGGCTGTAACTCGGCTCCCAGCACAAGGGAGGCGTTGGCGTCGTTGCTGCCCGGATGGCTGACAAGGACGGAGCGCTGGTCAAGAGTGCGGCCTTCCAGACAGGCTTGCAGGAAGCAGGTCGGGACAAACATGGTCCCGACCCGAAGTGGGCATTGAGGTCGGTGCCGATCTGGTAGCATCCTGCTTCCTTGGCCCTGAGCCAGCCCTGGATTTCCGCGCCGACCGGTCCGGCGTAGCGCACGCCCCGCGTGCGGATGTCGGTGAGGGCAATCGGACCTCCCGTGTAGACGAAGCCGCCCACGTCGTCGGCCGGGATTTCCGACAAGCTGTTGACGTCCTTCGGGGCGGGATGGGCGACGGCCACGGCACCAGGCTTATACGCGGCCAGAGCGGGCGCAGGAGGCTCGCCCGGGGCAGGGGAGGGGTTGGACACCCCTGACGGCGTTGCCTGGCCCGGGACGGCCCCAGAAGGCTGCGGGTGGAGCTGGTCGAGCCGGCGCAGCACCTCGTCGAGCTTGCCTTCGATGCGGTCGAGCTGGCTTTGCCCGACCGGCGCCGATGCTGGAGCGGGTGACTGCGCCCGAGCCGCCAGCGGCACAGCAATCAAGGCGGCTGACAGGAGAAGGGCGCAGCGGGTCATGGATGGTGTCCTGGCGTAATGGTGCCGAAGCGGTCGCCGCCCGATGTGGGGGCAGGGTTGACCGTGACGTCCCCTAACGGTTGGCCAGGTGCGATCTTCGGCACCGGGCCGGTAGGCCCTTGGACGAAGGCACCGTGCCTCCCCCAGCCGGGTTCAGCAGGGCCGGCATCCCGGCCGAGGAGCTGTTCAAGGGTGACAGCGCCTGATCCTGACGCGAGACCCCGGGCCGCAGCACGAGCACAGCCAGGGTGACGCCCATGCCGATGACGGCGCCGCGGAACACCCGGTCTTGGCGCCAGGCCGACAAGGCGGCGTCCACCAGGCGGGTGAGCAAGCCTTGCGCCGCGGCGAGCCGGGTCATGTCGTTGCCGCCATAGCGGCTGCCGTGTCGATATCGGCAGTCTCGATCGTCACCAGGTCCTCGGCGGTGCGGCCCGGCAGACGCATGACCCGCCCGGCCTGCGCCTCACGGGTGCGCTCCCACAGGGTGCGCATGTCGCGGCCGTTGCCGAAGGTCTCAGCGACCAGGCTCAGCCACTCCCGCCGGCGGAACCAGACTGCCCGGCCGCAGCGCAGCGGCTTGCTGCCGCGCACCAGCACGAAAGCCTCGTCGCTGCGGGTGTCGTGGGTCAGCTCGTCCGGCTTGATCAGGGCGCGCTTGACCTCCGAGCGGTTCTCCGAGCACCCCCGAGCTACTGGACGCGATGCCGGAGCGGGCCTGGCTGCCCTCGGTGTCGCCTTGGCTGGTGGCGACCACGCCATACTCGCGGCACATGGCGGAGAGTTCCTTGGCGGTGCCGGGGTCCTGCACGGCGGCGAACAGCCGCCAGGAGGTGCTGTCGTACCAGGCTTGCTTGCCCTCGCGGCCCCATTGCGCCACGAGCTGGCCGAGCGACTGGTAGAGCAGCAGCAGGGTGATGCCGTATTTGCGGCCGGCGTCGCGGGCCTGCTCCAGCACCTGCATGTAGCCAAGCCGGGCCACCTCATCGAGCAGGAACAGCACCCTCCCTTTGACGCGGCCGTCCGCCTGGTAGGCGGCGTTGAGCAAGGCGCCGACCAGGACCCGGCCGACGGCCGGGGTGGTCTGCAACACGGTGAGCGGGATCTGCAGGAAGGCCGTGGTGCGGCCCGCCACCAGATCGGAGGTGCGCATGGCCGGGAGCGCGCCTTCGGCGCCGCCGGAGACCAGGTCGGCATAGGCGGCGGTGGACAGCCAGCGCGCGTCGCGGTTGGCGTTGGCATAGATGCCGGAGAAGGTTTCCGCGACCGCGCCCTTGAGCGTGCCGGCCAGGTCGCGCGCCATGGCGGAGGTGGAAGTCTCGTGGATGGTGCCGAGCAGCTCGCGCATCTTGTCCTCCGGCGTGACCAGCCGGCGTTGCAACATGCGCAGGGTCTTGCGTTCCGGCGAGAGAGCCGGGTCCCAGAGCAGGTCGGCGAGCAGGCAGGCGACCAGGTCCTGGCCGCTGCCCTTGAAGAACTCGCCGCTGCCGGAGGTGCCGGGCCGGACCTCGCCGGTGATCCAGCCGACCACAGCCGCAACGTGGCTTTCGGCAAGCGGCGAAGCGGTGTCGATCCAGTCCAGCACGTTGACGCCGGCGGTCTTGGCGGTGGCCGGGTTCAGGGTGACCACGTTGTGCGCCATGGCCTGGCGGCGGTGCTCCGCCACCATGGGGCCGATCTCCTGCGAGGGATCGAGCACCACGACGGAGCCGGTCCAGGTGAGCAGGGTGGGCACGCCGACGGAGGTGGTCTTGTACCCGCCGGAGCCGGCCAGGACGAGGGCGTGGGTGGGGCCGGTGCGGCAGGGATCGACCAGCAGCGGGGCGGTGCCGCCGCGGCCCCAGGTGGCGCGCTTGGCCGGGTCGAAGGCGGTGCGGGCGACGCGGTCCTCATCGACCCGGTAGGCCTCGCCGACGACGATGCCGCCATAGGCCGGGTCCGGGCCGGGGAACAGCGCCTGGGCGTTGCGCATGGAGAGCCAGGCGGCATGGCCGAAATTGTCGGAGCGGGCGCGCTGGAGCAGGGGCTTGCCGCGGCTGCCCACGGGAAACGGGCGGGTCAGCCCGGCGATGCCCAACACCACCATCACCATGCCGAACGCACCGGCCAGTACGACAGAGGCATTGGCATCGCGCAGCACGTCATTGACGGCGTAGCCCTGGCCAAAAAGGTCGGCGAGGCGCAGCAGCTCCGGCCGGACGGTGATCCCGGTGGCGATGGCCATGCCGCCGAGGCCCATCAGGCGGCCGAGCAGCCGGGTGCGATAGACGATGATGCCAGCGGCCATCAGCAGGGCCGGGCCGCACAGCGAGGCGACGGGCCAGGCGCGCCACAGCAGGTACTGGTTCCAGTCCATCTGCCCCGGCGTCAGGCCGCCGATATGGGCCATGCCGATCAGCACGCTGTCCCGGTAGGCATCGTCGGCAAAGTCCCAGGCCCACCAGAACAGCCACAGCGGCCAAAGCTGGACGGCGACCCGCAACGCGATGCGCAGCAGGTCGTAGCCGGCGCGACCGATCACTCCGCGGCCTTGGCTGCTCCCACAAGCCCGGCCGTGTTGCCGACCCGGCGGGCGGTGCCGCCGTGCGCCTCGGCGAGCGTGCTGGCCTCGTCGAAGCGGGCCAGGCCCTCCCAGTGCTGCATGACCCGGCTGAAGCGGAAGCCGGCGCGGCGCAGGACCGTGGTGGCGTCCTTGGGCAGCGGAGCGGCGAAGGTCAGCAGCAGCGGCTCCTTGCCCTCGTCGCGGGCGCGGGCCTCGCGCTCGAAGGTGCGGCCGCCGAGCGCGGCCCACTTCTCGACCTGGGCCGCATCGTCGGCGCCGTCACGCAGGGAGAGCAGGGCGCCGTAGAGGGCGTTGCTGTCCAGGTCGAGCAGGCCGGTCTTCTCGACCAGGGCGCCGGCCTCGACCAGGCGGCGGGTGCGCTGCTTACGCTCGTCGAGCTTCAGCCGCGCCTCGGCCTCGGCCAGCTTGGCCTTCTGCTGTTCGTGAACGCGCAGGCGTTCAGCAAGTGTGCGGGCCATCGGGTCCCTTTGGTCCGGTTGCAGGATACCGACCAGCCCTACCGCCATTTGCGAACAGGGCAAGAACGAAGATTGAGATTCCGCATGCGTAGCGGTCAGGGTGGCACGGGCACCGATGGCGACGGCAGGCGTTCTCGACCCATGACCCAGCCCGAAACCTACCGGTTCGCCGATGACGGCTGCTTCCCGAACTCGGTGCTGCCCTTGCTCGTGTACCGCGGCGCAGTTGCGTCCGACCCGGCGGCGATGGAACGGACCTTTGCTGCCAATAGATGGTCGAATGCCTGGCGCGACGGCATCTTCAGCTACCACCATTTCCACAGCATTGCGCACGAGGTGCTGGGCATCGCCAGGGGGGAGGTGCAGGTCGCCTTCGGCGGACCGTCCGGCCAAACCGTGACGGTGAAGGCCGGCGACGTCGTGGTGATCCCCGCCGGGGTTGGGCACCGGAACATGGGCCAGACCGACGGCTTGCTGGTGGTCGGCGCCTACCCGGGCGGCTCGGATTACGACACGCGACGCGGCAAGCCCGAGGAGCACGACGAGGCCTTACGGGCCATTGCTGCCGTGCCCTTGCCGGCTTGTGATCCAGTGTCGGGCCAAGATGGCCCGCTTCGGATGTTGTGGGCCAGAGGGGAGACTTGATGGACTTTCGGCCATTCAGCGCCGAAGACGCCACGGCGGCTGCTTCGGCTGTCTTATCACGTTCCTGGGGACAGCCTGTCGCGATCGACATGGCTGAAAACCTCGGCAAGGAGACGCGTCGCAACCTCATCATCCGTTCCCGCGCGACCGCCGACGGGATGACTCCGCGCTCGGTCATTATCAAGGCAACCCGGGCGGTGTCCTACGACCGCAAAGCCGCCGATGCCTACGCCACATCGGGTTTGTCAAGGAATGGACCGCCGCGAGTTATCTCGTCCGCCACAGTGCGGCGCAGCCCTTCACCCCGGCCTTGCTCGCATACGACCTGGATTAAGGCGTTCTCGTCTATGACGACGTCGGCGCATCCGTGCCGTCCCTCGTCGGACCGCTGCTGCACGGGACTGCGGCCGAGGCGGAACAGGCGCTCACGGCCTACGCCAAAGCATTGGCGGCACTACACCGTGCCACGATCGGCAGCCGAAGCGGCCACGCGGCGATCGTTCGAGAGGGCTTTCCATGTTCGGCCATTCCGCCGCCAGCCCATCGTTGGCTGGAAGATGTCGCCCGCTCGCTGAGCGATTTGCTCGGCGACGGTTTTCCCGAAGACGAGGCCGACCAGGTTGCAGCACGCCTCCGGCAGCCCGGAGACTGGCAGGTTCTGGTGCACGGCGACCCATGTCCCGACAACATCCTGCTGACTGACGGCCACGCAATCCTGCTCAACTTGGAGTTCGCCCGCCCTGGCCACGCGCTGCTGGCCGCTGCCTACTGGCGCATGGGCTTTCCGACCTGCTGGTGTGCCGGGACCATTCCAGCGGAGATCATGCACCGCGTCGACCGGGCCTACCGCGCCGCCATGGGTGCCGCCGTGCCGATCGCAGCCGACGACAGCGCGTTCAGGCGCGAGAGTGCCAGCATCGACATGGCGTGGCTGCTCGGCAACCTGGCCTGGCGGCTCAAAGGCGCCCTGGCCGAGAATGGCATCTGGGGACGCATTCCAAACAGGAGCAGGATCCTCACCTACCTGCAGAGAGCGATCCAATCGACGGGGGAAGCGGATATCCTGCCGCGGCTTCGTGCCTGGGCCATCACTCAACAGGACGACTTGCGGTCTCGTTGGCCGGACGCCGGCCAGTTGTCTGATTTTCCGGCGTTTAGTCGCGGTGATGCGTAGAGGTATCTGCGAAACCACCGCGTCAGCGGGTTCTGCGCTCCGGGTGAGCGACAGCGAGCCAGGCGGGTGCAGACGTAATATGCGTTGCAAGAGCAACGCTGCTTGAAGATAGCCAGCAAGCCAAGGTAGCGTCCGCGCCGCCATGGCCATCGCCTTCGCCCGTGCCCGCTACCTGTCCCGCGCGTCCGGCGGCAACGCCGTACGCTCGGCCGCCTATAACGCCCGTGAGGCGATCACGGCCGAACGGACCGGCGAGCTGTTCCACTTTCGCCACCGCGATACCCCTGAGCACCACGCCGTGCTGCTGCCCGAGGGTGCGGACGCCCGCCTCGCCGACAGTGCGGTGCTATGGAACGCGGCCGAGGCTGCCGAGCGCCGCAAGGACGCCCAGGTGGCCCGCGAGATCGTTCTGGCGCTGCCGGCCGACCGGGTGCTGTCGACCGAGGACCGGATCGAGCTGGCCCACTCATTCGCCCAGGAGCACTTCGTCTCGAAGGGTCTGGCTGTGCAGCTCGATGTGCATGCGCCGCATAAGGAGCGCCGGGAAGGCGAAAGCGCCTGGACCGAGGGCACCGGCGGAGACCACATCAACTGGCACGCCCACCTGCTGATCACCACGCGCCGCATCGAGGGCGACCAGCTTGCCGCCAAGAAGGCGCGCGACCTGGACCCGGAGGTGCGAAAGACCGGCACTCGTACCCTGGTGACGGACGCCGAGGCCTGGGGCGAGACGTGGCGGGCGCACCAGGACCGCTACTTCTAGGAACACGGCATCGAGTTGCGGGTGGATGCGACCGCGGCGCACCCAGGCGAGCACATCGGCCTGGTGCGGATGCGCAAGGTGGACAGCCCGGCTATCGAGCGCGCGGAGGCGCTGCGCACAGCCAACGAGGCGGCGGCGCGGGACCCGGAGCAGGTATTGGCAGCGCTGACGCGCAACAACGCCACCTTCACCAAGCGGGGGGGGGAGCTCGACCGCTACCTGGCCAAGCACCTTGGCGCCGGGCCGGACGGGACCCCTCCGCTGGCATCCATCGGCTGTTGCCGACGGAACCTTGGCCAGCTCCGCCCGATGCCGCTCAAGCCCAGGACATTGCTGCCGCGAAGGCGGCGGTGCTGGGGCACAAGGACGTGCTGGTGCACGACCGGGAGACGGGCGAGATGGCCGGGCGGTTCAGCACGCGGACGGTGCGCGAGCAGGATCGCACGACGCTGGCCGACGGCGCCGCCGTGGCCGAGGCGCGGCACCATCAGGGCGTGAAAGAACGATATCAGGAAGCGGCGCTGGCCAACCGCACTTCGCGGGATGACCAGCGTGCTGCGTTCGAGCATGCGGTTGCTTCCGGCGGGCTGAAGCTGATTGAGGGCCGAGCGGGAACGGGCAAGAGCTACACACTGGCGGCGGTGCGCGAGGCCCACGAGACGGCAGGTTACCGTGTCGTGGGATTGGCCCCACGAATGCCGTGGCGCAGGACCTGAAAGCGGACGGCTTCGCCGAGGCAGGCACGGTCCACGCCGCCCTGTTCGGGATCAAGAACGGCCGCACGAGTTGGGACCGGCGCACCGTGGTGATGGTGGACGAGGCGGCGATGCTGGACAGCCGCGTGACCGGCGAGGTGCTGGCGGAAGCCAAGCGTGCCGGCGCCAAGGTCATCCTTGCCGGCGACGACCGGCAGTTGGCCAGCATCGAGCGCGGCGGTTTGTTCACTGAACTCCGCAAGGCGCACGGCGCGGCCGAAATCACCGAGGTGACGCGGCAGAAGGTGGACTGGCAGCGCCAGGCCGCGCGCGACCTGGCCGAGGGCCGGTTCGATACGGCCGTCGCCGCGTATGACCGGCACGGCGCGATCACCTGGACCGGAGATGGGGAGGAGGCACGAGCGGCGCTGGTGGCGCGCTGGAAGGCGGACACGCTGGCCAACCCGCAGGCGAGCCGGTTCGTGTTCGCCTACACCAACGCCGACGTGTCGCTCATCAACGCCGAGCTGCGGCAGGTGCGGCGCGAGCGCGGCGAGCTGGCCAGCCCGGACCTGCGGCTCGAGACCAAGCATGGCGCGGCGGAGTTCGCGGTCGGGGACCGGGTGTCCGCCGTGGCCGAGGCGACGATCGGCACCATCGCCGTGGTGACGGACGAGAAGGCGCGGGCCGAGGCATGGCGGGCGGTGCAGGTCGACGAACGCGTTGCACGTGAGCTGCGAGCCTTCGGTGCCGCGGTCGAGCAGCGGTTCGGGGAGGAGGGCGTGCGTGCCATGCTGCGGGCCGGGGGAC
>CAXTNN010000123.1:0-9928 GCA_964245545.1 uncultured Acetobacteraceae bacterium | reverse complement strand
AGCTTGCGGCGCCGCGCGGCCGAGCCCTCCATCAGCGACAAGGCCGCCGCACCCGCCACCACCGAGGAGGCGCCGAAGCGCACCGCCATCTCCTTCGGCGCAGCGGCCCAGAGCGGCGTGCTGGTCGCCGACAGCAGGGCGGCGGTGTAGGTGCCGAGGCCGGCGCCGCTGATCGCCGCGGGAACCTGCGTCACCCGCGCCAGCCGCCGCGCCCAGCCGAACCGCGGCACCGCGTCCGCCAGGAACTGCAGCGCCGCCGTGGCACCCGCCGCCAGGCTAAACCCGGTCAGTATCCAGGTGCCGACCGACATCGGCGAGGTGCGCTTGGCGACCCGGAACATGTTGTAGAAGCGCTTGGGGGTATGCAGGTCCCAGATCAGCAGGCTGCCGCCCAACATGGGGGCGAGTAGGGTGAGGTAGCGCGCCCGCCGCACCAGCTTGGCCGCGGCCCGGCCCTCGGCCGCGTCGACCACAGTCGAGATCACCGCGGCGGCGCCGCACATCCCCGCCAGCGCCACGTATCCGCCCACCACCCAGGTGTTGAATGGGGCGGCCTTGAGCTGCGCGCGGCCGTAATAGGTGGGGCCTTGCCACTGCTGCTTGTCGTGCAGGTCCACGTCATGCGTCGTGTGCGGCGGCACGGCCGCCGGGTCGTCGGGCGTGTGCGGTGTGGGCTGTTCGGGCATCAGCGCCGCCCTCCAGAGCCGCCGGCGAACAGCGCCGCCGCCGTCAGTGCCAGCCCGGCGTTCCATACAGGTATGCCGTCTCAACGCCCCGCTCATGCAGCTCTTCGACCCGGCGCTCCGCCCTGGCCTGCAGCTCGCCGAGCTCGCCGAAACGGATTGAGTCGGTGGGGCAAGACTTGGCGCAGGCCGGTTCCAACCCGCCCTTCAACCGGTCGTAGCACAACGTGCACTTATGCACCTTGCCGTCGAGCGTATTGACGTCCACCACCCCGAATGGGCAGGCGGGCACGCAGTAGCCGCAGCCGTTGCAGATGTCCTGCTGCACCACCACGGTGTCGAACTCGGTCTTGAAGATCGCGCCGGTCGGGCAGGCTTCGAGGCAGGGCGCGTTGTGGCAATGCTTGCACACGTCGCTCATCATCAGCCAGCCGGACTGGAATGCCGGCTGGCTGTCCAAGCGGACGCCCTTAGGACCAGCCTTCTCGATGAAGCTCACATGGCGCCAGGTGTTGGCGGAGAGCGCGCCCGTGTTGTCGTAGCTCTGGCCGGTGAGGCCGAGATTGTCGGCGGGCAGGTTGTTCCACTCCTTGCACGCGACCTCGCACGCCTTGCAGCCGATGCAGACGGTGGTGTCGGTAAAGAAGCCGTAGGATTTGCCAGGCTCGATCAGCGTGCCGCAGGTGAGCTCCGACTCATTGGGGATCACCCGCGCGAATTGCGAGGCGGTCTGCTCCAGCACGCGCGGATGCATTTCCATCAGACGACCTCAATAGCAGACGTGACATTGCCGATCAGGTTCTTCGCCGGCTGGTAGTGCACGCGCACCCGCGTCCGCTGCTGCTGCAACGGCGCCAACTGGTCGGTCTCGAGCGACGCGTGCGGGCTGAGCAGGAACAGGTGGGACACGCCGCTGTCGTCACTGAGCTGGAAGCGGCTCTCCTGCACGATGGTCACCACCCCTTCCATCACCAGCTTCATGGCCCGGGCTCGTCTTCGCGCACCACCTCGTCCAGCCAGCCACGCGCCTTTTCCAGCTCCTCCCAAGGCACCTCGCCAAGTGGGAAATGGATGCCGAGCACGATGGTGATCACCGCATTGACATGCGCAAGCTGCTTCTGTTCATGCGCGCCGAGCCCACCCTCGCGCCGCTTGGCCGTCAACCCGTCGCGAAACTGGGCCAGTTGCATCGTCGCCTGCGACAGGACGTGGTCGTTCTTGTGCGGCTGGTCCCGCAAGGCCGTGTCGATAAGCGCCAGCGCTTGATGCCCGGGACTACTCTGCGGCATGGCTTAACCCGGCCGGGTGTGGCAGCCGCCCCTTTTGCAGGTTGCAGGTCACGGCCTTGGTGCTGTGGATGCTGGTATTGGCGTCCCCGGTGATCGCGAGCAGCACGTTGGCGATGTCGCCGCGGGCATAACCCTCCCAGCCGAACACCCAGGGCATGCCGATGGTGAACACCTCTTTGCCGTTGATCACCAGCGGCTTGAGGCGCTCCGTTACCATCGCACGCACTTCAATTTCGCCGCGCAGGGTGGACAGCACCGTCCAGTCCAGGTTGCCGATGCCGAGCCGGTCGGCGAGTTCCGGGGCGATTTCCACGAACGCTTCCGGCTGCAGCTCCGCCGTGTGCGGTGTCACGCGGCCGATCACCCCGCCGCAATGCAGCTCGGTGAGGCGATAGGTTGTGAACACATAGGGGAAGCGCGGGTCGCCGGGTTCGTGCACCTCGTTGCCCGGGCGCCGCCAGATTTTGGCGGTGGGATTGTACTGCTGCGCGTAGGCCGGGTTCTGCACCGGCGATTCCACCGGTTCGTAGTGGGTCGGCAGCGGCCCGTCCTTCAGCCCCGAGGGCACGAACAATTGGCAATAGCCGTCCGCTTCCATGATGAACGGCAGCGTGCCGGCATGGGCGTCCATGCCGCGTGGGTGTCGGCTCCAGTCGGGCTGGTAGTCGGGGCGGCGGTCGGGCAAGAAATCCGGCACGTCAAACCCGGTCCAGCGGCCGGCCGCTTCATCCCACCAGATCATTTTCTTGCGCTCCGACCAGGGCTTGCCCGACGGGTCGGCGGAGGCGCGATTATACAGCGTGCGGCGGTTGGAAGGCCAGGCGAACGCCCACCCCTGGTGGTTGGTGTTCTCGCCGGGTCCGTCCGAGCGGCGGGAGCGTGCCTGGTTGTGCCCGTCCTTGGGGTAGATGCCGCAATACATCCAGCCGCCGCATGCGGTGGAGCCGTCGTCCTTCAGTTCCTGATAGCGCGGCACCGGCTTGCGGTCGGCCACGGTGTAGCCGTTGATCTCCCGCAGCACCGCCTCGGCGTCCGGCTCGCAGCGCGCACCGCGCTCGGGATAGTCCCAGGTCAGATCTTGGATGGCGCGGTCGTTCGGGTCGGTGCTGCCGGCGTAGAGCTGCTTCAGCCGCTTGCCGAGGTGATAAATGAACCACAGGTCGGAGCGGCTGTCGCACGGCGCTTCGCACACCACGTCATGCCATTGCACGAGGCGGCTGGTGTTGGTGACGGAGCCATCCTTTTCTGCGACCAAAGCGGCAGGCAGGAAGAACACCTCGGTCTCGATGTCGGCCGTGGCCAGTTCGCCGCGCCCGACCAGCCGGCCTTTCTGCCAGAAGTTTGCCGTTTCAGTCATGGCGAAATCACGCACCACCAGCCATTCAAGCTTGGCCAGCCCGCGCTCCACCAGGTCGGAGTTGACGGCGCCGACCACGGGGTTCTGCCCGACGATGAACTGGCCTTTTACCACGCCATCGGCCATCGCCATGGTCATCGGCAATTGCGACAGGTCGCCCGTGAGCTTCGGCAGGTGGTCGTAGCAGTAGCTGTTGGCGGCCGTGGCGCTCTCGCCATACCAGGCTTTGAGCAGGCTGGTGATGTATTTGGGAAAGTTGGCCCACCAGCCGGTGGGGGGCGTCTCGGTCTGGATGTACTCGGCCAGCGTGCCGTGCGTGTGCAGCGCGTTGGGCTGCGGCAGGTAGGTGGGCAGCATGTTGTAGAGCGTCGGGATGTCCGTGCTGCCCTGGATGCTGATATGGCCGCGCAGGGCCATGATGCCGCCGCCGGGGCGGCCGATGTTCCCCAACAATCCTTGCACGATCGACGCGGCACGAATGATTTGCACGCCGGTGGTATGGTGGGTCCATCCGACGGCGTAGCAAATGGCGCCGGTTTTGTCGGGGCCCGAATTCTTAGTGAAGACGTCCACAATCTTCAGGAAGGTCTCTTGCGAGCAACCCGTGGCGCGCTCCACCATGGCGGGCGTGTAGCGGGCGTAGTGACGCCGCATGATCTGATAGACGCAATGGGGGTGCTGCAGCGAAGGGTCGGTCGGCGGCGGGCTCTGCGTCATGCTCTCATAGTCGTCGCCCGTTCCCGGCGACTGCACCCGGTGCTCGGCGATCGATGAAGGGACCGTCTTGCCCTTGTACTGCCAGGTTGCCTCGCTGTAGGAGTGGGTGTCGGCGTCGAAGCCGGAGAACAGCCCATCACCCTGCTCGGGATCGCGGTAGCCGTCCTCGATGATGTGGGCGATGTTGGTGTAGGCCATCGCGAAATCCCGGAACCAGAGGTCGTGCTCCAGGATGTGGTGGATCATGCCGCCTAGGAAGGCGATGTCCGAGCCAGGCCGGATGAAGGCGTGGATGTCGGCCATGGCGCCGGTGCGGGTGAAGCGCGGGTCGACATGGATAAAGGTGGCACCGCGGCGCTGCGCCTCCACCACGAAGCGGAACGCGATCGGATGGTTCTCCGCCATGTTGGAGCCCATGTTGATGATCACGTCCGCATTCTCCAGGTCCCAAAGGGCCATGGTGGCGGCGCCGCGTCCGAAGGAGGTGCCTAAACTAGGCACCGAGGAGGAGTGTCAAATTCGGGCTTGGTTCTCGATATTGACGATGCCCAGCCCCCCGCCGAGCAGCTTCTTGATGAGGTAGTTTTCCTCATTGTCGAGGGTAGCGCCGCCCAGTGAGGCGATCCCCGTGGTGTGGTTCACCCGCCGGCCGTCCGGCAAGGCGCGGGTGAAGGTCTCATCGCGGGTGCGCTTGGTAAGCTGCGCAATCCGCTCTATCGCCCAGTCGAGCGGCTTTTCCTCCCACTCGGCGGCGCGGGGCGCGCGGTAGAGCACCTTGGTCTGCCGCAGCGGCGAGAGCAGCACGCCCAGGGTGGCGGCGCCCTTGGGGCAGAGCGTGCCCCCGTTGACCGGGCTGCGCGGGTCGCCCTCGATGTGGATGGGCTTGCCGCCCTTGGCATACACAAGCTGGCCGCAGCCAACGGCGCAGAACGGGCAGATGCTGCTGCCGACCGTATCGGCCAGCTCCAGCCGCGGCCGCAGCGTGCGGGAGGTCTCGCTTTCGGCGGCCTTGCCCATCACGCTCTGCCCGGCGAGTTGGCGCGGCAAGGACCAGTCGCGGACGAAGTTGGACACGCGCTGACCAATGCCCCGACGCAGCTTCTTCATCACCCAACCCTTTGCGGACCCTCGTGTCCTGGGCGCTGCAACGCCGGAGCCGCCGTCCAGTTTGCCGCCGGATGGAGGGGCTACAGCGCCGGCGGCAGCCATGATAGGCTGCCGCCATGGGATATTGGGGCAAAATCCTCGGCGGGGCGGCCGGGCTGGTGATGGGGGGGCCATTCGGCGCAATGATGGGCGCCGCGCTCGGGCACGCGGCGGACCAGGGCGCCATCCCCCGCATGAAGATGCAAGGCGGATTCGGGCTGAACCAGGCGCGGATTGCCGCCATGCTTGGCGGACGGGACCAGCTCTTCGCCATTGCCGTGGTGGTGCTCTCGGCCAAGCTGGCCAAGTGCGACGGGCCTGTGGTACGCCCCGAGATCGACGCCTTCAAGCGGCATTTCCGCATTCCGCCCGAGTCGGCGCGCGATGTCGGCCGCATGTTCGACACCGCGCGCGACAGTTCCGAGGGGTTCGAGGGCTATGCCGCACAGTTGGGCGACGCGTTTTCGGACGCGCCCGGCGTGCTGGAGGACGTGCTGACCGCCTTGTTCGCCATCGCGCGGGCGGATGGCGCGGTGAACGGCCGCGAGGTGGACTTCTTGCAGCGCTGCTACCGCGCCTTCCGGCTCTCCCCCGTGTCGTGGGACCGGGCCCGCGGCGCGGCGCCCAAGTTCCGGCCCGAGCCGACCGACGACGCCTATGCCGTGTTGGGCGTGCCTCGCACCGCCTCCGATGACGCGGTACGCGCCGCTTGGAAGGCGCTGGTGCGGGCGAACCATCCGGACAGCCTTGCCTCGCGCGGCGTGCCGGCCGAGTTCATCGCCAGCGCCACCGACAAGGTGGCGGGGATTAACGCGGCCTGGGATCGGATCAAGCGCGAACGCGGCCTGTGAGGCAGGCGCCAAGCCCCAACCATGACGAGCGTCCGCCGGGCACTCCGGTGGACATCCTGCTGCTGCACTACACCGGCATGCAGTCCGCCGAAGCCGCCATCGCCCGGCTGCGCGACCCGGCGGCCCGCGTGTCCTCCCATTATGTGGTGGAGGAGGATGGCCTGGTTTGGCAGCTTGTGCCCGAGGAGCGGCGGGCGTTCCATGCGGGCGTATCGTTCTGGCGCAGCAACAGCGTGCTGAATGGCCGTTCGGTGGGAATCGAGATCGTTAATCCCGGCCATGAATGGGGATATCGCCCGTTTCCTGCGCTGCAGATGGCGGCGGTCTGCGAGCTGTGCTTGGGCATCCTCAGCCGCCACCCGATTCCTCCCCGCAACGTCGTCGGGCACAGCGACGTGGCGCCCGACCGCAAGGACGATCCGGGCGAGTTGTTCGATTGGGCGGGGCTTGCGGCCAACGGAGTGGGGCTGTGGCCAGGACAGGACGGCACCCCGGTCGAGGACGTTGCCGCAGCGCTGCAGACGATTGGCTATCAAACCGATTTGCCGCTGCCCACCGTGTTGCGCGCTTTCCAGCGCCATTGGCGGCAGGAGCGGGTGGACGGCACTGCTGACTCGCAGACCCGCGCCCGGCTCGGCGCTGTGCTAGAGTTGGCCGCAGCGACAGGAGACGCCCAATGAGCATGCCGCAGCGGCGCGCCATGACGCCATCAGAATACCTCGACTGGGAACAGAAGCAGGAAGAACGTTATGAGTACGATGGCTACGGCCCCGTACTCATGGCTGGTGCGCGAGAGGCGCATGCCGATATTCAAGTAAACCTGATCACGGCTCTTCGCGTTAGATTGCGCGGTAAGCATTGGCGTGCTTACGGCACCGACATGAAAATGTCGACGGGGCTTTCTTACCGGTTCCCGGACGCGCTCATCGTATGTGGGCCGCGCGACTCGGGACGTTTGATCGCCGAGGATCCGATGGTGGTGTTCGAGATCCTCAGCGACTCCACCGGGGGCACCGACCGCATTACCAAGTTCTTCGAATACCGCAGCGTGCCGTCGGTGCAGCGTTACGTCCTGATCGAGCAACACGTCATCGGCGCCGAAGTGTTTGCCCGCGCCGACGAGTGGGCTGGCCATGTGCACGGTGCCGGCGCCATCCTGGCCCTTCCGGAAGCTGGCATTGAGTTGCCGCTTGACGAACTTTACGATGGGCTGGGCTTGTCCGCGTAGCAGCCAGCCGATTCGTCACGGCGGCTTGACGCCGCTTGCCGCTCGCGCGCACACAACGGCCGTCAGGCGGCTAGACGGCCGCTGCCTTCCGTGCTGCGGAGGGTGGAGGAAAGTCCGGGCTCCACGGAGAAACGGTGCCGGCTAACGGCCGGCGGGGGCGACCCTAGGGAAAGTGCCACAGAAAACAAACCGCCTGCACAGATGCGCAGGCAAGGGTGAAACGGGGCGGTAAGAGCGCACCGCGCGGCTGGCAACAGCGGCGGCAGGGTAAACCCCACCGGGAGCAAGACCGAATAGGGACGGCCGGCGGCGCCTGCGGCCTTTCGGGGCCGTGGGCAGACGCGGGGGTTTTCCGCCCCGCCGTCCGGGTTGGTCGCGTGAGGCGTGCGGCAACGCACGTCCCAGAGGAATGGCCGTCCATCGCCACCGGGTCATGCCGTGGGCGGGGACAGAACCCGGCTTACAGGCCGCCTGACATCCATTCTGAAGCGATGAACAATTTTTAGCACCGCAGACTCGTTCCGGTCTCGGTCCGTCCACTCAATGCTCCACAGGAACAGATGTTGAACCGACTCGGGCGCAGCGCGCTGAATCAGCGGGCTGTCAGCGCTTTCTGTCACTCGATGATAACTGCCGCGTCAAAACCAAGACAAATTACACACAGCCCAGTATTACCACCCCAATCCCTTTGACGCCCATAGTTGCCCATGGTATCCCATAGCATCCCATAGAAACGGTGGTCTGGGTCCGCTCCGTCGTCATCGGGTGCACGTCAGAAGGGGTTGGCCGGGCCGCGATGTTTCAGTTCCTTGGCACGCATCAGAACAGACTTGATGCCAAGGGGCGCGTTTCCATTCCGGCAGCGTTTCGTGCCGCTTTGCGCGCGGATGCCACGGCAGAAGGGGCCGCGCCGTTGATCCTCCGCATGTCGCACAAACACCCTTGCATCGAGGGATGGCCGGTGGCGCGGTTTGCCCAATTGGCGACTCCGCTTGGGCACTACAATCAGTTCAGCGATGCCCATGACAACATGTCGAGCACGCTGTTTGCCGACGCTTTTCCGGCCGAAGCGGATAAGGAAGGCCGCATCGTACTGCCGTCGGAAATGGTGGAGTTCGCCGGGTTGACCAACCAGGTCACGTTCATGGGGATGGGCGAGCTGTTCCAGATCTGGGAACCCGCAGCCGCCGCACGCCGCCGCGCCGAGGCGAGGGATGCCGCGCGCCTGCAACAGCTTAGCCTGCAAACCACCCCGGCTGCGGCATGAACCACAGTCCGGTCATGCTTGCCGAGGTACTCAATTGGCTGCAGGCGCACGACGGCGGCACCTATCTGGACGCAACGTTCGGCGGCGGCGGCTACGCGGCCGCCATCCTGCACGCGGCGCGCTGCACGCTGTGGGCTATCGATCGGGACCCGGACGCAATCGCCCGTGGCGCTGCTTTGGCCGCGGAAAATCCCGGTCGACTGCACCTCCTGCATGGCTCGTTCGCCGACATGGTGGACCTGCTCGCAGCCCATGGCGTGACCCGGCTTGACGGCGTGGTGATGGACTTGGGCGTTTCCTCATTCCAGATCGACGACCCGGCGCGCGGCTTCTCCTTCCGCGCCGACGGCCCGCTCGACATGCGCATGGATCGCACCGGTCCTACGGCGGCCGAGCTGGTGGCCACTCTCTCCGAAAGCGAATTGGCCGACACGCTCTATCAGTTGGGCGAGGAGCGCCAATCCCGCCGTATCGCCCGTGCTCTGGTGCAGGCGCGGGCGGAGACGCCGATTACCACCACGAGCCAACTGGCCGCCATCATCCGCCGAGTCGTACGGCCGGACGCGGCGGGGATCGACCCGGCGACCCGGTCCTTCCAAGCGTTGCGCATCCGGGTCAATGACGAGCTGGGCCAGATC
Organism: uncultured Acetobacteraceae bacterium; assembly: GCA_964245545.1. Taxonomy (GTDB): domain Bacteria; phylum Pseudomonadota; class Alphaproteobacteria; order Acetobacterales; family Acetobacteraceae; genus LMUY01. The sequence goes on along the minus strand of CAXTNN010000123.1, from coordinate 752 downwards.
GAACGCGCCCTGTCGCAGGCCGCCGGGCTGCTGGCGCCGGGCGGCCGGCTGGTCGTGGTGTCGTTCCATTCGGGTGAGGACCGGCTCGTCAAGCGCTTCATGCAGGCCGCGTCCGGACGCACGCCCGCGCCTTCCCGCCACCAGCCCCAGGCGGCCGGGCCGCAAGCCGCCACGTTCCGCACGCTGTCCGCCGGGGCGCAGCGCCCGAGCGAGGCCGAGTGCCGCCACAACCCGCGCGCCCGCAGCGCCCGCCTGCGCGCCATGCAACGTTTGACGGAGCCTGCGACGCCATGATGCGACCGATCACCTGCCTATCCCTGATGGTGGCGCTCGGCGCTGGGCTGTATTTGTACCAAGTGAAGCACCGGGCTCAGTTGCTCGACCGCGACATCAACCGCACCGTCAAGCTGGCGGAGACGGCGCGGGACCGCGTGGGCCTGCTGAAGGCGGAGTGGGCGCTGCTGGAGGAGCCGCAGCGGCTGCAGGACTTGGCCACGCACCACCTGCAACTGCAGTCGCTGCAGCCGGCCCAATTTGTCCGGCTGGAGGACTTGGGCGCCCGCCTGCCGCAACCAGGTGCAGACCAGCCGCCGGCGCAGGCCCCGATCGCTGCAGCCATCCTTGCCCCGCCCGTGGCCGCGAAGGCGGCACCGGTGGCGCTGGCCCAGGCGCCAGCCCCGCCACTGCCGGTCGCGCCGAGCCACGTTGCGCCGCGGCCGGCTCCGCGGCCGAGCGTGGTCGCGAGCCTGGCC
>CAXTNN010000122.1:2612-9940 GCA_964245545.1 uncultured Acetobacteraceae bacterium | reverse complement strand
CCATAGGATTCCTGCCCCTCGGCCGTGGCGGGGTTTGCCGAGGGGCAGGAATCCTATGGCGGCACCACCGACGAGATCATGAGCAAGCGCGAAACGCTGGAGATGGTGCGCGCCTACTACCGCATCCCCGACCCGGTGGTGCGCAAGCGGCTGTTCGACCTCATGAAGTCAATGGGCGCGCCGGCGGAAGATTAGGTAAGACGGCAGGACGCCGCGGCCGCGTAAAGCTGCCAGGATTAAGCGCCCGGTCTACGGCCTCAAATACCACCCAGCCAGATATTACCTCCAACCGGCAATGCTAGTACCCTCGCGACCGGTCGAACAGGTTGGGCAGCGCCTCGCCGCGTTCGTAGGCCTGCAGGTTGCGGATGAACGTGTCCAGGCTGCGGGCATTGTAGGCATGGTGGTCGTCGCTTGAGACATGCGGCGTCATGATCAGGTTGGGCACCGTCCACAGCCGATGGCCCGGCGGCACCGGCTCCGGCACGAACACGTCCAGAACCGCCCCGGCCAGACGTCCCGCCTCCAGCGCGTCGCACAGGGCATCCTGGTCCAGGAGCGGTCCGCGGCCGATATTGACCACCCCGGCCTCGGGCGGCAGCAAGCTGATCCGCCGCCGGTCCAGCAGGTTGCGGGTTTGCTCAGTCAGCGGGCAGGCGAGCACCAGGAAATCCGTCTCCGGCAGCACGGAGTCGAGCTCCGCCGTCGCGACCACACGCTCACAGGCGTCGTGCGGCAATGGGCGCGCCCGCACGCCGGTGACGCGCATGCCGAATCGCGCGGCCTGCTCGGCAATCGAGCCGCCCAAGCTTCCGAGGCCCACCACCGTCACCCGCCGGCCGTGCAGCACGGTGCTGCTCTCGCGCTGCCATCGCTGGGCGCGCTGGTTGGTGACAATGAGCGGGATGTGGTTGACCAGCATCAGCAAGGCCATGATCCCGTATTCGCCCGCTTTGGGACCATGCACGCCGCGATTGTTCAGCACCTGCACCCCGGGGGGAAGCGCATCAAAGGGCACTGAGTCCAGCCCGGCGGAGGTGCAGAACACCACTTTGAGGCGCGGCAGGTCAGCCGGAAACAACGACTTGGTGGCGCTTGTCGCCGTCACCAGCATCTCGATTTCGGATGCAGCGCGGGTGAAATCGTCCAGCGTGTCCCCGAGCGACACTGCGTGACGGCCTTGCGGCAAACCCGCGCGCGATGCCGCCGCTTCCCACTCGGCCCAAGTCAGAGTCTGGCCGAATCCACCGGGTAGGTTCTGCAAATGGATCCGCATGCGATTCCCCAGATGAAGGCCTCAGATGGGATCAGCACTGCAACATTGCGGCGGGCCCTGCAACGCCCCCGCGGGTTTGGCAGAGCGAAATCCAAACGCTACGGGCTCGCAGCCGCTGCATGAATGGCGGTCCCGGTCGCGTCCGGCGTGAACTGCATGGTGACCGCGGCGCGCTTGCCGCAGGCCTCCAGCGTCCAAAGCTCGGTCCAAGCCTTGGGCGAGGCGTTTGCCGGCTGCTGCGTTCCCGGCGGCATGCCCTCCAGGCCGATATAGCTCGTGTCCACCACCTCTCCCTGATTGCAGCCAGGGGGCATGGAGCCCATTCCCGCGGCCGCATATTGCACGCTGTCGCGCTGCAGTTGCGGGTCGGCAATCGTGGTGCCAGGCAGCAGGGGGGTGGTTTGCAACGCGCCGTCCGGCTGCACCTGCGTCATCGCGTTCAGCAGGCGCGACGGGCCACACCCCTCGGCGCGAATGCCCTCCTTCCACACGCCCTGAACCACCTTGCCGGACGCATCCAGCCGCGGCGGCACCAGAATGGCGATGGCTCCGGTGGTGTGATAGTTGGCATCCGGGCAGGCCGGCGCGCCCGGTGGCTCCACCGCATGCGCCGCCCGCAGCAGCGCGGCCCGATGTTCCGGCGTGGTCAGCAATGGCAGCAGGGTGGGGGGTAGGTCGGTCTGCTGGCTTGGCTGCGCGGCTGGCGCCGACACCGGAGCCGTCTGCACCACGCCCTGCGCCGCCGCCGGGCCCACTGCCGCTGTCAGTCCGAAGACCAAGGCAAGCCCTGCCAACCGCATCGAATGGTCTCCTATCCGCCTCCTGGCATCTGCCTCCTGCTGGCATCTGCCTACTGGGCTGTCTCGAGCGCCCGCGCCTCGTCGTGCAGCGCCAGCCGGGACGCATCACGCGTGTAGAACATATGGCCGCCATCGTGCAGCGCCAGGGTGACTCGCGCTGCCATGTCCGCGGTCGGCAATTCGGCGAGCAGCAGCTTGGTCGAAAAGTAAGGGATCACCAGGTCGTCAACGCCCTGCCCGATCAGCACGCGGAAGCGCGGGTCGAGCGCCAGGGAGTTGCGCAAGGCTGACATCGACTCCGCCCGCTGCATGCCGCGCCCCCAATCCCATTGCTGGAAGGCCTGCTGGTTGAACAGGCGATAGCCCTCTTGCGGGTGCCAGTTGAGCTTGGTGGTAATTAGGTCGGCCATGGCGCTGCTGACCATTGGGGAGAACTGCTCCAAGCCGATATCCCGTCCGTAGAAGAAGGCCGCCTCCGGGAACGGGTCGGGCGAGGTCAGCGTGCCGTCATACGCGCTGGCGATTTCCCCCGGGGCGTGTTGGTGCAGGAACAGCGACGTCTGCACCCGGCCGCGATGCTCCCGCACCAGCGCCGGGTCGAGCCCGGTGTAGGACGCCACCGCCGTGCTGATGCGCGCGACGGCCGCGTCGTCCCGCGCGTCCGCCATCAGGAAGTGCAGGTAATCTCCCATGGCGAAGGCCTCCACCTCGCCCAAGCCATCCGATGCGAGGTGGTGCGCGATGGCAGCCATGCTGGGGAGGCTGGCGGCGTCGTCCAGTGGCGCATAGGCTCCCACGGCCGCGTCCAGGAGCGGCGAGATCAGCACCAGGCCGGACAGGCCGACCCCCTGCTGGTCGGCCAGTGCACGGGTGAGCCGGGGGCCGCGGAAGCCGCCATAGCTCTCGCCGGCGAAAAACTTGGGCGAAGTCAGCCGCTGCGACGCCACCAGCCAACGCCGCACTGTCTCGGCCAGCAGCGAGATGTCCCCTGGCACTGACCACACCCGGCGCCGCGCCGCCTCCTCGGTGTTCAACAACCGGCTGTAACCAGTTCCCGCCGGGTCGATAAACACCAGGTCGGTAAAGTCGAGCCAAGTGGCATCATTCGGGATGGGAATGGGCAAGGCGGAGGGGCTGCGGGCGGCACCGTCCATCGGCACCCGCCAGGGCCCGAGCGCACCCATCTGCAGCCACGCCGAGGCATAGCCAGGGCCGCCATTGGTGACGAAGGTCACGGGGCGAGTTTGCGGGTCGGCGCCATCCAGCACATAGGCGTAGAAGGTTATACGGGCCTGCGGCTTGCCCTCATTGTCATCCAGGTCGAAGCTGCCCGCCGTGGCGGTGAAGGCCAGGCTGCGCCCGGGCAGGTCCAGCGTGTGGTGCGTGACGGCGTCGGGGGGCAGGCGGGTGGGCGACCCGGTGTCCGCTGCCGCCCCGCGAGCCGCATCGCGCCGTGGCGGCGGCGCCGGTTGGGCGTACGAGACCGCAAGTGTGCCGGCCAGCAGCCAGGCGGCCGCAAGAATTGCAGTGAACTTCATGGCGGCAGCAACGGCTAAGCGGCCTGAAGGTCTCCCTCGGCATGGATCAGCGTCGCCGTTAGGCCGTGCAGCGTGCTGCGCAGATGGCTCAACACCTCCTCGCTGATGCCCAGACGATGCCGCACTTCCTGCTGCGCGGCGATCATGTTGTCGCGCAGGGCCCGGCCGGTCTCGGTGAGGCGGTTATCAATCACCCGCTCGTCGTTGGCCCGCCGCGTGCGCACGATCAGCCCGGCGGAGGCCAGCCGCTTGAGCATCGGCGTGAGCGTGCCTGCGTCAAGCTTCAGCGATCGAGCCAAGTCACCCGACGTCATGCTCGGCGTTTCCATCAGCGTCAGCACGACCAGATATTGCGGGTAGGTGAGGCCGAATTCACCGAGACGCGACCGATAGCTGCGAGTGATGGCATTGGTGGCAGCATAAAGTGCAAAGCATAGCTGTTCATCGATAGACTGTATTTCGACCCCGTACATCCCAGCTTCCCTTCTCAGCCACGAACCTATGCCACAAGCACAGAACACGGCAACGTTAGTCTCGGCGGACGCATCCGGATCAACCGAGAATGATGTATCTACCCTGGTTCATCCGCTCACACCGATCCACCAAAAACATCCGAAGCCTACCTTGCGCCCTCTGGTTTCACCCCCATTCTCGCCAATTGGCCTAGTTGACAGGGAATAGACGCTGGCGTGGCATTGGTCCATGGCTGACACCGCAATACCACTCCGATTCAGCGCAATCAGCGCTCCAACGCCAACACGCGCTGGGCTTGCCGACGCCTACGCCAGCCTTGAGGCCCAGCTCGAAACCGACCTAGCGGGCGGGTTCGCCGCCTGGGACGGACTGCGGCGCGAGATCGACACTTGGAGCGCGCTTGTTCATCTGCGCTTTGCCCAGAACACCACCGACTTGGCTGCCAAGGCGGACCGCGAGTATGCCGACGCGCTTGCCCCGACCATCACCCAACATGACGTGGCGGTGAAGCGCCGCCTGCTCGACATGCCGGGCGCCGGGGCGATCGCCGGCGCCCATGCCCTGCGGCTATGGCAGACCGATATCACCACCTTTGACCCGGCGATTGCCGCCTCGCTCGAGCAGGAGAACCGGCTTCGCGCCCGCTACACCGAGCGTCTGGCGGGCGCCGAAATCGAGGTTGATGGCCAACGCCTCAATCTCGCTGGGCTCGGGCCATTGGCCGAACATGCCGACCGGGACACGCGGCACCGGGCCGAACGGGCACGCTGGCAGTTCTTCGAGCAGCATGGCGAGGAACTGGACAGCCTTTATGACGAGCTGGTGCGGCTACGCCATGGCATGGCCACCACGCTTGGGTTCAGCAGCTTCACCAGCCTCGCCTACCGCCGGCTCAGCCGCGTGGATTATGGCCCCGACGACGTGGCGCGTTACCGCGATGAAGTGGCCACAGCCGTCGTACCGTTGGTCACCCGCCTGATGGAGGCGCGCCGGAGGGAGCATGGCTGGGACCGGCTGCGCTATTGGGACGAGGCGCTGATCGACCCAGCGGGCAACCCAAAACCCGCCGGAGACCAGGGCTTCCTCATGGCCCAGGCCCAGAACCTGTTCGATGAGATCGACCCGCGCCTGGGCACATTTTACCGCACCATGCGCGAAGGCGGCTTTCTCGACCTGGACAATCGGCCCGGCAAGGCCGGCGGCGGCTTCTGCACCTCCTTTCCCACCGCCGGCGTGCCGTTCATCTTTGCCAACTTCAATGGCACCCACGGCGATATCGGCGTGTTCACCCACGAAATGGGGCATGCCTTTCAGAACTGGCAAAGCCGCGACCAGCCCAGCATCGACTATCTCTGGCCCACCATGGAGGCGGCCGAGATCAACTCCATGGGGCTGGAGTTCCTGACCTACCCGCAAATCGGCCTGCTGGTGGGCGAGGCGGAGGCAGAGCGGTTCCGCCGCATGCACCTCATCACCTCGCTGGCCTTCCTGCCTTACGGCGTTTGCGTCGACCATTTCCAGCATGAGGTCTATGCCAACCCGACTGCCACGCCGGCCGAGCGCCATGCGATGTGGCAGGCGCTGGAGCGGCGCTACATGCCTTGGACCGACTATGGGGACCTTGCCTACCCCGCCCGCGGCGGCCGCTGGCAGGCCAAGGCGCATATCTACCTGTCGCCCTTCTATTATATCGACTACACGCTTGCCCTCTGCTGCGCGATGCAGCTCTGGGTGCAATCCCGGCGCGATTACCGGAGCGCTTTCAACGCCTATGCCGCCCTGTGCGGCCGCGGCGGCTCCGCCCCGTTCCAAGACCTCGTGCAAAGCGCCGGGCTGCTCTCGCCATTCCAGCCCGGCGCCTTGGCCGCAGCCGTGCGAGAGGCCGAGCTGGTGCTTCGGGCGTGACGCCGGGCCGGTCCAAACTGGTGGCCCTAGTGGTCGCAGCCACCTTCTTCATGGAATATCTCGACGGCACGGTGATCGTTACCGCCCTGCCCGCGATGGCGGCGGAGTTCGCGCGCCCCGTGGTGGTGCTGTCGATTGGAGTGACCGCCTACCTGCTCACCCTGGCGGTGTTCATCCCGCTGAGCGGCTGGATCGCCGACCGGTATGGCACGCGGGACGTGTTTACCGCCGCCATCGCCGTGTTCACGCTGGGCTCGATCCTGTGCGGCGCGTGCAGCAGCCTGTGGCCGTTCGTGGCGGCCCGGGTGGTACAGGGACTGGGCGGTGCCATGATGGTGCCGGTGGGTCGGCTCGCCGTCCTGCGCACGACGGAGAAGTCCGACCTCGCGAACGCCATTGCGCTGATCACCTGGCCGGGCCTGGCTGCTCCCCTGCTGGGCCCGCCAGTGGGGGGCTTTCTCACCACCTATGCGTCCTGGCGCTGGATCTTCTTTCTCAACGTGCCGTTCGGCGTGGCAGCCATCATCCTGGCCGTGCGGCTGCTGCCGAACCTGCGTGGGGAGCAGCGGCGCCGCTTCGACGTGACGGGCTTTCTGCTCAGCGGGCTGGCCTTGGCGATGATCATGGAGGGTGCCGAGTTGATGGCGGGTCAGGGACCAGCCTGGTCCGGCCCGGCGCTGCTCATCACGGGCGCGGCGCTGGGCACGGCCGCGGTGCGCCACGGCTTGCGCGCGCGCCAACCGATGCTGAGCATGGCGCCGCTCGCCATCCCTACCTTTCGGGTGACGGTGACAGCCGGCACAATCTTCCGCATTTCCATCGGGACCATTCCGTTCCTGCTTCCGCTGCTGTTCCAACTTGGCTTCGGCATGGACGCAGCGTCCGCCGGGCTGCTGGTGCTGGCGACCTCGCTGGGCAACATCAGCATCAAGCCGCTCACCACGGGCATTTTGCGGCGCTGGGGCTTCCGCGACGTGGCGGTGGCGACGGGGCTGATCGGCGCTGCCATCCTGATTGCGTTTGCCCGCTTGTTCCCCAGCACGCCGCTGTGGTGGATGCTGCCGCTGCTCTTCGCCGGCGGGCTGGCGCGCTCGATGCAGTTTACCGTGCTGGCGACGCTATCATTCGCCGACATTGCTCCCGCCGGGATGAGCAGCGCCTCCACCCTGGCCAGCGTCTCTCAGCAATTGGCCAACGGCTTGGGAGTGGCCGTGGCCGCGGCGATGCTGCACGTGGTCGCCGTGCGTCATGGCGGGCCGCCAAGCCTGGCCGACTTCCATACTGTGTTCCTGCTTGTGGCGGCGCTGACGCTTTGCGGCATTCCCGCCTTTCTAC
>CAXTNN010000122.1:0-2602 GCA_964245545.1 uncultured Acetobacteraceae bacterium | reverse complement strand
CCTTTCTACGGCTGCCGCGTGTTGCCGGGGCGGAGGTAAGTGGGCATCGGCGGCCTCTGAAGCAAGCTCAGCCGGGATAGCGGTGGCGACTGAGCCCAGTCCAGCGGTTGCGAGCTCAGGCGGCCAAGAACTGCCGGGTTCTGCCATCAAGGCGGGCATGACGGTCTGACGGGTCGGCTGGGCTGGCGATTGCCTGACCAGCCAGGCCGAAGTCACCCGAATTTCCTGGCGCGCCGGTCTGGAACCGGCCGATCAACTGGGCGAGTTCCTCTGTCTTTTCGGCCAGGCCCTGAGCCGCCGCCGTGGTCTCCTCCACCATGGCCGCGCTGTGATGTGTCAGACTTTCCAACTGTTCCACAGCCACGTTGACCTCGCCGAGACTGCTGGCTTCCTTCGTCGCCGCGGCCGCAATATCGTCCATGATCGTGGTGATCTGACCGACACGACCGATGATGTTCTCAAGCGCCTTGCCGGTCCGGCTGACCAGGCTGACACCGTTCTCAACCTGGCTGGCCGACCTGGCGATGAGTGCCTTGATCTCCTTGGCCGCTCCGGCCGAGCGTTGCGCAAGCGAGCGCACCTCCGAGGCAACCACGGCGAAGCCGCGGCCAGCGTCTCCAGCCCGGGCCGCTTCGACGCCCGCGTTCAAGGCAAGCAGATTGGTCTGGAAGGCGATCTCGTCGATCACGCCGATGATCTGTCCGATCTGCCGTGAGGACTGCTCGATCTCCGTCATCGCTGCAACGGCCTCGTTGATGACTGCGCCACTGCTTTCGGCATCAGCCTTGGCGGCGATAACAACCCCACGCGCCTGGCTGGCGCTGTCCGCAGTCTTACGGACCGTCTGCGTAATTTCGTTGATCTGTGCGGTGGTCTGCTCCAGGCTGCCGGCCTGTTGCTCGGTGCGCTGGGAGAGCTCACCGGCAACGCCGGCGATCTTTTCTGTCCGAGCGTGGATTGCCTGCGTGTTCTCCCGCACGGTCAGCATGGTCTGCTGCAGCTTGCCAACGGCGCCGTTGAAGTCGGTCCGCATCTTTTCGAACCGGGCGTCAAACGGCTCGTCAAGCCGGAACGCCAGGTCGCCGCTGGAAAGCCGGCCGAGGCCGGCCCCAAGGGCCGCCGTGGCGGCTTCGCTGCGCCGGCTCTGCTCCTGCTCCTGCAGTTCGCGGGCCTGATGCGCGGCCGCCGCAGCCTGCACCGCGGCAGCCGCCTCTGCCTCCAGCCGCAGCTTTTCCAGGCCCGCGAGCTTGAAGCTGATCACGGCCGATGTCATCGCCGCGAGCTCGTCCTGCCCGTGACGGGGTGCCAACGGCACGGCAAGGTCCCCGCCCGCCATGCGCAGCATCACGTCCGCCAGGCGGCTGATCGGGCGGGATATGCTGCGCCCAATGCCAAAGCACAGTGCGGCGCAGACCGCGACGATCCCGCCGATGGCACCCGCGATCAGCTCCGTCGTTTGCTGTTGCTCGGAAATCAGGCGGCGCTGAGCAGCCTCAGACGCGCCAACCGCCGCTTTGACCGCCGCATTGGCCTGCTCGCTGATGGAACGGATACGGCCAGCGGCCCCATGGTGGCTGACGACGGAGGCCTGCAGCGCCGTTGACCAAGCGCTGAAGGCAGCCGCCAGGGCGTCGAGCCCGGCTGCCGTCTTCTGCTTCAGCTCCGCCCCCATGAACGAACCATCGGCGGCCCGGCGCATCGCCTCCGCAGCCTTGGTGAAGCTCTCGCGATCCCCATCAGAGGCAGAGGCGGCAAACTTGTACTGACCGACCCGCAGCAGCCGGTAGGCGTCACCCACGGCGGCGCCGAGCGGATCGGTGTAATCGAGGTCTGCGATCGTCGATGCCTCGAGCGTGTCAAGCGCAGTGTTCAGCTTGGCGGCCAAACCGGACTGCTCGGTGTAGCCTACGGCCGCCTGCCCGGCGAGCAGGGTCTCGGTGTCCGCCCCCAAGTCCTTCAGGCCTTCAGCCAGGGGAGCGAGGTCTTGGCTTGCCGCCGCTGTGCCGGCGGAGGTCAGCGCGGTGAGGCTGTCGCGAGCTGCTGCAAGCGTATGGACGATGGCATCATGGGTGGCCGAAGCGGGCTCGCTGCGAAAAGCCGCCAGTTCGAGCTGCAGTGTGACAGTGCGGTCGCGAAAATCACCAATGGCGCGGGCCTTTTGCGTTTCCGCTTGGCTGGCCTGCAACTGCCGGCTGATCTCGCCCGCGCTGAGCCAATAGAGCACGAAGACAATGCCGAGGCCGAGCAGCGGCATGATCGTCAGCAAGGCCGTGCGTGCCCGTACGGACACCTGGAGCCCGTGCTTCAGCATTGAGGACACTCGGCTTGCAAACTGGCTGGACGAGCGGCAACCGCCACTGTCTCTCCCCCCCAAGGCGTTATGCCGGGGATCATTGCAGCAGAAAGTTAACCGGCGGTTAGCCGGGCTGAACTTAGGCCGCCGCCTCCGACAACCCGCGCAACGCGGCCCGGACCGCCTCCAACGCATCCTCCGCGCGGTCGGCGTCGGGTCCGCCGGCCTGCGCCATGTCGGGCCGGCCGCCACCGCCCTTGCCCCCGACGGCGGCGCGCCCCGCGTGTGCTTCAGCGTGCAGGACACCGG
>CAXTNN010000121.1:0-10000 GCA_964245545.1 uncultured Acetobacteraceae bacterium | reverse complement strand
GTGCTTCGCCCGGGGCGATGGCATCCTGTTCAGCGGGGACCTAGTGATGGGCTGGTCCACCACCGTGGTCAGCCCGCCGGGGGGCGACATGGCGGCCTACTTCGCCAGCCTCCGCCGCCTGCTGGCTCGGCCCGGCGACATGCTCTATCTCCCTGGTCACGGTCCCGCCTTGCCCAATCCAAGAGATTATGCGGCGGCGTTGCTGGCGCATCGGCGCGCGCGCGAGGATGCCATTGTGGCAGCCTTGTCGGACCAGCCCGCCACGCCGGCTCAGTTGGTGGAGACCCTCTATGCCGGCCTTGAAGACGCGCTTCGGCCCGCCGCCGAGCGGAGCGTTTTGGCCCATTTGCTGAAGCTGGAGTCGGAGGGCCGGGCGCATGCCGACGAAACGGCGGACAAAGCTTTGGCTCGCTGGAGGGGGTAGGATAAGCCATGGCAAAGCCTGTCCGGCGCCCGGCCAACCCCTGCTTTTCCTCTGGTCCCTGCGCGAAGCGGCCGGGATGGAGCCTGGCCGGGCTCGATGCCACGTTGCTGGGCCGCAGCCATCGTGCCCCCGCCGCCAAGGCGCAGTTGCAGGAGGTCATCCGCCGCTCGGCCGAACTCGTCGGCATGCCGCGCGACTGGCAGCTTGGCATTGTTCCCGCGTCGGACACCGGCGCGGTGGAAATGGCGATGTGGTCGCTGCTCGGGCCCCGCCCGGTCGATGTGCTGGCGTTCGACAGTTTTTCCGCCCAGTGGGCGGCCGATATCACCGGCCAGCTCAGGCTACCCGCGGTCCGCACGCTGTCGGCGGAGTACGGCTCGGTGCCGGAGTTGATGGCTGTCGACCCGGTTCATGACCTCGTTCTTGCCTGGAACGGCACCACCTCCGGCGTGCGGCTGAGGGACGGGGCGTGGCTTCGCCGCGGTGCCGGCCTGGTAATTTGTGACGCCACCTCCGCCGCCTTTGCCATGGCGCTGCCTTGGGACCGGCTGGATGTCGTTACCTGGTCGTGGCAGAAGGCGCTGGGCGGGGAGGCTGCGCATGGCATGTTGGCCATGTCTCCGCGCGCGTTGGAGCGGCTGGAACGGCGGGAGCCGGGCTGGCCGATGCCGAAGATCTTCCGCATCACGCCGGGTCTGTTCCGCGGCGACACCATCAACACGCCGTCCATGCTCTGCGTCGCCGACGCGCTGGATGGGCTGCTCTGGGCCGAGCGCGTCGGTGGTCTTCCGGCCCTCACCGCCCGCGCCGAGGCCAATTTGGCCGCAATTGCCGCCTGGGAAGCACGGTCCCGCTGGGCGGCGTTCTTGGCGGCGGACCCGGCGCACCGCTCCCCCACCTCCATCTGCCTCCGCGTGGCCGCGGCCGGACTGGCCAAGCCGATTGCCGCGCTGCTGGAAGCGGAGGGGGTGGCGTATGATGTCGCCAGCTACCGGGATGCGCCGCCTGGCCTGCGGATTTGGGGCGGTGCGACGGTTGAGACGGCCGACATAGACGCGCTGCTGCCCTGGCTGGATTGGGCGCATGCGGAAGCTTCTGCCGCTGCCGAGGCAATGATATAGCTTTCTGCGATGCCAGACACCTCCCTTGAAACCCTCGCCCAAGCGCTGCTGCCCGCCGGCTTCCGCGACCTGCTGCCACCCGACGCGGAAATCGAGGCGGCCGCCGTGGAGGTGGTGATGGCCGCCTTCGCCTCCCACGGCTATGAGCGTATCAAGCCACCCTTAATAGAGTTTGAAGACGGGCTGCTCGCTGGCTCAGGCGCGGCAACCGCGGACCAGATTTTCCGCCTGATGGACCCCGAGTCCCACCGCATGATGGGTCTGCGTGCGGACATGACGCCGCAAGTGGCACGGATCGCCACCACGCGGTTGCGGGGCGAGCCGCGGCCGCTGCGGCTCAGCTACTCCGGGCAGTGCCTGCTTTCGCGCGGCAGCCAAATTCTGCCGGACCGCCAAGTGGCGCAAGCCGGCTTCGAGCTAATCGGCTGTGACAGCCTTGCCGCCGACGCCGAGATGGTCCTGGTCGGCGCTGACGCTCTGGCCGCGCTGGGGCTGACGCGGGTGAGCTTCGATCTCACCTTGCCGCAACTGGCGCCAACCCTGCTGGATGAGGCCGGGTTCACCGGCCCGGCCCGCAACACGCTGCTGCGTGCGCTGGATCGCAAGGATGTGGCCTCTGTTGTGCAGAATGGCGGTCGATTGGCCGAGACCTTGAGCGAGCTGTTGCTCACCGCCGGTCTGGCTGAGCCGGCACTGGCGCGGCTGGAGCGCTTGGTGCTTCCGCCGGCCTCGGCGGCGCTGTGTGAACGGCTGGCCGAAACAGTGCGGGCAATCCGCGTGCGTTCGCCAAGCCTCAAACTGACGATCGACCCGGTCGAATTCCGAGACCTGCCGTATCACACCGGCGTCTGCACCTCCGTCTATGCCTTGGGCCGTCACGAGGTGCTGGGCCGTGGCGGGCGCTATCGCTGCGGCGAGGATGAGCCGGCGACCGGGTTGACGCTTTACCCGGACGCTATGCTGCGGGCCTGCAACCCCCCGCCAGCCCGCACCCGCGTGTTCGTGCCGGTTGGCGCCGACCTGGCTGCGGCCGCCACGCTGCGTGCGGAGGGCCACGCGACAGTGGCCGCACTCGACCCGGTGGCAGAGCCGGAAGCGGAGGCGCGGCGGCTCCGGTGTAGCCTCATCCTGCGCGACGGCCGCGCCATCCCGCTTTAACCGCGTCTTAGGACAATCATGCCAAATGTCACCGTTATCGGCGCTCAATGGGGCGACGAGGGCAAAGGAAAGGTGGTGGATTGGCTCGCCAGCCGGGCCGATATCGTGGTGCGCTTCCAGGGTGGGCATAACGCCGGGCACACGCTGGTTGTGGGCAATCAAACCTATCGGCTGAGCTTGCTGCCGTCGGGCTTGGTCCGGGGCAAGCTCGGCGTGATTGGCAACGGCGTTGTGATTGACCCGGCGGCGTTGCTGGCCGAGATGGACCGCGTGCGTGAGCAGGGGCTGGACGTATCGCCGGCGAACCTCCGGATTGCCGACAACGCGCCCTTGATCCTCCCGCTGCACGCCGCGATCGACCGTGCACGCGAGGAAGCCCGCGGCGAGCGCAAGATCGGCACCACCGGGCGCGGCATCGGGCCGGCCTATGAGGACAAGGTCGCCCGCCGCGCAATCCGCATGTGCGACCTGGCGGAGCCACAAACCCTGGCTGACAAGCTGGATGAGCTGCTGCTCCACCACAATGCCCTGCTGCGCGGGCTGGGTGCGCCCACCTTCGAGAAGCAGGAGCTGCTGGACGGTCTGCTCGCCTTGGCGCCGCGCATCCTGCCGCATGTGGAGCCGGTTTGGCTGCGGCTGGATGAAGCCCGGCGTGCGGGGCAGCGCATCCTGTTCGAGGGTGCGCAGGCGGTGATGCTGGACGTCGATCACGGGACATATCCGTTCGTCACCAGCAGCAACACCATTGCCGCCACGGCCGCGAGTGGCTCCGGCATGGCGCCCGGAGCCATTGGCTTCGTGCTGGGGATTGCCAAGGCCTACTGCACCCGGGTCGGCAGCGGTCCGTTTCCCAGCGAGCTGGCGGACAGCACCGGCCAGTTGCTGGGCGAACGCGGGCGCGAGTTCGGCACGGTGACGGGGCGGCCGCGCCGATGCGGCTGGTTCGACGCAGCGATGGTGCGTCAGGCAGTCAAGGTTGGCGGCATCAGCGGCTTGGCCCTGACCAAGCTTGATGTTCTGGATGGTTTGCCGGAGCTCAAGATATGCACCGGCTACGAGGTCGCGGGAAGCACCTGGCGCCATCTGCCTCCGGCGCCGGGTATGCAGGCTGCCGCGAAGCCGGTGTATGAAACGTGTGAAGGCTGGTCAGGCTCAACCCAAGGCGCGCGCTCCTGGGCCGACTTGCCGGCTCAGGCGATCAAATACGTGCGGCGGATCGAGGAACTCGTAGAAGCGCCGGTGACGCTGCTATCCACCAGTCCCGAGCGGGACGACACCATCCCGATGAGGGACCCGTTCGAGGCCTGAGCGACGGATTGCAGCACAGGACGGGCCGCGTATACGGCTTCTTAACCAGCGGATGCGATACTTGGCCCAGTAGGTTGAGTAGGCCAGAATGGCAAATCCACCGGTCAACACCGCCCCAGGCTCCGGCCTGATCGGCGGGGCGTATCGTGTCGCGTTCGATCAAGTGCTGCCGGGTGTCGCGCCTCCGCTGAAGGCCTATGCCGTCCATGGCGAGCGTACGGGCGAAACCGGGCTGATGGCGATTGCCGTCGAACGGGGCTGGCCCGCGCGTGCCGGTGCGCTTACGGCGCTGGCAGGCGTCGCGGTGCCGAACCTGATGACGCCGCTGGCCCATGGAGCCATCCAAACGCCCTCTGGGGAGGGTGGGTATTTTGTCGTAACTCAAGTCCCGCCAGGGCAATCATTGCAGGCGACGCTGCGGCCATGGAATGAGGCTGACATCCTGCAGCATCTGCTGCGCCCGGTGGCAAGCGTGCTGGCGGAGTTGCAACAGCGCAATCTCACCCATCGCTCGCTGCGGCTGGACAATCTGTTTCAGCTCGGGGACCGGGGGCCGGTGACGGTTGGACAGGGTTGGGCGGCCCCGCCCGCCGCACACCAGCCTGGTTGGCTGGAGCCGCCCTATTCAGCCAGTTGCCTGCCATGCGGGCGCGGCACCGGCACCATTGCCGACGACGTGTACGCACTCGGCGCCATCATGGTGATGCTCGCGCTTGGCACCAATCCGATGGAGGGTGTTGAGCCCGGCGAAATCCTGCGCCGCAAATTGGAGGTCGGCAGTTACGCGGCGCTTGCGGAGCGCCACCGGTTGCCGAGCATCATTGCCGACCTTGCGCGAGGAATGTTGGCCGATGACCCGGAGCATCGTCCATCTCCGGCTTTGTTGGGAGATCCTCAGGCTGCCCGCGCTCGGCGCATTGCCGCGCGGCCGCCGCGGCGGTCTCCGCGCCCGATTGAGCTTGGCGGGTTCTCCGCATCCACGGCGCGCACCTTGGCCTATGCCTTGAACCGGGAACCGGATCAGGCAGTTGCCCTGCTTCGCGGCGGGATGATCGATCGTTGGCTGCGCCGCGACCTTGGCGACACGCAAATGGCTGCGGCGATGGACAGTGCCGTGACCCTACGCGAGCAGGAGATGGCGGCGGCCGACAGCCGGGCGGACCTGCAGTTGATCGTACGCGCCGTTGCAATCCTGGATCCGGCGGCGCCGCTTACCTGGCGGTCGTTCTCACTTTGGCCCGATGGGTTGGGCCCGGCGCTTGACCACGCCATTCATCATGAGCCCGACAAGGTGGAGGCAATCCGAGAGGTCGGCGTTCGTCAAGTTGTTCGGATTTGGGCTGAGCAACGGACAACGCGCGACTCCTTCCTAGCGCGCCTGGAAGCCAAAGACGTCATGACCTGGGCTCAGGCGGCCCAAGGCGAAGGTGGCGCTCTGCGCCTTACTTACATGTTGAACCCGCTGGCACCATGCGAGTCGCCCGCGCTGGGACGGCAATGGGTGACACGGTTGTCGGAGCTGTTGCCAGCGCTAGAGCTCAGCGCAAAGCAACCGACAAAAGAGAACAGCCCCTTGGTGGACGCTCACCTGGCGGCATTCATCATCGCCCGGCGCGATGAGCGGCTAGATGTCGATATCAGCCAGCTTTCCAGCGCTCTATCCCCCTCTGACGCCATGTCGCATTTGCGGCTGCTTGCACGTTTGCAGCAGAAACTGCATCGCGGTGAGTTGCCAGGATTGAGCAAATGGGCTGTCGCAGTATCGAAGCCGTTGCTTGAGGTGTTTAGCAGCCGTTCTCGACGGGAGCGTCTGGCGGCTGCTTTGGACGAGATGTCGAGTGCAGGTCAGCTTTCGCCCATCGTAACATTGATGGACAATCCGGCGGAGCTATCCGATGACAAACGCGGCCTGCTCGCGGCCAAAACACGCATTCAGGTAATTGACGCGTCGCTTCAAACCATTGCGTCAGCCGCGGAAGCCCGGCCTGATCGAGCCCGGCGCACAGCGCAAGAGGTCGCGGGAGCACTCAGCTTGATGGCCTGTGTCATCGCGTTGGCCTTTGCCGTGTTCTCCTGATGGCGAAAGCAAAGGCGGCTGCAGCATCTCCACGGTCTTGGCTCTGGCTTCAAGGCGCTGTTTGCGGCGGCTTGGTGGTCCTAGCGCCGGGAACTGCTGTTCTGCTCGGCACGCTTTTGTTGGCGGCGGTAGCAATGGCCGTAGTTGAAACCACGCCGGGCCGGCCGATTGCGCGATCAATGCTGCTGATGGGCGCCGCTACGGCTTTGTCGCCCCTGCTGGCATTGTGGGAGCAAGGCGGATCATTCGCTGCAGCGATAGACGTATTGTCCAATCCCCTGGTGCCACTGTGGTCCTGGACCGGGAGCGGTTCCGCTTGGCTAGTTGGTCAAACTTGGGAGGTTGTTTCGACCTTCATCATGCAAGCTGCCGATGACCACTCCAGCCGGCGTTTAAAGGAGGAGAGAAGCAAGCTGGTCGACGAATGGCGCACCATCGACTGAATGCAAAACGGCCTGTAGGGCGCTCGCCCTACAGGCCGTTTCGGCTCCTTTAAGCGGCGAGTGGAACTGCCAAGCGCTGCTCCACCACCTGCTGCTTCATCGACTTCTGCAGCTTCTCAAACGCGCGAACCTCAATCTGGCGCACGCGCTCACGCGAAATGCCATACTGCTGCGACAATTCTTCCAGAGTGGTCGGATTGTCCTTCAGCCGGCGTTCGATCAAAATATGCCGTTCACGCTCGTTCAGGGTGCGCAAAGCGTTGGAAAGCAGTGCCTTGCGGCCGGTGAGCTCTTCACGGTCGGCAAGCTCAGCCTCCTGGCTCTGGCCCTCGTCAACTAGCCAATCTTGCCACTCCCCCTCGCTATCTGCACGGACAGGAGCATTCAGGCTGTGATCCGGCGCGGCAAGCCGCCGGTTCATGCTGACTACGTCCTGCTCTGGAACCTGTAACACCCGCGATATCTTCGCGACGTGCTCCGGCTTCAGGTCACCGTCATCAATTGCCTGCATCTGGCCTTTCAGCCGGCGCAGGTTGAAAAACAGCTTTTTTTGAGCCGCAGTCGTGCCCATCTTAACCAATGACCAACTATGAAGGATGTATTCCTGGATAGCAGCACGGATCCACCACATCGCATACGTCGCCAAACGGAAACCCCGATCGGGATCAAACCGCTTGACGGCCTGCATCATTCCTACGTTGCCTTCGCTGATCAGCTCACCAACGGGCAGCCCATAGCCGCGATATCCCATAGCAATCTTGGCAACGAGCCGGAGATGAGAAGTGACAAGCTTATGTGCCGCTTCCATGTCCTCGTTGTCACGCCAGGCCTTGGATAGTGCCAGCTCCTCCTCGGGGGCCAGCATCGGGAACTTCCGAATTTCTTGTAGATAACGGGAGAGATTGCCTTCTGGGGCAACATTTACGACTGCAGAGGCCACAACCGGCTCCTTCCATCCCCGACTTCACCATGCCTACCCAATACGGCGAAGGCCTTCAGCGGTTTCAGCCGACGACTATCTTGATGCGCTGCAGCACCTCACGGCTCGGAGACCGCCCCATATGCGGCAGCGGCTACGACCCTAGTGCCTTCCCGGGCATCGTCGGGAGTAATCACTGTCAGGTTTATACAGGACCGCGTTTGTCCTGTCAAGACTGATGCAACAACCCTGGTTGCCACGCTGCGTCCAGTGCCGCAATCAAACTGGCAAACCGCGGTGGCGGCGGGGTTTGAAACTCGAGCTTTACCCCCGTCCTTGGATGCTGGAAGCCGAGCCGTTCGGCATGCAAAGCTTGATGCGGGTAGTCCAGCAAGGCAGCACGAGCGGGTGCCGGCAGAAGCTTGGCGGCTGCAGGGGGCCGGCGAAGATAGGTGGGATCGCCCACGACGGGGTGACCAGAAGTCGCCAGATGAACCCTAATCTGGTGCGTCCGGCCCGTGGCCAATCGGCAGCTCAGCAAAGCGGCCGCAAGCTCCCACGCCCGCTCGACGCGGTAAGCCGTTTGTGCCTGCTTGCCGCCTTTTGTCACCACCGCCATTCGCTTACGGTCCCGCGGGTCGCGCCCGATCGCGCCGGTGAGCAAGCCTTGGGATGGCGAGGGAACGCCCCAGCACAGGGCGAGATAGCTACGATCGAGATCCCGGCTGGCAAAGGCGGCGGATAGTCCGGCCATCGCGAGTTCGCTCTTGGCCACCACCATCACGCCCGATGTGTCCTTATCCAGCCGATGCACAATGCCGGGCCGCTTCTCGCCGCCGATGCCCGGCAAGCTGTCGCCGCAATGGGCGAGCAGGGCGTTCACCAGGGTCCGGTCGGGGTTGCCTGGTGCGGGATGGACGACAAGGCCGGCGGATTTGTCGAGCACCAGAAGGTCGGCATCCTCGTAAAGAATTGTAAGATCAGCAGCTTGCGGTTGGGGCCTAGCTGGGAGGGGAGGCGGCTGCGCGAGCAGGACGCATTGCCCAGGAAGGATGGCGTGGGCCGGATCGGTGGTGATGGTGCCGCTGATCGAGGCGTGACCTCCATGGATCAACCCCTTGACGCGAGAGCGGGAAATTGTGCCGATCGCGCGAGCCAGGAAGCTGTCGATGCGTTCTCCGGCATGCTCCGGCCCGGCGGTGATGCACCAGGTGCTATCGGGCGGCGATGTCATGGTGGGATGGTAGCGCCACGGCGGCGGCAAAGGGAGGAGTTATCGCGTGCGCGCTTTGCTGACGTTGGTTGTGGTGATGGGCGTGCTGATCATCGCCGGGGTTGTCGGCGTTTTGGTCACCATCATGCACCATATTTCTGGGCCGGCTTTCACCGTCCAAACCGTGCTGCAAGAGCCGGCGGGCACGCGCATGCAGTCGGTGGCGTCGGCAGGGGACCGGTTTGCCGTCATACTTTCCGGTGGTGGCGCCGACCGGCTGGTGATGATCGATGCCCGATCGGGCAAAGTGGTTGGCCGGGTGGCGCTCGCGCCGTGAAGAAGACGCAGCCACCGGATAAGATATGCGCGGCGTGCGGGCGGCCGTTCTCGTGGCGGCGGCGGTGGATGCGGGATTGGGAGAACGTCCGCTACTGCTCTGATGCCTGTCGAACCGGGCGCTACGCAGCGGCGGTGAGCCGAGGCCGGGGTGGGGTTGCGAAGAAAGGCGGTTCGTCTTAACAGGTCGCCGGGTCATTGTCCTGTTCGTCTAGAGGCCTAGGACACCGCCCTCTCACGGCGGTAACAGGGGTTCGAATCCCCTACGGGACGCCAATCAAAACACAGGCTGGATTGCCCAAAACTATGATGGGCCCGGCTTGGGTAGTTTCGGTGTCCACTGCCGGAAGCCTCTATCTCCGCGCAGGTCGGTGTTGCCCGGTGATTGTGGCGGCTTCCACGTCGGGGCGCTTCATGAGCTCGGATTGAATGGCATCAAGCGAGTCATCGCGCGGGATAAGTTTGCGGGTCGCGGCGATTGGGCTGCTGGTGCTGGCTGGCTGCATCAACTTTATCGATCGCTCGGCCGTCTCGATCGCCCTGCCGGCAATCCGGAGCGATCTCCACTTATCGGCTGGGCAAGCGGGCCTGCTGCTGTCGGCCTTCGCCTGGAGCTATGCTGTGGCGCAGCTTCCGGCGGGAAGCTTGGTGGATCGGTTGGGCCCTCGCTGGGCCCTGGCCGGTGCGCTCGCGGCCTGGTCGTGCGTGCAGGCGGGCGCTGGCTTGGTGGGTTCGCTGCCACAGTTTATCGCCGCCCGGGTGGCGCTCGGCCTAGGCGAAGCGCCGATGTTCGTGGGGGGCGCCCGCGTGTGTGCCGACCGGTTTGACCCGGCGGATCGCGCCGTGCCGATGGGGCTGTTGAACGCCTCCGCCTCGCTTGGCCCGGCGGTCGCGCCACTGCTGCTCGCCCCGCTGATGGCAGCGGTCGGCTGGCGGGCCAGCTTTGCCGCGCTTGGCGGGTGCGGGCTGCTGGTGGCGGTGGCTTGGGCATTGGTCTACCG
>CAXTNN010000120.1:0-10020 GCA_964245545.1 uncultured Acetobacteraceae bacterium | reverse complement strand
GCCGTTCTACCACTCATTCACCGCCAAGTCGCACACGCCGCTGATCGAGCTGTCGGAGATGCTGGCGGCGCGGGCGCCGCTGCAGGGGGCGAAGATCATTTTCGCCAACTCGGGCTCGGAGGCGAACGACACCGCCATCAAGATGGTCTGGTATTACAACAACGCGCTCGGCCGGCCGGCGAAGAAGAAGATCATCGGGCGGCTGAAAGGCTATCACGGCATCACCGTGGGAGCGGCCTCGCTCACCGGCCTGCCCTATAACCATCGCTCGTTCGACCTGCCATTGCCAGGTTTCGTGCACACGATGACGCCGCACTTCTATCACGGCGCGGCGGAGGGGGAGACCGAGGAGGCGTTCGCCAGCCGCTGTGCCGACGAATTGGAAAAGCTGATCCTGGCCGAAGGACCGGACACGGTGGCCGCCATGTTCGCCGAGCCGGTGATGGGCGCGGGCGGCGTGATCGTGCCGCCCGCTGGCTACTTCCCGAAAATCCGCGCCGTGCTGGAGAAGTATGACGTGTTGCTGGTGGCCGACGAGGTGATCTGCGGCTTCGGCCGGCTCGGCACCTATTGGGGCAGCGAGGCTTTCGACGTGCAACCCGACATCGTCACCTGCGCCAAAGCGCTCTCGGCCGCCTACATGCCGATCTCAGCGACCATGGTGAGCGATGCGGTGTTCCAGCCGATTGCGGCCGAAAGCCACCGCATCGGCACGTTCGGGCATGGCTACACCTATTCCGGGCATCCGGTTCCAGCAGCAGTGGCTATCGAAGCGCTCAAGATCTACGACGAGATCGGCCTGGTGCAGCACGTCCGTGAAGTGGGCGCGGCGATGCAGGAGCAACTCCGCAGCCGCTTTACCGGGCATGAGCTGGTGGGTGAGGTGCGCGGCTTGGGCATGATCGGGGCGATTGAACTGGTTGCCGACAAGGCGGCGCGGCAGAACTTCGACCCGGCGCTCAAGATGGGCTCGCGGCTTACCAAGCTGGGCGAAAAGCACGGCGTGATCGGCCGCACCCTGGCCAATGACACGCTGGCGTTCAGCCCCCCATTGATCATGACCGAGGCCGAAGTGACCGAAATGCTCGATCGGGTGGCGCGCGCGCTGGACGAATTGACGGTGCAGGTGCGCCGGGAGCGGTTAGCGGCCGTGTAGCCTGTGTTCGACCTGGCACTCCTGATCGCCCTGGATGGCTCGGCGAGCGTCACCTTCGACGAGTTCAACCTCATCGCCGGCGGGCTGGGCGCGGCGTTGCGCGACCCGGACGTGATCGCCTCGCTGATCGGCGGCCCCAACGGGATGAGCGCATTGGGGCTGCTGCTGTGGTCGGGCCCGGGTGCGCAGCAGGTGATGCTGGAGTGGACCGCGATCCGCAACGAAGCCGAGGTGGTGGCGCTGGCCGAGC
The DNA here is from genome assembly GCA_964245545.1 of uncultured Acetobacteraceae bacterium. Taxonomy (GTDB): domain Bacteria; phylum Pseudomonadota; class Alphaproteobacteria; order Acetobacterales; family Acetobacteraceae; genus LMUY01. The sequence continues at coordinate 8,614 of CAXTNN010000120.1, read as the reverse complement.
GGGTAAGCAACGTGCCCCGTTCGGTGCCGGCGGGAGAGACGGCGATCGGCGAGGCGCTGGTGGTGGCCGAGACCATGCTGGCCGCCCTGCCCGCCCCGGCGACCCGCAAGGTGATCGACGTGGCGGGAGACGGCCGCAGCAACGCCGGCACGCCGCCTGGCCCGGTGCGGGACCGGCTGTCCCAGGCAGGGGTGACGATCAACGGGCTTTGCGTGCTGCACGAGGAGCCGGACCTGCTGCAGAGCTATATCGAGGAGGTGATCGGCGGCCCGGAAGCGTTCGCGCTGACCTGCGCCGACTACACCGCGTTTGCGGATGCGATGCGGCGCAAGTTGGTGCAGGAGACCGCTTAGGGCCGACTCCGCGCTGCCGGGTTAGCGGTGCCTGAGCGCCTCGAGCACCCGTCGCAAGGCGGTGGCGTCGACGTGGTTGTCGACCCGGACGCGGGTGCCATCGGCGAGGGTGATTTCGATGGTGCCATTGGTCGGGGCTTCCAAAGTTTGGATGTCCCGCAGCATCTCAGGCGCCTGCTCCACCGACCAGAACACTCGCCGGCTGCGGGGAAGGTTTGCGCCCGCTCGACCGGGCGGCAGGTTGCTGCGGCCACGGCCCGCCATCGCCGTATGGTCCAGGCTGTGCCCAGCCGCGCCCGACCCCATCATCAATGAATGCCATGCAGGACGCTGAGGCGCGTCAGCGGCATGTGCGCCCAATGCAGCGCCGCTTCGTCCGCGGGGAGGCGGAGGGAGCAGCGGGCGGCGTAGGCGATGCAGAGCTCCGCATCCGCCGCGGGGCGGAACAGGGCGCCAGCCTGATCGATCCAATGCAGAAGGGTCAGCAACATATCGAGCCTGCGACTGAGAAGGTAGCACCCGGTTTTTCGCACGATTCTTCCGGTCAGAGAGCGTCGTTCCACCGTTGCCATGCGTCGGAAATGCGTGCCGGGGATTGGCTTGCCGGGTGCAATCGCCGCCCGCGAGACGAGCCTTCCTTCCGCTACTTGCTTCGTTTCGCCGACGAATAACGCCGATTAGACGTCGGGCTCACGGCGCTTTGCCCGCTGCGCCGCTATCTTGGATGGCTGTGTGCCGGCGTTCGATTGGCGGCGGCGTCCTGTTCATCGGCAGTTTGCCGGAGCTTAGCAGGGGGACTGTGCTGGACATTCCGCTCGAACACGCTGCCAAGCCGACTCTCGGTTCGCTGAGGCTGCGGTTTGCGCCGCGGCTGCAGGTTGAAACGCAGCACGGAGACAGCGTGCTGCCGAAGTCGCGCAAGGCTCGTGCCCTGTTGGCACTGGTAGCGCTCACAGACAGCCGGAGCGTGACGCGCCAACATGCCGCTGGCCTGCTGTGGACCAGTGTTGAGCGCACGGATGCGCTCGCCCGGTTGCGGGACACGCTGCACAACCTGCAAAAGGAGCTGCGCGAGGCGGGTGTGGACGTGTTGTTGCTGCGCGATGCCACCATCGCCTTCCGCGACGGCGCCGTGCATGTGGAACACGGGGCTGAGGCCGGTGGAAGTTTCCTCAGCGAGCTCGATGGGCTCGACCCGGCGTTCGATCAATGGTTGATTCGCCTTCGCCAAGACCGCCAGCAGCACTTAATGGCCACCCCCGCGAGTGAGGCGGCGGCGCGGCCGATGCCGTGCAGCGGCCCTTCGGTGGTCGTCACCGCGTTCGACACCGTGGGCACGCGGGCGGAAGAACAGTTCGGGCGTGGCGTGGGGGAAGAAGTGGCGGCGGCGCTGGCGCGGCTGCGGTGGTTTACCGTCATCACGCGGGGGCGCGACGGCCGCCGCCTGTCCAGCGGCAGCGAGGACCTGTCCAAAATCGCCGATTACGCCCTGGTCGGCAGCCTGCAGGCGGACCGGTCGCAGTACCGGCTGGCGATCAAGCTAATGGACCTCAGCAGTTGCGCCATCGTCTGGGCCAATGCCTTTGTCGAGGACAAGAGCGCCGGGTTTGCCGTGCAGGACCGCTTCGCCGAACGCATCGCCGCCTGCCTCGACACCGAGTTGCTGGTGATTGAGGCGATGGGCCACCGTCGGGCGTCTCCGCTGCGCCGAGGCGAGGCCTACGGGTTGGTGCTGCAAGCTATTCCCGCGATCCATCGGCTGGAGCGGGAGCCGTTCCTGGGTGCGGGTCACGCGCTGGAGCAGGCGGTTGCGGTCGACCGCGAGTTTGCCATGGCGCATAGCTGGCTTGCCTACTGGCACGTGTTTTTTGTCGGCCAAGGCTGGGCGGTCAATCCCGCCCAATCGATGACGCGGGCCGGCCGAGCCGCCGACAGAGCAATCATGCTCGACCCAAAGGACGCGCGCAGTGTCGCTGTTGCCGGCCATGTCAAGGCGTTTCTAAGCCGTCGGCTGGATGAGGCCGCGGCGTTGCATGAGCTGGCCTTGCAGCTCAACCCGGCGATGGCGCTGGCCTGGCATTTTGCCGGGGTCACGCACGCCTATTCTGGCCGGCTCAGCGACGCCTATCGCTGCATCAACCGGTGTCGCGAGTTGGCGCCAAATGATCCGCATGGGTTCTTTGCCGAGGGTGCGCTCGGGATTGTTCAGTTGTTGCAGAAGAACCACGAAGCGGCCGCTACGATTGGCCGCCGGGTCACGGAGCGGCATCCGCAATTCACCTCGGCGTTCAAGAGCTATCTGTCGGCGCTGGGCCATCTTGGTCAGCGGGCGGAGGCGGCTGTGGTGCTGCAGCGGCTGCATGTGCTGGAGCCGCGCTTTTCGCTGCAGCGATTCCGTGCCACCGCGCCCTATCAGCGGGTGGAAGATCTGGATCATTACACAGCCGGACTACGGCTGGCCGGCGTGACTTGAAACGGTCCAGGCCTCGACGGTTAAGCGCGCTGGCGTTGATCGAGCGCGTCGGCGTGGCGGCGTTTGCGCACGGCGGCGGCGTGGGCGCCGTGCGGGCAGCGGGCTTGGCTCGGCTGCACCACGGTGCGGTGGTAGGCGGCCCAATCGGCGGCTGACATGGTGTCGAGCTCCCGGACCGCGACGTCGTTCAGCGTCGCATCGCTGTAGGCTTCCCGCTGGACCGGTTGGACTTGGAACAGCGGACGGTTGGGGTCGAACTCAATGGCTGTGCCCGTTTGGGTCAGGCGGATGTTTATGAACAGCGGGCCGAACCAGTCGTCCGCTTCCACCATCCCCTCGAACACGTCGTAGCCGACGGAGCGCGGCAAGTTGGCCGGGCCACGGGCGAGCAAGCTCCAGCCAGGCTTGGTTTTGGCGACCAGGCCGGACCAGACTTGCAGGATGCCAGGCTCGGGCAGCGCACCCAGGAAAGTTGGAGAGTAGGACTGCACCTCTGGCGGCGCGTGGCGGTCGAACCGTTCGCGAAAGTCCGGGAATTGAGCGGCGCCAAGGGGATACCAAGCAGTGGCGCCGCCATAGGTCCAGAAGATCTCGGTTCCCGTCCAATACAGCCGAAAGCCGATTGGCGGAAACACGTACCAGCCCAGGGCCGCCGCTGTGGTGGCGGCTTCGCAGTAGCGGAAGGCGCGGGTGGGCAGCGTGCCTCCGGCTGACCGGTCTGCCCGCTGCGGTGGGCGGGCGCTCTCGACCATGCGGACGAACTGCACGGTGGGTGGCGTTTGTGGCGCTGTCATCGTTGTCCCCTCTGCTGGCCTGTCGCGCGCACCGGAAAACCGGAGCCTGGGAAATCGGGGGGAGGAGCGACCCTCCCCCGCCAAGTGCTAAAATGGCTTTATCGAAAGACGTGGCTGCCAAGCTGCGGGCAAACGGCTCGCCTTTTGGCAGTCAGAACGCCGGGCTTTGGCCGCCGAGACGCACGAGGCCGGCATCGGCGATCGCATCCGGCAGGAACATCGGCGCCTGCCCACCCAGGCGGATATCGCCAGCATCGGCGATGCTGTTGGGCGGGAGCATGGGAGCCTGGCCTCCGAGGCGGATACGTCCCTCATCCGCCACCGGCAGGGGCGGAAAGGCGAGCGTGTTAACCGGAGCACTCAAGTCCATGCTGGGGGCAACGCGCTGATCAGTCTGATTCATGGCTATGTTCCTAAAGGTTCGTTATGTGGTAAAGCCACCATGACTGCACCAGTAATAACGGCGCAGTTGCTTCGACAAAGCGGGTTCCTGGCAAGGAAAATATTCAACTGCCAAATCACCCATCCGCATTATAGGACTATACTCCTAATTATATACTTGACACCACAGACTCAAGATGTAGAATGGCGCTCTCAGAGAGGCCGCTATGAACGCATTCCAGCAACTCCACTTCCAGGATGAAAACGCGGCCCGGTTGATGCTGGAGAGCATGCGCTGGTCCAAGGGCACGTTCTGCCCGCATTGCGGCGGCCTGGAGTTCTACGAGACAAAGCGCGAAGGGCGGTATCGCTGCTCAACCAGGGGCTGCCGTAAGGACTTTTCAGTGACGACCGGCACTGTCATGGAAAGCAGCCACATCAAGCTCACGAAGTGGATGATGGGCTTCTATCTCATGTGCTCGTCCAAGAAGGGCGTATCTGCCCACCAACTCCATCGGTCGCTTGGAGTCACTTATAAGAGTGCGTGGTTCATGGCCCATCGCATCCGCATGGCGATGACTGCCGGCGGATTGACGGCCCCAATGGGCGGCGAAGGTTCGATCGTTGAAGCCGACGAGACATATTACGGCAAGCAGGAGACGGTTGCAGTTTCACCGCAGCGTCGGGGCCGTCCGTTCACGAAGCGCGGCAAGGGTGGTCCGGCCGGCAAGCGGGCAATCGTCGCTCTTGTTGAGCGTGGCGGTTCCGTTCGCACGTTCCACGTCGCAGTTGCGAATAAGGAAACGGTGCAGCGGATCATTGTCGAGAATGTCGCGCACGACACGCGTCTGCACACGGACGAGAGCAAGCTTTACGGCGACACGACATCGCACGTTGCAACGCATGAGTCCGTTCACCACTCATCTGGCGAATATGTCCGCGATGATGTCCACACGAACTCAGCCGAAGGGTACTTCTCGATCTTTAAGAGAGGAATGCGGGGCATCTACCAGCATTGCGCAGAGAAGCATCTGCATCGCTATCTCGCAGAATACGACTTCCGGTACAATCATCGTGTGAATCTGGGCTTCTCAGACATGGCGCGGACACAAGCCGCTATCCGGGGAGCTGATGGGAAGCGACTGACCTACCGCAAACCTGACGGAGCCAGTCTACTGGCTTAATGCTCACCGGTTTGTTTGGTGGAGGCGGAAGCAGTTGAAGCGGCGAAAGACGGCTTCCGAGGACGTTTCCGAGGAATAGCTGCGACCGGCTGAGGCTGCGTGGTGAGCGCGGCTTTGAGCGCAGACCGAAAACGGGCTTCGATCTCTAAGCTCGACAACTCGGAGCTTTCGTCGTGAAGCTCTTGCGAGTGCTGTTTAGTCGTTGTGCCTGACACGGCGCCAAACCTTGAGCTGCAGTGTTTCTGTTGTTCGGGATCAAGCGGAGGCCTTGCAGTAAAAATCCTGCTTGCAACCAAGTATCACCACTCCGTATAGAAGGTAGCGCCGAGGTCACAACACCCCGGCGCTACTACCTCGCCCAACCGGCAAGAAGAGAGAGGATAAGAAATGACGGCCAAAGCCTAAGAGGGGGCCATAAGCCCCTGATGTCTCAGGGTCCGAAAGGCACGCCGTCGGTAGGTTCTTAGAGCCTGCCGACGGTCCCCGTTTAGCATTTTCCTCGTGGGGACCGCAACTGATGTCTGACGAAATTGGGGACACCGATCCCTATGAAGCTGTGCTTACCGCTCTGCGTCTGCAGCGAGATAAGATCGACCAAGCCATTACGACCATTGAGAGTATCCGCGCGTCTTTAGGCGTTCCTGGTGTAACCGTTGTTACAGGCGCCAGGTCAAGCGGTCAGCCGCAATCTGAAAGCCTCGGCGAGGGAGCCTTTCTTGGCATGAGCATTGTCGATGCCAGTCGGAAGTTGCTGTCCAAACGCCGTCGCCAGCTTGGGGTGGCCGAAATTGCGAGCGAACTCAAGCGGGGCGGCCTGGCGTTAAACTCACGAGAGCCCGCAAACACGGTCGGTTCGGTTCTTACTAGGCAGTTCAATGGCGGCGGCGATATCGTGCGAGTCGAACGCGGCACATGGGGTCTGAAAGAGTGGTATCCCCACACAAACTTTAGGTCAAAACGGAATGGGCCTGAAAAGGATACAGAAGTAAACAAGGAGTTAACGCCCGATCCAGTAAACCCGTCTACACAACAGACGGTTGAAGAAAATGTCTGATCTTCAAAGTTCTAGCGGTGTGGGCTTTAAGAGCCAAAGGGTTGAGTGGCCTTCTTGGACGTTGAACGCCTATGTAAACGTCCCTTGGCGGTCGGATAATGTTGCGGACCTCACCCTTAGCTCGCACCGCTTATATCGAGCCGCCAAAGGGGGAGATGAGAGCGCGGCCATCGAGCTGGTCGAAGATTTGCTTCGCTATCACTGCCTGGATGGCGTTTATAAGTGCCTCTGCAGCGCCCCAACTCTGGTTTGCCCTCCTGCCAAGCCTCCTCGCGTCAGCCGCAATGTCCTTGCGACAGCTTATGCGGCAGCGGTAGCGCGAGAGTTCTGCCTAGAGGTTGAAACCGGCGTTATCCAAAAAGACGCAGCCAAACGTGACAGGACAGAGTTTTGGCAGAGATTTGTTAGGACGCCCGAATTCTACGGCAACGTTCGATCGGGCTGCGATTACATCTTGGCCGACGACGTTTTGGGGTATGGAGGGACGCTTGCCGCCCTGCGCGCATTCATTGAATGTAAAGGTGGACGTGTTATCTGTATGACGGCTATCGCCGGTTCAGACGTGCCGATGATGCGGATTTCGCTTGATTCGCAGACCTTAGGGGCGTTGAACTCTCGCTATGGACAGGAGTTAGATAGCCTGTTGAAGAGGGGGCTTGGTTATGGAGTTGAGCAACTTACCGAACGAGAGGGAAGAATGCTCCTCCGAGAGCAATCATTGGACGCAATCCGAAAGTCCCTCGTTCGAGGTCAATCTAGTTGAGATGCAGCGCCGGGTTATTGCCGCTGTTAATGCTCGTGCGCCTCGGTTTGGGTTTTCGCGAAAGGTGCCGGCGGTAGCGTTGTAACGCACGGAAAAGCTGTGAGCCATTAGATTGAAAGGCCGCTTCGATAATGAAGCGGCCTTTGTCATTCCAGGTCGCGCGTGTGTCGGGCACAAAGCCCATGATAGGACTGCGCCGCCCAAAGACTATTAGGTACGAACAATCAATCGGTAGGCCTTGTGGTGCCAACGATATAATTAGGACTATACTCCTAATTCTTCAACTATAATTTGAATCATCTAGCAAAATTTATAATTGAGTTCTGGCGAGCCAACAGCGGCAGCGGCCACATTGACAGCAGCAAGCCAGTGCAAGCCAACGCCGCCGCCAGCAACACGGCGACAGCTCCGCCAAACTGGCCATAAAGCCAGCAGGCCGATCCCGCCGCTGCGCCGCCTCCCAAGGACCCGAATACGGTCAGCAGGGCAGCGCACCGGCTGCGAAGTTCCGGGCGGATGGCTTGGGCACGCGCCTGGTTGGCGACCAGCGCCACTTGCAAGCCGCCGTCGATGCCGGCCATTCCCACCAGCAGCAGCACGCTGCGGGCCCAGCCGCTGGCCATGCCATAGGCAAACGGCAGAGCCAGCGCTGCGGAAACCACCATGGCGGCGCTGCCGATGGCGGCCACTCGGCCCTGGTCGCCGCGGTCGCTATGCCAGCCAGCTCCCACCGCCGCCAGCATACCGGCGCAGCCGCCGCCGACTGCCACCAGCCAGCGATCCTCCGGCGCCAGGGCTGTGAGTGCGATCAGCCATGCCGCTTGGAAGGCGCCAAACAGCGCCGCCTGTTGCCAGGCCACCCGCCGCAACAAGCTGCTGCTGCGCCAAAACGCCGCCACCCCCGGATGTTGGAGCACGGGTTGAGCCGATGCTGCGGGCGGCCGTACCAGAAAAGCGGCCACGGCAACCAGAAGCGCGGCAAGCGCGAACACACCGCGCCAGCCCACCAGCCCCGCCGCCGCGGCGCCAAGCAGCTTCACCAACAGCACCGCGAACAGCCCGCACGCAATCAACCGGCCGATCGCCCGGCCCGCTGCCGCCGAGCCAGCCAAATGAGCCGCGGCGGCAAGCAGGCGCTGGGCTGTTGCCGCCCCCAGCCCGACGCAAAAGCTGGCCAAAGTCAGCGCCGGAATGGTGGGAGCGGCGGCGGCGGCGGCCAAGGCGATGGCGAGCACGCCGAGATGGCGCGGCACCGAAAAGCGGCGGCGGGCTGGGCCGAACGCGACCAGGGCAACGCCACTCGCATAGCCCGCCAAGGTGGCGAACGGGACCAACGCCAGCCAGGTGGAAACGGGCAAGCTCACCGCGGCCGACGTCAGCAAGGCTTGGTTCAAGTACAGCGATCCGACCGCGGCGGCGTTGGCCAGAGCGAGCAGGCGCTGGGTCGGCGGCAAAGGCGATAGGCCCCAAAACATGCAACCATCCGACGGTAGGAGGCATCAACATGGACCGATCGCTTCGGCGGCGAGCCTATGGCAAGCCTCGAAAACGAGTGGTCCCGATAAGAACGTAACACGAACAGCCGTGATCTGCCTAGCCTACAATCGTAGTC
>CAXTNN010000119.1:4121-10058 GCA_964245545.1 uncultured Acetobacteraceae bacterium | reverse complement strand
GGGAGCGGGTTGGCCAGGGCAAGCGGGTCGAGGCAGGCGCGCAGCTCGACGAGGTCACGTCCGGAAAACCCCGACCAGGCGGCACCGGCGAAGTGCAACTGACCCGCCGGGTCATAAAAGCCCAGGGCGAGCGAGCCAATGCCCTGGCGGGAGCCGGCGGGCCGCGTCCAGCCGAGGATCACGAACTCTTCCCGGCCCTGGCACTTCACCTTGAGCCAGGCGGCGGAGCGCCCCGGCTGATAGGGCGCGTCGGCACGCTTGGCGATGATGCCCTCGACCTTGAGCCGGCAGGCCTCCCGCCGCAACGCCGCCGCCCCGCCCTCGATATGGCCGGAAAAGCGCAGCCGGTCATTCCAGCCTGGAACGGTTTCCAGCGACTGCTTGCGGTCGAGCAACGGAGCCGGCCGGAGGTCCCACCCATTCAGGTGCAAGAGGTCGAAGGCGTAGAAATGGAGCTGGTCGTCGTGGCCATCGGCCAAGGCGGCCTGCAGATCGTGGAAGCTGCTGGTGCCGTCTCGCTGCAGCGCAACCAGTTCGCCATCAAGCAGCGCGGTTTGCACCCGCAGGGCGGAGAAGCGGCTGGCGAGCCGCGGCATCCGCTCCGTCCAATCATGGCCGTTGCGGGTGACGACGCGGACCCGGCCGCCGTCGATCCAGATCAGCAGGCGGTAGCCGTCGAGCTTCAGCTCGGACACCCATTCCCGGCCCTCTGGCGGTTGGTCGGCGGCGGTTGCGAGCTGCGGCGCTTGCCGGGCAGGCAGCGGGCCGCGGATGGCGTGTGAGGCAGGCGGGCGGCTGGCATGGGACACGTGACGCCAACGCGTCATTCCGCACTCGATTCCATTGCAGGTTACGGGCGAAGCCGCACCTGCGCTGGCAGAAAGCTGGCGCAACCTGCTTGCGTCGCTCGGGTCTGCAGATCGTCAGGACTGCGGCCAGCGCTCCCAGCACACGGGTTTGTGTTTAGCCCTGGTCAAGCCTGGGATTGGCCGCGCTGGCCTGTTAGACAAGGTCCGAGGGAGTGCATGCCATGAAGGAACATGTTCAGGTCTGCGAAGTCGGGCCGCGCGATGGGCTGCAGATGGCGGCCGGGCGCATGGCCACCGAGAGCAAGGTCGGTTGGATTCGGGCGCTCGCCGCCGCAGGCCTGCGCGAAATCGAGGTGGGCAGCTTCGTGCCCGCGCGCGTCATCCCGCAAATGGCCGACACCGATGCGGTGGTGCGCGCAGTGGCGGGGCTGCCGGGCGTGACGGTTACAGCGCTGGCGCCAAACCTGCGCGGCGCCCAGGCGGCCTACGCGGCGGGGGCGGACCGGGTGAGCGTGCCGGTGTCGGTGAGCGAGGGGCATAGCCGGGCCAACCTCAATCGCAGCCCGGCCGAACAGATGGCCGAGGTAGCGCGGATTGCCGAGTGGCTGGCCGGGCAGGAGCGGCGCCTGCCCCTGGCCGTCGCCTGCTCCACCGCATTTGGCTGCTCCATCGACGGGGTTGTGCTCGACGGGAGCGTGGTGGCGGTGGCGGCTGGGCTGGCCGCGGCCGGGGTGAGCGACATCAGCCTGGCCGACACCGTGGGCTACGCCAACCCGGCGCATATCCGCCGCCTGGTGCGGGCGGTGCGGGCCGAGATCGGCCCTCGGCTGACCAACCTGCACCTGCACGACACCATGGGGTTGGGCCTGGCCAATGCGCTGGCCGGGCTGGAGGAAGGCATCCGGGCGTTCGACAGTTCGTTGGCCGGGCTTGGCGGCTGCCCCTACGCGCCGGGCGCCTCGGGCAACATCGTAACCGAAGACCTGGTGTTCATGCTGGAAAGCATGGGGTTTGCCACCGGCATCGACCTTGACCGGCTGCTGGAAGCGCGGCGGCTGCTTGCGGCGGGCCTCCCCAGCGAGCCGATGCACGGCGGATTGGCCCGCGCTGGCCTGCCGAAGACCTTCCGCACGGCAGCGCTTGCTGCATGAGCGGACCGCTCGCCGGGCTCCGGGTGGTCGAGTTCACCCACATGGTGATGGGGCCGGCCTGCGGGCTGGTGCTGGCCGACCTCGGTGCCGACGTCATCAAGGTGGAACCAGCACCGGATGGCGACAACACGCGCCGCCTGGGCGGTTCGGGCGCCGGGTTCTTTGCCATCATGAACCGCAACAAGCGGTCGCTGGCGGTGGACCTGAAATCCGAGGCGGGCATGGCGACGGTGATGCGCCTGCTGGCGACCGCCGATGCCCTGGTGGAGAACTTCCGGCCCGGCGCGCTCGACAAGCTCGGGCTCTCGTATCAGGCGCTGTCGGCCGCCAATCCACGGCTGATCTACTGCTCCTGCAAAGGCTTCCTGCCAGGCCCCTACGAACACCGCGTCGCCCTTGATGAGGTGGTGCAGATGATGGGCGGGCTGGCCTACATGACGGGCCCGCCCGGCCAGCCGCTGCGCGCCGGCGCCTCGGTGAACGACATCATGGGCGGGATGTTCGCCGCCATCGGCATCCTGGCCGCGGTGCAGGAGCGGCACGTCACCCAGCGGGGCCGCCACGTTCAGGTGGGCTTGTTCGAGAACAACGTGCTGCTGATGGCGCAGCACATGGCGCAATTCGCGACGCTCGGCACCGAAGCCCCGCCGATGAGCGTGCGGCAGGTGGCTTGGCCGATCTACGACCTGTTTATCACCGCCGATGGCAGCCAAGTGTTCGTGGGCGTGGTGACCGATACCCAGTGGCGCCTGTTCTGCAGCGAGTTCCACCTGCCCGAACTAGCGGCGGACCCGGCGCTGGCCACGCAGCCGCAGCGCGTCGCCAGCCGGGCCAGCGTGCTGCCGATTGTGAGCGCGGTGCTGCGCCAATATGACCGGCAGTCGTTGATGGAGAAGTGCGAGCGGTTGGGCTTGCCGTTTGCGCCGATCACCAACCCGGTGGAGCTGTTCGACGACCCGCATCTGAACGCGAGCGGCGGATTGGTTCCGGTGACGCTGCCCAATGGCGTCGCCACCAAGCTGCCGGCATTGCCGCTGAGCCTCGACGGCAAGCGGCTGGCACAACGCAGCGGACTGCCCCAGGTCGGTGAGCATACTGCGGAGATCGAGGCTGAACTTAGAGCAAATCCGCCATAACTGGACTGAGTCATGCGCGAAGCTGCGGTGCAGGCCATGCGCACCGGCGGGCGCGCCGCGGCCCGGCCCCGCGCGGGCTGCCGCGCAACGTGCCCGCGGTGGCGACGCTGCGGTTCTAAAGGAGACAAGTATGGACCGTCCGCTGGACATTGCCTTTCACAACGCCCCGCATTCCGATGATGCGGAGGCCGACATCCGCGCACGCGTAGAGAAGTTGGAGAAGCGTTTTCCCCACCTTACCGGCTGCCGTGTTTCGGTGGAGGCGCTGCACGGGCAGCACCGCACCGGGCAGGCCTGGGACGTACACGTGCTGTTGTCAGTGCCGGGGCAGGACCTCGCGATCTCGCGCCAGCCGCATAAGACCAAGGTGGCGCGCGCACGCACTGACCTGGCCGCAACCATCCATGATGCGTTCCGCGCGGCGGAAAAGCAGTTGGACGCCTACAAGGCGCGCGTGGCTGGCGGAGCGGTGTCGCCGACGGCAGAGGCGCTTTCAGGGCGTGTGGTGCAGATCGAGCCCGGGGAGGACCATGGCTACCTGCTGAACGCGCTTGGCACGCAGGTGTATTTTCACCGGGACAGCGTCACCAACGGCGACTTCAGCGCGATACGCGAGGGCGACGTCGTGCACTATGTGGAGGAAGAGGGTAACGCCGGGCCAGTCGCCACCAAGGTGCGCGTGGCGGCCTAGCCCGGCACTATCTTCGTTAGGAGCGTTCGTCCGTGTGGCGGTGGTGGACATCGCGCTCGCCGCCGCCGCCAGACTGGCGGCTATGCTCCGTGTTGGTTGGCGCTCCGGGCGGTGCGGCGGTTCCCTGCCGATCCCCGCCGCCTTTGTGCCCGGTGGCTTGGCCATTCTTGCCGGGGTGCTCACGGTCTTGGTGGCTGCTGCCCGGCCCGCCGAAGCGGCCAGTGTGTTCGTTATGCGTGCTCATGATTAGCGATCCTGTTGCAGGCCCTTGTTGGTGGTGTTCTGCTTGCTGTTCCCGGCCTGACCCTGCTCGGCCAAGTTTCCGTTCGGGCTGCCGGCCGCGGTGTGGTCGGACACGTCCGCTTTGGCCGCGTCGCCGCCGTGGCGCGGGCGCTGCTCGGGCGGCACGGGCGGTGGATGTGCGGACATTGGCTGCTCCTTTCGCTTAGGGTCAGCCAACGGGCGGCAATGGCCGAGGTTCGCGCCGCTCCGCCGTCACAGTTCGGGGACGGTTGGGACGGCCGCCCTATTCGCGCAGCCCGGCGACAGGGTGCCAGTCCGCGAGCGCTGCCATTCGGTCTGGTTGCAATAGCATGACTTGCCCCCCGGACAATTGCAGCAGGCCGTCACGGCGGATTTGCTGCAGGGTCCGATTGACGTGGACAATGCTGAGGCCAAGCGCGTCGGCCAGCGTCTCCTGCGTCAGAGGAAGACTGAAGCTATCGCCATCGCACAGGCCCGCAGCGCGCAGCCGCGCATAGAGGTCAAGCATGAGGTGCACCATCCGCTCATAGGCAGTCTGCCGGCCAACGCGGACAATCTGGTCGTGCAAGCCCTGCTCGTCATGCGCGGCGACACAGTGCATCAGATTGACCAGGGCGGGCGGCATGGCTGGGTTGGTGGCGAGCGCGATCAAAGGGCGGGCATCGGTCGTGGTAACGGGAGTGAGCGCAATGGCCGAGCAGGACGCCGGCAGACCTGAGTTCAGCACCGGGCCGATGAAATCACCCGGCAAAAGAAAGCTCACGATTTGGCGGCGGCCGTCTCCCAACACGCGATGGTAACAAGCCCAGCCGGACAGCAGCAAGCTCGGCGAACCGACCACACCGGCCGACTGAAGTTCATGGCGGGTGGGAAAGCTGCGCGGGTTTGCACATAAGTCTTCGACAATTTGTGCTTCTGCAGACGAAAGCGACGCGAGATTTGCGAGCCGGCAAACTGCACTGTTGCGTTCGCGCCGGGCGTTGGGCGATGAACCCAGCCTTGCGCCGACCAAAGCTTCTAGGGCTGGCATGATTCCTCCTTGGATGACCAATGATATACCTTGCGAGCAAAGTATATTGGATCGCATCATAGTTTGGCTGTCGCGCGGTTAACCTGCTGCCGACAATCATATGCTGTCTCTAACTCATGTGACTTTTGTATTTATTATCTCGAAACAGAAGTCGCTGCAAAAACCGTGAACTCACCGGCTTGTTGCAGCCTGGCCTAGTTTGACCGGGTCTGAACACGACGCAGACCACGGTAAACCCCACTCATCTTGGCTGACGGCTGGTGCCGACGTGTAGCGCACGCTTCAGCCTGCCGTTTCACAAGGAGTTGGACGCACAGGTGGCAAATGTTAGTGCGCCCACAATATAGCACTTTATGACTATGACGTGGATGGCATGTCACACGTGGGCAATATTGTATGAGCGAAGCTAAGCCTGCCGAACGCGAACATCCACCCGCTGAGCGGCCAACGCAGTCTCCCCCTGGCTCGGAAACCAAGGTGGATCAGCAGGTGCAAGAGGAGGCGGCCAAGGAACGCGAGAAAAGCGGCGGCTATGATTGAGCGCATCGCCCCGCCTGGACCCATTTAATGGATGGCATTGCACTGAAGCCGCAAGCTGCCAAGGCGCAGCCCACTTTACAACGTTTCCTGATCGATCGGCGTCCTGATCGGCGCAGCCTTTACTGGACCATCACGGCGCTGGATCAACGAGTTGGGCTGGCTTCCGGCTACATGCTGGACGAGCCGGACGCGATTACCGTTGCTGCCGGCAGAACGCTCAGCTTCGCCACCTACTTCAACGCGTTTTTCGAAACGCAGTGGCGCCGGTATGCTTCCATTAAAGGACTGGCCGTCCAGGTGGCAATCAAGGGGCGCG
>CAXTNN010000119.1:0-4111 GCA_964245545.1 uncultured Acetobacteraceae bacterium | reverse complement strand
GTGCTGCGCATCCACTGCCATGCGCTCGACCAAGTCAGCCTCATTCACGAGCAAGTCGTTGCGGCAGGTGCCACCGAAATCCCGCTTCGTGATGGCGCCATCAACTTCCGCCAGCACGGCGCGCTGACCATCGAGCTGGAAGCGTTGTCCGAGCCCTTTACCTTCCTGGAAGGCGCGTGGCTGGATCGTGCCGCCGTTGAAGCCGCCACCGGACTGGCGGCGGTGTTCTGCACGTTCAACCGCGAAGACGCGATCACCCGCGTGCTGGCGACGCTGGCCGATGAGCCGGCGGTGGTGGACTGCCTGGCACGCGTCATTGTGGTCAACCAAGGCCGGCCCGGCCTACGCCAGCATCCCGCTTTTCTGGCCGCAGCCGCAGTGCTGGGCGAGCGGTTGCGGCTGTTGGAACAGGTCAATTTCGGCGGCGCCGGCGGCTTCACGCGCGGCATGCTGGAAGTGCTGGATGACCCGGCCGTCACGCATGTTGCCTTGCTCGACGACGACATCGAACTCGAGCCGGACGGCCTATTGCGCATGAGTGCGTTCTTTACCCGGGCCAAGCGCGACGTGGTGCTCGGCGGCCAGATGCTGGACCTGTTGCATCCCACCCTGCTGTACGAGGCTGGCGCCGTGGTAACGGAGCGGCATTGGGCGTTTCAGCCGCAGCATCATGGATTGCCGCTTGACAACGCCAGCATGCTGCAAAGCCTCTCGCTGCCGAGCGGCGTATTCTACAACGGCTGGTGGTGCTGCGGCTTTCCCGTCTCGGCCTTGCGGCAGCATGGATTGCCGCTGCCCTGCTTCATCCGCGGCGACGACGTGGAGTTCGGCTTGCGGCTGGCCGCGCGCGGGATCCCGACGGTGCCGATGCCCGGCATCGCGGTCTGGCACGAACCATTCTACCTGAAGATTGGTCACTGGCAGCTCTATTACGAAACCCGCAACCTGTTGATCGCAGCCGCGCTGCATCTCCCTTTTGGCGCCGCCAGCACGGTGCGCCGCATCGGCCGGCTGTTTGCCATGCACCTGCTCACCCTGCGCTACTACAGCGCCGCGTTGATTCTGGAGGGCGTGCGGGATTTCCTGGCGGGCCCGGCCGTGTTGCGGCAGCCGCCATTGCCCCGCCACGCCAGCCTCGGCGCATTGAAGCAGCGCTATCCCTCGAACGCCACTGCGCGCGAGCAGCCACTGGCGCCGCAACGCCTGCGGCCGGTGCCGCGCGGCCCGGTACGGTCGCTGCTGCTGCTAGGCCGCCTGGCGCTGCGCAACGCCATCATACCGACCCGCATCCGACCACCGGCTTTGTTGAAGGTGCGCGACCTTAATTGGGTGGCGATGCGCGGCGTGGAGCACATCGCGGTCGAGACATGGTGGGACGACCAGCGGCCGACGTTCCACCGCTCGCGCGAACACCACCGCGACTTGCTGCGTCAAGCTGTGCGCCTGCTGGTCCGGCTGTACCGGGAAGGCCCGGCGGCTGCAAAGGCGTGGCAGTCCGCGGCGCCGGAGCTGACCTCTGAGCCGTATTGGCGTGAGTATCTTGGCCTCACGCCGAGGCCGCCCAGCCAAACGCCCCGCGAGGCGGCCGCACGCCAGACAGCTCCCACCACCTGACCCCACCAGCAGATTTCGCTAAGGAGCACCATGGACGGCACGACTTCGACGCCGGGTGACGCACGCTGGCGCCGCAGCCATGACGTGCTGGTGGTCGGTGCGGGTTTCGCCGGCGCGGTGATCGCCGAACGGCTTGCCAATGGCCTGGGAAAGCGGGTGCTGGTGGTGGACCGCCGGCCGCACTTGGCAGGCAACGCGTTTGACCATTTGAACGAGGCCGGGCTGCTGGTGCACCGCTATGGCCCGCACATCTTCCACACCAATTCAGCGCAAGTGTTCGAGTATCTGTCCCGCTTCACGCAGTGGCGGCCCTATGAGCACAGGGTGTTGGCCAGCCATGCCGGCCAGCTATTCCCGATCCCGATCAATCGCACCACGGTCAACCGCTTCTTCGCGCTTGCCTTGCAGCCCGAGCAGGTCGAGGCGTTCCTGCGCACGAAGGCTGTCCCGATCGACACGATCAAGACCGCCGAGGACGTGGTGCTGTCCGCTGTCGGGCCCGAACTCTACCAGGCGTTCTTCCGCGGCTACACGCGCAAACAATGGGGATTGGACCCCAGTCAGCTCGACAAGTCGGTCACCGCGCGCATTCCCGTACGCACGGGCGATGACGACCGCTATTTCGGCGACCGCTACCAGGCAATGCCGTTGCAGGGCTTCACCGCGATGTTCGAAGCCATCCTGGACCACCCCCGCATCACGGTCGAACTCGGCACCGAGTACCGCGACGTCCGCGACCGCCTGTCGTTCGAGCATGTGGTGTTCACCGGCCCGGTCGATGAGTTCTTCGACCATCGCTTCGGCCCCCTGCCCTACCGGTCCCTGCGCTTCGAACACCGCACGCTGCCTTGCGCTCAACTGCAGCCGGTGGCGGTGGTGAACTATCCGGGGCAGGACGCCGCCTACACGCGGGTGACGGAGTATAAGCACCTCACCGGACAGGACCATCCGCAGACCGCTGTGACCTACGAGTTTCCGTCCGCGGCCGGCGAACCCTACTACCCCGTTCCCCGGCCGGAGAATGCAGCGCTCTATGCGCGCTACCAGGCCTTGGCCGACGCCGAGCCGGGCGTGTCGTTCACGGGGCGGCTGGCGACCTACCGCTACTACAATATGGACCAGGTGGTCGGCCAGTCACTGGCGCTGTTCGCCCGGCTTGCGGGGGAACGGCCCGGCGTTCGACGGCCGACGCCCGCGGTCGCGTAGCCCCCCGCCCCGACAACAGAGTCGTTGCCCGGCTGCCGCAGCGGTTCAGCCCTCGCTGTATTTGGGCGGCTGTGCCATCGCGTCGGCGCGGTTGCGCCAGGTCAGGATCACGGTCTCGCCCGCACCAACGCCCTCGGCCAGCAGCCACCGGTTGAGCAGGTACTCAGAAAGGCTAACCAAACCGGCCGCTTGCTCACTGTTTGCAACGGGGCTGGCGGAGGCGCTGTCCTCAACCCGGAACCAGAGCAGCGGCAGCTCCAACACGTTGTTGGTCGCTGGTTGCAAAGGCTTGAGGTCATCAATGTCGCGCAGCTCTGTTGGAGCCCGGGCCAGATCAAACAGCTTGATCGTCTCATATGAAAGCACCAGCCATCACCTTTCACACCAGCTCGTTGGAGAGCGAAGTAAGGGTGGCTTTTGCTTTGTCAGGTGCCGGTAATTCGGTAAATTTATGTGAAAGCAAAGCTTGTTATAAACATTTGCTTTGCGGCTATCCGCCGTTGCTCACCGCGTTTACATTTGTTGCTGCACCGGCTCCAAACCGCTCGGCGTAACCAAGCGTCGTCAGCCCCGGCCCCGATACGGCGGGACCCCTTGGTCCGGCACCCAAGCATCGCCGGGCGGGGCGCCGGTTTGCCAGAACACGTCGATGGGAATGCCGCCACGCGGATACCAGTAGCTGCCAACTCGCAGCCAGCGCGGCGCGATGGCCTCGATCAGCCGGTTGGCGACCGTCATGGTGCAAGCCTCGTGGAACTCGCCATGGTTGCGGAAACTGTTTAGAAACAGTTTCAATGACTTGCTTTCCACCAGCCACTCGCCGGGGATGTAGTCGATGACGAAGTGCGCGAAATCAGGCTGGCCCGTCATTGGGCAAAGGGAGGTGAACTCCGGCGCGGTGAAGCGCACCACGTAACTGGCGCCGCGGTGGGGGCTGGGCACCCGCTCCAACACGGCCTCTTGCGGGGACGCCGGCAGCTTCGCCGGCTGGCCGAGTTGGGTAAGGCCGGCATACGGCTCGGGAGGGCGGTCGCTCATAGCCTGCAAGTGTGGTTGGCCGCCGCCGCGTTCCAGCCCGCGCGAACCGCCGCCGCGTGCTCGGCCAGCCTTCCCCCCTGGATCGCCGCGCGCAGCCCCGCCATCAGCCCGGCATAGTAGGTGAGGTTGTGGGTGGTGAGCAGGATCGGGCCCAGCATCTCCTCCGCCCGGAACAGGTGGTGAAGATAGGCCCGGCTGTGGCGCGTGCAGGCCAGGCAGGGGCAGGCCGGGTCGAGCGGGGCCGGGTCGGGGC
>CAXTNN010000118.1:4405-10061 GCA_964245545.1 uncultured Acetobacteraceae bacterium | reverse complement strand
CCTAATACGTCGCCCGCCCGCCCGACACGTCGAACACCGCCCCCGTGCTAAACGAGCATTCCTCGCTGCACAGCCAAAGCACCAGCGACGCGATCTCGCCGATCTCGCCAAACCGCCCGAGCGGGATCTTGGACAGCATGTAATCGATCTGCTGCGGCGACATCTGCTCGAACAAGCCCGTCCGCACCGCCGCTGGGGTGACGCAGTTCACCCGCACCCCGGTCGCCGCCAGCTCCTTGCCGAGCGACTTGGTGAGCCCGATCACCCCCGCCTTGGAGGCACTATAGGCGGCCGCATTGGGGTTGCCCTCCTTGCCGGCGACGGACGCGATGTTGACGATGCGGCCATAGTTGGCGCGCTCCATCGCCGGCATCGCAGCCCGGTTGCAGTAGAACAAGCCGTTCAGGTTGACGTCGATCACCCGCTGCCATTGCTCCACCGGGTAGTCCCGCACCGGGCCGTTCGGCCCGGTGATGCCCGCGCTGCAGACCAGGATGTCGAGCTTGCCTCCCAGGGCGGCAAGGCTGTCCGCCATCGCGCCCGCCACCGCATCCGGCCGTGCCACATCAATGGAGCGGGCGTCGCGCAGCGTGATTACGCGCCCGGCCTCGGCCAGAGCGTCGGGCGAGCGGTCCCATACCGCAACCGCGGCGCCTTCCTCAGCCAAGCGGTTGGCGATGGCGAGCCCAATGCCAGCGCCGCCGCCGGTGACGATGGCGGTGCGTCCACTGAACCGATCCGGGTACGTCATTGCGGCCTCCTTCCACGCGGGTCCGCAAGCCTCAGGACGGCCGCACGTTCCAAAACGTCGCGAACCCATTCAGCACGCCGGTGATGCGCTTGTTATACGCCGTCGGCACCTGGAACTGCCCCACCGGGATGCTCGGCACATCCAGCATCGCCTGACGCTGCAGGTCCTCGCAGATCGTCTTCTGCGCGGCCACATCCGACGTATCGAACCAGGCCTGCCGCAACGCCTCCAGCTTCGGGCTGACGCACCAGCCCGGCCAGGCCGCCGGCTCGTTGCCGTTGCCGCGCATGGCGTAGAGGTTGGACGGGTTCATCTGGTCCTCGCCCTCCCACCCCGTGGCGAACAGGCTCCAGCCGCCTTCCGACGCCGGGCCGCGATTGTTGCGGCGCTGCAGCATGGTGCCCCAGTCGGTGGCGATGTAATCCACGTTCATGCCGGCCCGGCCCAGATTATCCGCCACCACGTCGCTGATCGCCTTGAACTGCGGGTAGTCGGTGGCCGAGAGCAGCACCACCTTCTCGCCGGCATAGCCCGCCGCCTTGAGCGCCTCCTTGGCCCGGCCATAGTCGCGCGGGCCCATCAGCGGTTCCAGCGCTACCTCGCTCGCCATCGGCGTGTTGGGGCAGAACACGCCGTGCGGAACATGGGACATCGCCGGGTCGCTGCCGACGATCGCCTCCATGCAGGCCTGCTGGTCGATCGCAAGCAGCACCGCCTGCAGGATCTTGGGGTTGTTGAACGGCGCCTGCAAATGGTTCGGCCGCACCATGTTGGTGTTGCCCGTGAGATTGGTGTTCACCACCTTGAGCGAGCGCTGGCTGGCCAGCAGCGGCAGCAGGTCCGCCGTCGGGTTCTCCCACCAATCCTGCTCGCCGGACTGCATCGCCCCCAGCTTGGTGGCGGCATCCGGCATGGTCGTCCACTCCACCCGGTCGAAATGCACCACCTTTGGCCCGGCGGTCCAATCCGGCGTGCCGCTGGGGCGCGGAACGTACCCGTCGAACTTCTGATACACGTTGCGCGATCCCGGCACGCGCTCGTTGGCCAGATAGCGGAACGGCCCGCTGCCCACCATTTCCGTCACCTGGGTGAACGGGTCGGTCTTCGCCAGCCGCTCCGGCATCATCACCGGGTTGGGCGTGGTGGGCTTGCCCAGCGCCTGCGGCAGCAGCGGAAATGGCTTGTTGAGCCGGAAGCGGATGGTTTTGTCGTCCGGCGCGGAAAGCTCGTCGGTGGCCGCCATCAGCGCGCTGCCGAACGCATCGCGCGCCGCCCAGCGCTTGATGCTGGCGACGCAGTCCCGCGCCAGCACCCGTTCCCCGTCATGCCACAGCAAGCCATCGCGCAAGGTCAGCGTCCACAGCTTGCCGTCATTGTCCACCACGTGCCCGGCCAGCATCTGCGGCGAGGCGGTGAACGTCCCATCCTGCCCATAGAGCGTGTCGAACACCATGTAGCCATGCCCGCGGGTGGCATTGGCAGTGGTCCACACCGGGTCAAGGAAGGCGAGGTCGATCTGCGGAATGAACTTCAGCGTGGTGGCGGCCGCCGCGCGCGCCACGCTGGGCAAGGCCAGGCCCGCCGCGGCGCCCGCGACCAGTTGCCGCCGGCCGATCTTCAGGCTCTGCACCATCACCGCCTCCTGCCGCCTTACCGGTGGACCGTAGCGCGGGGTGGCGCCGGGTCAACCCAGCTTGCCGCCCGCCGCGCCGCGCCGCATCGTGCCGCAATGAACGACGAATACGACTACATCATCATTGGCGCCGGCTCGGCCGGTGCGGTGCTGGCGGCGCGGCTGAGCGAAGACGGCCGCACCCGTGTGCTGTTGCTGGAGGCGGGGCGGGACATGCGCTCGGCCGACACGCCCGAGCATATCAGCATCCCCAACCCGATGGCCGCCATCGCCGATGACGGCTACCGCTGGCCCCAGCTCATGGCCCGGCGCACCGAACGGCAGCAGCCGCGCCTGCTCTGGCGCGGCCGCGCCATGGGCGGCAGTTCCACCATCAACGGCCAGATCGCCATCCGCGGCGTGCCGGACGACTTCGACCGGTGGGAGGCAGCGGGTTGCACCGGCTGGGGCTGGCCGGCGCTGCTGCCGTATTTCTGCAAGCTCGAAACCGACAAGAACTTCCCGGACGCGCCCTACCACGGCGACCGCGGCCCCATTCCCGTCTATCGCGCCCCCATCGAGGCCTGGGGCGCCGTCGACAGCGCGCTGCGGGAGTCCGCCCTCGGCCTCGGCTACCCGTGGTGCGAGGACCACAACGCCCCCGAGGGCACCGGCGTCTCGCCCTACGCCATCAACAGCATCGCCGGCCGCCGCGTCTCCACCAACGACGGCTATCTCGAGCCGGCGCGCGCCCGGCCCAACCTCACCGTTGTCGGCGGGGCGCTAGTCGAGGCATTGCTGATGGAAGGCAACCGTCCCCACGCCGCCGGCGTGCGGGTACGCGCGGGCGGCCAGGTCCATACGCCCCGTGCCGCGCGCGAAACGATCCTATGTGCGGGGGCGATCCATTCCCCCGCCATCCTCCAACGCTCCGGCATCGGCCCGGCGGCCTTGCTGCAGGGGCTTGGCATCCCCGTGGTGGCGGCGCGCCCGGTGGGGCAGGGGCTGCTCGACCACCCCATCGTCGGCGCGCTGCTGCACCTGCGCCCGCACGCCCGAGTCGGCACCCTCATGCATCGCCACACCAACTGCTGCCTGCGTTACAGCTCGGGCCTGGCCGGCGCCGGCGAGAACGACATGATTATGATTTCTGGCAACCTTGCCGGCAGCCTGCTCACCCGCGCCGGGCCCACCGAGGCGCAAGGCCGCATCGCCCTCTCGGTCTACCAATCCTGGAGCCAGGGCTCGGTGCACATCACCACACCCGACCCGGCCGCCGACCCGGCGGTGGAAGAGCGCATGCTCTCCGACGAGCGCGACCTCCTGCGCATGCGCGACGGCGTGCACCGGCTGCGCCAGATCGTGCTGCACCCGGCGGTGCAGGCCGTGGCCGAACGGGCAGAGTACGGGACTTCCGGCGTCACCATGCAGCAGGCGCTGAGCCAAGCCGAGCTGGACGACTGGCTGTTCGCCGAGTGCTCCGACGCCCAGCACGCCAGCGGCACCTGCCGCATGGGCGACCCCGCCGACCCGCGCACCGTGGTGGACCCGCAATGCCGCGTGGTCGGCGTGACCGGGCTGCGCGTGGTGGACGCCTCCGTCATGCCCGAAGTCCCCCGCGCCAACACCCACCTCACCACCGTCGCCATCGCCGAACGCATGGCCGACCTGTTGTGCGCCCGCTGACCCAACAGCACGCCAGCGGACATCTCCCTCTCCCGCGGGCGGGAGAGGGTCGGGGTGAGGGTGCGAAGGCCGTGGTTGCCCACATCGAGCGCGGGCATGACGAACAGAATATCGTTCTACCATGCAGCGAGTCCAAGCAGCCTGCTACAACGCCGAAACCGCCCCACCGGAGGCCCGCATGCCCGACGCCGCCTTGCTCGACCGCCTGCGCCAGGCCGTGGCCGCCGGGTTCAGCCGGCAGACCGCCTTCCTCGCCGACCTCGTCCGCTTCCCCAGCGTGCGCGGGCACGAAGGCCCGTTGCAAGACTGGATGGCGCAGCAACTCGCCGCCCGCGGTTACAGCGTGGACCGCTACACCCTGGCCGAGGTGGAAATGGACCACCTCCCCGGCTTCAGCCCCGTGCTCGACACCGACTACAGCCGCGCCGTGCAAGTGGTGGGCGTGCAGCGCGCCGCGGCTCCAGGCGGGCGCAGCCTCATCCTGCAGGGCCATGTCGACGTGGTGCCTGCCGGGCCGCTCACCTTCTGGTCCACCCCGCCATTCGACCCGGTGATCCGCGGCGAGTGGCTCCATGGCCGCGGCGCCGGCGACATGAAGCAGGGCGTGTCGGCCATGGTGTTCGCGCTGGACGCCATCCGCGCCGCCGGGCTCAAGCCGCTGGCCGACATCACGCTGCAGACCGTGACGGAGGAGGAATGCACCGGCAACGGCGCGCTCAGCACCCTCGCCCGCGGCTACCGCGCCGACGCGGTGCTGATCCCCGAGCCCACCGCCGGCACCATCACCCGCGCCCATGTCGGCGTCCTATGGTTCCGCCTGCGCGTGGGCGGCGTGCCGGTGCACGTGGCGCAGGCGCAAGCCGGCAGCAACGCCATCCTGTCCGCCTTCCACCTCATCCAAGCCCTGCAGCGCCACACCGAGGCGCTGAACGCGGCCGCGCGCAGCGACCCGTGGTTCGGCGCCATCCCCGACCCGATCAAGTTCAACCCCGGCGTCATCCGCGGCGGCGACTGGGCCAGCAGCACGCCCGCCTGGTGCGAGGTCGACTGCCGCATCGGCCTGCTGCCCGGCCACAGCCTGGAGGACGCCCGCGCCGCCGTGAAACGCTGCGTGGAGCAGGCGGCAGGAGGGGACGGCTTCATGGCCAACAACCCGCCGCAGATCGTCTGGAACGGCTTCCAAGCCGACGGCTACGTGCTCGAGCCCGGCACGGAGGCCGAGCGCATGCTGGCGGCAGCGCACCAGTCGGTGTTCGGCGCCGCCATGGAGGACCGCCGCTCCACCGCCGTCAACGACACCCGGTTCTACGGCCTGTACCACCGCATGCCCGCGCTCTGCTACGGCCCGCGCGGGGAGAACCACCATGGGTTCGACGAGCGCGCCCACCTGCCAACCCTGCAGCAGGTGACGCTCAGCATCGCCGCCTTCATCGCCGATTGGTGCGGCGTCCAATAGGGGAGGGAGTATCATGCTGACAGCCGAAGGCCGCGTCGTGATGGTGTCGGGCGCCTCGCGCGGGATCGGCCGCGCCGTGGTGGAACGCCTGCTCGCCGACGGGTTCTGCGTCTCCGCCGGGGTGCGCTCCTCCACCCTTGCCCAATCCGAC
>CAXTNN010000118.1:0-4395 GCA_964245545.1 uncultured Acetobacteraceae bacterium | reverse complement strand
GGCTGCTGGTGCACCGCTACGACGCCGAAAGCCTGGCCAGTGCCGAAGCCTGGCGGGACGCGACGCTCGCCCGTTTCGGCGCCCTCCACGGCCTGGTGAACGCGGCCGGCGTGTCGCTGCCCGGCGCCACGCTGGCCGACGCCGACGAGACGGCACTCGATGCCACCTGGCTGATCAACGTGAAGGCGCCCATGCGGCTGATCCGCCTCCTGCTGCCCGCGCTGCGCCGGGGCGGCGATGGCCGGGTGGTGAACATCGCCTCGCTCTCCGGCAAGCGCGTCGCCAACGCCAATATCGGCTACGCGATGAGCAAGTTCGCCCTGGTGGCGCTCACTCACGCCGTGCGCCGCGAGGCCTGGGACGACGGCGTGCGCGCAACCGCCATCTGCCCCGGCTTCGTCGCCACGGACATGACGGCCAAGGTGACCGCCGTGGCGCCCGAGGCCATGACGCAGCCCGCGGACTTGGCCGCCCTGGTCGCGCTGGCGCTGCTGCTGCCCGGAACCGCGAACGTGGCGGAGATGCTGGTCAACTGCCGGCTGGAAAGCAGCTTCTAAGCGCAACGGGCGGCGCAAAGCTTGCATCGGAGCTCCCGTCGCTTGCTTGGAGAGCACCGTTATGCCGGCCGTCCTGCGTTTGTCTGCCTCCCTGCTCACGGCCTGCCTTGCAGTAGCCCCGGCGCGCGCCGAGGACGTGCTGCGCATCGCCATGACCGCCTCCGAAATCCCCACCACCACCGGCGCCCCCAACAATGGCTTCGAAGGCGTCCGCTTCCTCGGCTTTCCCGAGTTCGAGGGCCTCGTCTTGTGGGACCTCTCGCCCAGCGACAAGCCGGCGGTGTTGCGCCCCGGCCTCGCCGAACGCTGGGAGCAATCGCTGGACGACAAGCGCGTCTGGCTTTTCCATCTGCGGGGAGGCGTGCTGTTCCACGACGGCACGCCGTTCAACGCCGATGCCGCCATCTGGAACCTCGACCGCTTCTTCAAGCAGGACAGCCCGCAATTCGAACCGGCCGGCGCCGGGCTGATGCGCGCCCGCGTTCCCGTGCTGCAATCCTACCGCAAGGTCGACGACAGCACGGTCGCCATCACAACCACCATCCCCGCCTCCTACTTCCCCTTCCAAGCCGTCTACATCCTGTTCACCTCGCCGCAGTCGTTCGAACAGGGCGGGCATGACTGGAGCCGCGTGGCCCTGTTGCCCGCCGCCGGCACCGGGCCGTTCCGCATCGAATCGGTCCAGCCCCGCCAGTCCGTCACCCTGGCCCGCTGGGACAAGTATTGGGACGGGGCGCACAAGGCCCAAGTTGCCAAGGTCATCCTGTTCCCGATCCCAGAGCCCAACACGCGCCTAGCCGCCTTGCGCAGCGGACAGGTGGACTGGATCGAGGTGCCGCCGCCCGACGGCATCGACTCGCTCAAGGCCGCCGGTTTCGTCGTCACCACCGGGCCCTATCCGCATGTCTGGCCCTGGTTCCTGGGGCAGGAGGAGGGCAGCCCGTTCAACGACGTCCGCGTGCGCCAGGCGCTGAACTACTGTGTCGACCGCGACGGCCTGGTCTCCTTGCTCAACGGCACGGCGCAACCCGCCGTGGGCTGGCTCAAGCCCAGCGACCCGAATTTCGGCACCCCGGAAAACCACTACAAATTCGACCCGGCGCACGGCAAAGCCCTGCTCGCCGCCGCTGGCTACGGCCCGGCCAAGCCGCTTTCCTTCAAGGTGATGATCTCCACTTCGGGCTCCGGCCAAATGGTGCCGCTGCCCATGAACGAGTTCCTGCAGCAGAACCTGGCGGAGGCCTGTGGCGTGAAGGTGGACTACAAGGTGGTGGATTGGCAGGTCCTGCTCACCGCCAGCCGCCAACCGCCCGGCTCCCCCTCGCTCGACGGCTCGGTCGCGCTGAACGTCAGCTCCCCCTCGTCCGACATCGGCATCCTGGCCCGCTACTTCGCCGCCGCCAGCTTCTCGCCCAACGGCTTCAACTGGGAGCACTGGCACGACGACCAGTTCGAGGCCGCGCTGAAGGACCTGTCCGAAGCCACCGACCCGGCGGCCATCGGAGCCGCCTTCCGCCGCGCCGACGAGCGCCTGGTGGACAACCCGCCTTGGCTCTACATCGTGCACGACCTCAACCCGCGCGCCATGACCAAGCACGTGCAAGGCTTCGTGCCCGTGCAATCCTGGTTCCTCGACCTGTCCGCGATCAGCATGAAGTAGGATCAGCCTAACCCGCCCACCCAATGCCAGTCACATAGGGTGGGCTACAGCCCACCAAGGCCCGGTCAAAGTCACCCCTCCCTCACCCGGGCTCAGGACCCTTCCGAGCTTCTGTAGAATACCAAGATGTCCCATCGCCCAGCTCGGTACCCTCCAGCCTGGCACCCTTCAACGTCTCACCATCCAGCCAAGCGCCCTTGAAGCTCGCACCCTTCAACGTCGCACCCTCCAACATCGCATCCTCGAGATCGGCATTGACAAGCGACGCCCCCGTCAAATCGGCGCCGCCCAAGTTGGCACGGCGCAGGTCTGCACCGTCCAAGACAGCGCCGCGAAGCGTCGCCCCCACCAGGCTGACTCGGATCAAACGCGCAGACACCAGCCTGGCGCCTGTCAAGCTGGCCCAATCGAAATTGGCCTTGACGAACCCGGCCCCCGATAGGTCAACATCGGTAAAATCAGCCCCCGCCAAGAGGCCATACGCGAAATCCACTCCGGCGAGCAACGAACCGCGGAATGAACTGCCAGGCACCTCGATGCCAGTCAGATACTGCCCGGACAAATCCAGCCCAGACAGGTCCAGGTCTTCGCAGGAAAGCTTAACGCCGCTGTGACCCCTCGACTCAGCCCAAACGCGGTGCTAAGAAAGCCGGTGCAGGATGTCAGCGCTGTCACTCGTCATAGCCAATGCCTCACGCCAGGGTTGCGGCTAATCTTCGTCACGCTCAAACAAAGACCGAAACTCGCCAACAATGCCAATGCCCCGCTCGACGCTGTAGTCGCTGTATATGACACCAGGAACATTGTTAAGTTGGTTCAAGTAAGCGCCTGGTATGTGGTCTCCAAACAACTTCAGTGTGTGCGAGACCGCATCCAACGCCGACAGAAACTCGCACTTGGCCCCATCGGATAAAATCAAATGGCCGAGCCCCAGCCAGATAGTTCCTGGACCCGACCGTGGCAGGGATTCTTTCCAGCCACGCACGATGTGGAGGATATTTCGGTAATCTCGTGCCCGCTGTGAAACCTCCTGTTCCAAAAAGAAAAGGAGGATCGACAGATCTCCATCCTTGAAGAACTTCACCCTGTTTCCGACGATCTGGATTGAGTGTCCCATTATCGCAGGGAGAACACTGGCTTGGACTCCGCTCTTCTCCCGGCACAGACCATGTCCCCCACCATCGCTGCACCTTGCTTGATAAACCGCAAATAGTGTCATCATGGACCCTGATTTGTCTGGTTCAAAATAATTCCAGCCTTTGCTATCCGAGCGGCAAGTAAGCGCCTGGTATCTGGTCTCCAAACGATCAACCGGGCTCAGGACCCTTCCGAGCGCTTGTAGAAGACCAAGATGTCCCGTCGCCCAGCTTGATACCCTCCAGCTTGGCCCCCTCCAGCCTGGCACCCTTCAACGTCTCACCATCCAGCCAAGCGCCCTTGAAGCTCGCACCCTTCAACGTCGCACCCTCCAACGTCGCCCCCTCCAACGTCGCCTCCTCGAAATCGACATCGACAAGCGACGCCCCCGTCAAATCGGCGCCGCCCAAGTGGGCACGGCGCAGGTCCGCACCGTCCAAGACAGCGCCACAAAGCGTCGCCCCCACCAGGGTGACCCGGAACAAACGCGCAGACACCAGCCTGGCACCGGTCAAGATGGCCTCATCGAAATTGGCTTTGACGAAGCAGGCCCCCGACAGGTCAACGCCGGTAAAATCAGCTCCTGCTAAATTGCCTGTCGCGAAATCCACCCCGGCGAGCAGCGAACCTCGGAATGAGCTGCCAGGCACGTCGATGCCGTTCAGATCCTGCCCGGACAAGTCCAGCCCAGACAGGTCCAAGTCCTCGCAGTAAAGCTGAACGCCGCTGTCACCCGCCGACGCAGCCCAAATGCGGTGCTGGGCAAGCCGGTGCATCAGATCGTCACGATTCTCGGTCATGGCCAATGCCTCACGTCAGCACCCTCCATCGGTAAACCAGCAAGATCGATCAACGATGTTCCGTAAAGGTGTTAGATCGCCAGCAGGATTGTGGCTTCTAACGATCAATCGGGCTCAGGACCCTTCCGAGCGCTTGTAGAAGACCAAGATGTCCCATCGCCCATCTTGATACCCTCCAGCTTCGCCCCCTCCAGCCTGGCACCCTTCAACGTCTCACCATCCAGCCAAGCGCCCTTGAAGC
>CAXTNN010000117.1:0-10137 GCA_964245545.1 uncultured Acetobacteraceae bacterium | reverse complement strand
CCCCACCTGCAGCGACAGGCCGTCCACCGCGCGAAGCCAGCCCTTGGGGGTGGCAAAGGCCACGCCGAGCTGCTCGACCTGCAGCAGCGGCCCAGGAACCGCTCCAGGCAGCGCTCCGGTCAACGCCGCACCTGCATCAGCTCGGCCAGCCCGTCCCCGGTGAGGCTGAAGCCGAGCCCGCACAGCACGATGGCGGCGCCAGGAAACAAGCTGATCCAAGGCGCTTCGGTGAAGAAGTTCTTGCCGTCGGCGATCAGCACGCCCCATTCCGCCGCCGGAGGCTGCGCGCCCAGGCCGAGATAGCCCAGGCTGGAGCCGAGCAGGATCGCCAACGCCATGTCGGTGACGAGATAGGCGAGCACGGGGCGCATTGCGTTCGGCAGCACGTGGCGGAACACGATGCGCCCCGTGCCGAAGCCCAGCACCCGGGCGGCGGCCACGTAATCCTGCCGCCGCTGCAACATCACCTCGCCCCGCATCAGCCGGGCGTAGAACACCCAGCCGACGCAGGAGATGGCGATGTACATGTTGACCAGCCCGGGGCCGAGGATGGCGACGATGGCGATCACCAGTACCAGGAACGGGAACGTCACCACCAGGTCCACCAGGCGGCCGAACACCATGTCGGCCGCCCCGCCGAAATAGCCCACCAGCAGGCCGATCAACCCGCCCAGCAGCAGCGGGACGACGGTGGCGAACACGGCGATCTGCAGGTCGAGCGTGGCGGCGGCAACCGTGCGGGAGAGGACGTCGCGGCCGAACTGGTCGGTCCCGAACGGATGCACCCAACTGGGCGGCTGCAGCAGGGCGTTGTAGTCGAAGCCCAGGGGATCGTACGGCGCCACCCAGCCGGGAACGGCGGCGCAGAGCAAGGTGAGCGCCAGCAGCGCCAGGCCGAGCACCAGCGAAAGCCGCTTCACCGGCCCACTCGCGGGTCCAGTGCCATCTGCACTACGTCCGTCACCACGAAGGCCAGCGACACCAGCACCGCCAGGATCAAGGTCAGCCCTTGGATCACCGGGTAGTCGCGGGCGAAGATGCTATCCACCATCAGCCGGCCGACGCCGGGCACGGCAAACACGCTTTCGGTGATCACGGCGCCGCCCAGCAGGCTGCCGACGTTCAGCCCGATCAGCGTCACCGTGGCGATGGCGGCGTTGCGCAGCACGTGGCGGAACAGAATAATGCGCGGCGCCAGCCCCTTGGCGGTGGCGAAATCGACGAACTCGGCATGCAGCACCTGCAGGATGGCGGTGCGCAGGCTGCGCAGGATCACTGCGGCCAGGCTGAGCGCCAAGGTGAGCGCGGGGAGGAACAGGTGATACAACCGCTCGCCCCAGCCATCGCCATAGCCGCCGACCGGGAACCAGCGCAGCCACCCGGCGAAGATGGTGAGCAGCACCAGCCCCACGTAGAAGATCGGCGATGACAGCCCGACCTGGAACACCGCCCGGATCAGCACATCCGGCCAGCGATTGACGGAGAGCGCCGCCACGAAGGCGAGCGGGAAAGCGAGCAACAGCGCGATGACCAGAGACATGCCGGTGAGCAGCAAGGTCACCGGCAGGCGCTCGGCCACCAGCCGCAGCACGGGGATGCGGAAAGCGGTGGAGACGCCAAGGTCGCCATGCGCCACCGCTAGCAGGTAGGACCAAAGCTGCGCGCCGAGCGAACGGTCGAGCCCCATCTGGTGCGTCAGGCGGGCGATGGTGGCGTCGCTGGCCCGGTCCCCCAGCATCGCCTGCACGGCGTTGCCCGGAAGCGCCCGCGCCAGCAGGAATGCCGCCAACGCGATCAGCAGCAAGGTCGGCACCATTTGCAGCAGACGCCCGGCGAGCCAGCCGGCCCGGCTCAAGCGGCGCTTCCCCGTTTAGGCGGCGGCATCAAGCCTCGACATAGACCTCGTCGAAGAAGTTGTTGCCCAGTGGGATTTGCAGGAAGCCGTGGGCTTTCTTGGCGAATGCGACCGGGTAGGGCGACTCGTAGAGAAAGATCATCGGCGCGGCGGCTTTATAAATGTCCTGCATCTCTTTGTACTCGGCGCGGCGCTTCGCCGGGTCGATCTCCTGCTGGCTGGCCAGGAACAACTCATCGGCCCGCGTGTCCTTCCAACCGGAATGCACCGAGTCCACCGTGGGCGAGTAGATGATGTAGGACGCGATCTCGCTCGGGTCGGCGATGTCATCGGTCCACAAGGCATTGCGCATCTGGAAGTCGGCCGCCTTCCAGCGGGCGTTGCGGGTGGCGTTGTCCACCTGGTCGATCTTCAGCTTCACCCCGACCGCGGCGAACATCTGCTGGATTGCCGTCATGTTGCTGATCTCGTCGGCATTGCCAGCCAAGGTCAGGCACGACAGCTCGAAGCCCGGCGCCACGCCCGACTCGGCCAGCAGCGCCTTGGCCTTGCCCAGGTCGTAGGGGTAGGGCGGGGCGGAGCCGTCCATCAGCGGCGTTGCCGACGACATCATCGACTTCATCGGCGTGCCGATCCCGCGGGTGGTGATAGCGATCAGCGCGTCCTTGTTGACGGCGTGGTTGAGCGCCTGACGGACCTTGAGGTTGCCCAGCGGGTTGTCCGAGCCGTCATTCAGCTTCGGCCGCACGTTCATGGTCAGGTAGTTGATCTTGGTCGAGGGCCAGAGCTGCATATCGAGGTTCGGGTCGGCCTTCAGCTCCGCCACCCGGGCGTAAGGGATGAACTCGCTGCCGTCCAACTCGCCCGACTTCAGCTTCAGCAGCCGGGTGGCGTCGTCTGGGATGATCTGGAATTCCAACGTATCGAGATAGGGCAGCGGCTTGCCATCCGGCGCCAGGCGCCAGTGGTATGGGTTGCGCGCCAGCCGCATCACCACGCCGCGCTGCCACTCGACCAGCATGAACGGCCCGGTGCCGATCGGGTGTTCGGCAAAAGCCTTGGCCTTTTCGTCCAGCGTGGCGCCGGGTGCCGCCATGAACTTTGCCGACGGCAGGATCTGGGTGTTGAAGGTGGCCAGCACCGCCAGCATTGTCGGGTCGGGGTGCTTGAGGGTGAGCTTGATCGTGGCCGGGCCCGTGATATCCACCGCGGCGACGGATGCGAGCAGGGAGTTCCAGGCGCCCTGCGTGGGGTCCCGCGCGCGGTCGAGCGACCATTTCACGTCCGCGGGCGTCATCGCCGTGCCATCGGAAAACTTCACCCCGTCGCGCAGGGTGAGCGTGAGGGACTTGCCGCCGTCGCCTAGCTCCCAGGCTGTTGCCAGGCCCGGCCGCAACCCGCGCCCGTCCGCAGTGGGCTGCAGCAGCGTGTCATAGATGCTGTTCAGCACCCAGATGTCCACGTTCAGTTCGGCTTGCACGCCGTCAAGGAGCAAGCTGTCGGCATAGCGGCCATAGACCAGCTTGCCGCCGCGAACCGGCGCCGCCGCGGCCGCACGGGGGAGCGCGGACACTGCGGCGGCCCCAGCAGCCAGACCAATCGTGGCGCGGCGGCTGAGCTGAAGTGGCGCGTTCATGATGGCTCCTCGATGACGTGGCTGGGCGCATGACGGTGCGGGTCATGAAGGGTTAGCAAGTTCCATGCCCGGCTCCAAACCCCGCCGGGTCGGGCCGGCGCCGCAGGTTTGGCGCAACGCCACCCTAAGCTCAGGTCAGCGGCTCAGGCGGCACGGAGCTGTTCAATCACCTTGTGCAGCTCTGTTTCGAGGACGGCGCCCTGAGTTGAGACCTCCTCCGCAACGGCGCGGAGGTTGACGACCGAGAGCGCGGCTTCCGAGGCATCCTCCAGAACGGCTTGCATCGCGGCGGCGACGATGCTGGCTGCAGCCGCCGACTCGCCGGTGGCCTGCACAATGCCGCGCATGGTCATGTCCTGCTGCTGAAACTCGTTTGCAGCATGGGTTGTCACGTCGTCCACGGACAGAATGGCGTCCCGGATGGCGGTGATGGTGCCGATCGCTTCGTTGTTGGCCGCTTCCATCGTGGTCATTTGCCGGGCGATTTCGGCGGCGGCTGCGGCGGTCTGTGTTGCGAGCTCCCGGACTTCATGCGCCACGACTTGAAAGCAGCTTCCAGCCGCACCTGCTCGCGCCGCTTCGATCGAGGCGTTGAACGCCAGCAGCTTGGTACGGGTGGCAACCTTCACGATCAGTTCGGTCGCTGTCCGGACACCGCTTGCGGCCGTGGACAGCGAGCTCACCGTCTCCTTGGTCCGGCTGGCATCCTGTGCGGCATTGGCGGTGAGGCTGGCGACAAATGTCACCCGGCGCGACATCTCCTCCATCGACGCCAACAGCAGCCCCGCCGAATTCGCGACCACTTCAGCGCTCACTCGGCTTTGTTCGCTGCGAGTTACCACGCTTTCAGCTCGGTCCGACGTGCGCCCCGCAATGCCGCTGAGATTGGCGGCATCGCGGAGCAGCCGTTCCGCGGTATGGCCGACGGCCGCCGCTACGCCGCCGAGTGCGGCTGCCGTCACATCGGCTTTCTCGGTGGCAAGGCGCTTCCGTTCCATCGCAAGCCGCTGAACGGAGCGCTCGACCTCCGCCTCTGCTTCGCGAGCGCGCAACGCCTGTTCGCGCAGCAAGGCGAGGGCTTTGGCAATCTCGCCAATCTCGTCGGTGCGGGCCGTGTGCGGCACGGCCTGCTGCATCGCGCCCGCTGCCAGAGCACGCATTGATTTGCTCAGCGTAACCAGGGGCCAGACGCATGTCCTCACCAGCACAAGCACGCGCAACACGCTTAGCGCCAGGGCCACGCTGGCGACCAGGATCACGATGCGGGCTACGGCGTGCACGTTGCGGCTGAGCTGCTGCTGCGCTGCCTCGCTCGCATCGGCGTAGTTGCTATGGGCAATGTCCAGCGTTGCGCGAACCCGGCCGACCGAGCGGTCCATCTTGCCAATGAGGTCTTCCCGCTGGCTGGTTTCCGCCTCCAACGCTGCGGTGGCTCCGTCCAGAGCTTGAGCCGCCGCTGCCGCCGCCTTGAACCGGAGCCCCTGGCCGGTAACCGGCCCAAGTAGCTGGCCCAGCTCGCTCAGGCCGGCGAACAGCCGTCCCATTTCGGCCTTCGCCGCCTCAAGGTCGGACGGAGAAGCCGATAGCTGATAGCGTACGGCGAAGAGGCTGCCGCGCTGGGCGGCGGACTGGGTGCGGAGAAAGGCGGATTGCAGGTCCTCGCCGTTCGCCGCGCTCGCGTCGCCCTGCAGGGCGCTTAGGGCAAGACTAAGGCTGGTCATGGAGTAGACCACGCCATCCCCGGCTTTGTGACGCGCTTGGATCGTGGATGCCAGGTCTGCCAGCAGTCTGGAAAGCATGGTGGCTTCCTGCTTCGCATTCACCAGCAGGTCGATCGCTTCGGACGAAGGCTCAAGGATGAGTTGCGACAATCCGGCGAGCGCCTTGGCGGCGGCGGTCTCGTCCTTGGCCGTTTCCGTGTCCGCAAAGACTGCGACACGCCATTGAAGCAGGGTCAGCCGCTCGGACATCAAGGCGATGCATTGGTTTGCTTTTTGCGCGCGATCATAGCGGGCGAAGCTTTCGCTCACCCTCCAGCCTGAAACCACGGCCACGCCAGCGACCAATTGGAGCAGGATGAGGATAATAGCGAAGCTCACCGCGATCCGCACGCGGATCGAGCTCAACGCCCTGAACCGGGCTTTCGACATGAGAACGGACGCGATCGGCTAGGCTCGACCTGGTTCGGCCGCCGGATCGTCACGCCTACCATCAGGCCCGGCGGCGGCCGCGGCGGCTTGGGGCGCGTGGATGAACGGCACGGATCGAGCGGCGGCGCTGCAGATGGCGAGGCTGCGAGGGAGAGTCATGGTCGTTTTAACCTCATATCTTTCGCCGGATGCTAGGCGCAAAGGCCTAACACTCCGTTAAAGATCGCCACCCTACGCGGTCGCGCACCAGGTCTCCTGCGTGGGCAAGGGTGCGCGAGGCAGGCTGCCATTCCATGTTTGGCCCTGGAGGCGCTTGCCGGTTTGCGGTTGAGTGATGGGATGGGGGAACTCTACGCGCACAATCCGGCCGCATCCGTCACCAACCGGCGGCGGTGGTGCATGCTGTTGGTTGCCTGGCTGGCTTTTCTGCTCAGCTTTGCCGACCGCCTGGCATTCAGCACGATGTCGATCGAGGTCGCGCATTCCCTGGGTCTGTCTTCGGCCGCCCTGGGGACGTTCGTCACGGCATTCTATGTCGGTTATGTGGCCTCGAACGTCTTGGCTGGGCTGGGCAGCGACTGGCTCGGCCCGCGCCTGATGCTGTCGGCCTCGCTATGCTGCCTTGGCGGCGCAACCTGGCTGTTCGGATCAACCAGCTCAGCGGCCGGCGGCTTGGCGGTGCAGGCTGTGATGGGCCTCAGTGCCGGGGTGGACTACGTGGCTGGCGTGAAGCTGATCACCACCTGGTTTGGCCCGCGCGAACGCGGCCGGGCCATGGGGGTGTTCATGACCGCAACCTCGCTGGCGGTCGTGCTCACCAACCTGGTGGTGCCGCAGCTCCGGCCGGCGCTGGGCTGGGGCGGCGTCTATCACCTGCTGGGCGGCATCACCGTCGTGGTTGCAGGTCTCGCTTGGCTGACCATCGTGGGAGGTCCCGGGCCGATGCTGCTGCCTGGGTCACGCCCGCAATACCGCTTGCTGCTGCGCAACCGACAGGTCGTGCTGCTCGGCTTGGCGGGGTTTGGCGCGTTGTGGGGCACGTGGGGGTTTGCGTTCTGGGCCTCGGCGTTGATGCGGCAGCGCTATCACCTCTCCCTTGTCGAGGCTGGCTTCGTGGTGGCGCTGTTTGGCGTCGGCGCCATCCCCGCCAAACCCTGCATCGGCCTCCTGTCGGACTGGTTGGGCGGCCGGCGCCGGGCGTTGACCACGGCCTGCCTGGTCTATTTTGCGGCAACGCTGATGATCTTCGCCAGCCTTGGCAGCCTGACGGCTTTCGAGGCAATGGCGCCGCTGCTCGGGATCGGCGCGTTTGCCTACAGCCCCCTGATGAACCTGATGGTGGCAGAAGCGGCTGGCGTCGCCCTGGCGGGCAGCGCGGCCGGAGTCACCAACGCGTTCTGGGGACTGGGCAACGTCCTGGCCCCGAGCCTGGTGGGCGTGGTGTTCCAGGCGACGCATTCGTTCCCCATGGCGTTTGCAGTGCTGGCCGCCGGGCCGATCGTCGGAGTGGTCTGCACGGCGATGGCACGCGAGACCACGGCGGACGGCAGCAAGCAGGCCTTAAGGGTGGCCTAGAGCAAATCCGCCATGACTGGACTCAGTCATGCGGTGAAGTTGCTCGCCAACCTAAGCTCCGCCGCGCGCCGCACCTACCCGGGCAGGTCGGGGTGGAGCTGGAAGGGGGCTTCGGTTTTGGCGCGCAGCTCGTCCACTGTCACCCCAGGAGCCATGTCCACCAAGGTCAGCCCGGGGCGGCCCACGTCGAACACCGCAAGGTCGCTGACGATGAGGTTCACCACGCCCTTGCCGGTGAGCGGCAGGCTGCACTGCCGCAGGATCTTGGGCGAGCCGTCCTTGGCCGCGTGCTCCATCAGCACCACCACGCGCTTCACCCCGGCCACCAGGTCCATCGCGCCGCCCATGCCCTTCACCATCTTGCCCGGGATCATCCAGTTGGCCAGGTCGCCGTTCTCGGCCACCTGCAGCGCCCCCAGGATGGTGAGCTGGATGTGCCCGCCGCGCACCATGGCGAAGCTTTCGGCACTGTCGAAGAAGCTGGTGGAGGGCAGCACCGTGACGGTCTGCTTGCCGGCATTGATCAGGTCGGGGTCCTCCTCGCCCTCATAGGGGAAGGGACCCATGCCCATCATGCCGTTCTCGCTGTGCAGCTTGATGGTCATGCCGGGGGGAATGTGATTGGCCACCAGGGTGGGGATGCCGATGCCAAGGTTGACGTAGAAGCCGTCCTCCAGCTCGCGGGCGGCGCGGGCGGCCATTTCGTCGCGGGTCCATGCCATGGTCGGTACTCCTCAGGCCGCGTGCTTGCGGGTGGTGCGCTGCTCGATCCGCTTCTGCAGCCCGGGCACGGGAACCAGGCGCTGCACGAACACGCCTGGCGTAATGATGTGGTCCGGGTCAAGCGAGCCCAGCTCCACCACCTGCTCCACCTGCGCCACCGTCACCGCGGCGGCGGTTGCCATGATGGGGTTGAAGTTACGGGCGGTCATCCGGTAGACCAGGTTGCCCTCCGGGTCGCCCTTCCAGGCATGCACGATGGCCAGGTCGGCAAACAGGCTGGTTTCCATCACGTAGCTGCGCCCGTTGAATTCGCGCACGTCCTTGCCCGCCGCCGCCTCCGTGCCGACGCCGGTGGCGGTGTAGAAGGCGGGAATGCCGGCCCCCCCGGCGCGGATGCGTTCGGCCAGCGTGCCCTGCGGGTTGAATTCGATCTCCAACTCGCCGGCCAGGTACTGCTTGGCGAAGGTCTGGTTCTCGCCGACATAGGAGCTGACCATCTTGCGGATCTGCCGGGTCGCCAACAACAGCCCTAACCCGGCGTCGTCGATGCCGGCGTTGTTGGAGATCACGGTCAGGCCGGTGACGCCGCTGTCGCGGATCGCCTCGATCAGCACGGACGGGATGCCGCACAGGCCGAAGCCGCCCGACATGATGGTCATGCCGTCTCGGAGCACGTCGGCCAAGGCGTCCTTGGCGCTCTGGTGGACCTTGTTCACTGCCATGCCGATCTCCCCACTTGGGACTAGGCTGCCATCTTGGGCGCGGGACGGCAATCGGGGCTGGTGGCATTGCAGAGGGAAGTGGGGGGCTTCTGTTGCCCGGTGCCCCCCGAACCGCGTCTATCGCAACTTACGCTGCGACTGCGAATGCC
This sequence comes from uncultured Acetobacteraceae bacterium, assembly GCA_964245545.1. Classification (GTDB taxonomy): domain Bacteria; phylum Pseudomonadota; class Alphaproteobacteria; order Acetobacterales; family Acetobacteraceae; genus LMUY01. Next base: position 1,327 of record CAXTNN010000117.1, on the reverse strand, counting down.
TCATGATTGTCATTGGCACTTGTGATGTAGCCCGATAACGGCGGTACAATGCCGAGCAAAAGGTGAGTCTTTACCACGCGTGTCGAGCCTATTTCGTCCCCGCATCCAGCCTTGGGAGCTGGTGGAGACGCCGGGTACCGCCCCCGGGTCCACAACGATTATTCCAAACACCGTTTATCACCATAGCCGGTCTCCCAGCCCGACTAATATAGCGCTTCCAGCCGCTGAATGGTAGGGGGTCTGCCATGCCGCTCTCCACTGACCAAGCCGCCGAGATCGACGACCTGCGGCGCGGCGGCGCCACCACCTTGCGCGCCACCGTGCCCGCGCTGGAGGCGATGCTCTACACCGCGGTGCCGGTGCTGGACCACGGCTTCGTCCGCGTGGTGGATTACATGGGCGACGACGCCGCCGTGGTGCAGGCCGCCCGCGTCTCCTACGGCCGCGGCACCAAGCGGGTGAGCGAGGATGCCGGGCTGATCCGCTACCTCATGCGCCACCGCCACTCGACGCCGTTCGAGATGTGCGAGATCAAGTACCATGTGAAGCTGCCCATCTTCGTGGCCCGGCAATGGATCCGCCACCGGACCGCGAACGTAAACGAGTATTCCGCCCGCTACTCGGTGATGGACCGCGAGTTCTACATTCCCGCCCCCGAGCACCTCGCCGCCCAATCCGCCGACAATCGCCAGGGCCGCGGCGCCGTGCTGGAAGGCGACGAGGCGGAGGCCGTGCTGGCCTTGCTGCGGCGCGACGCCGGCACTGCCTATGACGACTATGCCTGGATGCTGAACGAGGACGGCGCCGATGGGGCCCGCCAGGGTCTCGCCCGCGAGCTGGCGCGCATGAATCTCACCCTCAACACCTACACCCAATGGTACTGGAAGACCGACCTCCACAACCTGTTGGGCTTCCTGCAGCTCCGGGCTGACACTCACGCGCAGTATGAGATCCGCGCCTATGCCGAGGCGATGCTGCAAAGCGTGGCGGCCTGGGTGCCCGCCAGCTACGCCGCGTTCTGCGACTACCGGCTGGGAGCGGCCACGTTGTCCGCCGGCATGCTGGCCGTGCTGCGCCGCCGCCTTGCCGGCGAGACGGTCACCCAGCCCGGAAGCGGCCTCAGCAAGCGCGAATGGTTCGAATTCGAAGCCGCCCTCGCCGGGCCAGACGCTCCCTCTCCCGCCGGCGGGAGAGGGCCGGGGTGAGGGTGGCTCTCACGCCAAAGCATCCATGATCCTCGTCTTCGGCAGCATCAACCTCGACACGATCTACCGCCTGCCCACCCTGCCATCGCCGGGCCAAACCGTGCTTGGCACGGGGATGAGCG
>CAXTNN010000116.1:0-10159 GCA_964245545.1 uncultured Acetobacteraceae bacterium | reverse complement strand
GTGATGATCTGGCCCGTCTTCACGCCGTCCTGCATCAGGGCGGCGAGGTCACGCCACATCTCTTGCCATTCATCGAGGGTGAGGTCGCGCCCGGGCCGGTGGGGCTCGATGCGGGCACGGAACAGCAGCTCGGCGCGGTAGATGTTGCCGATGCCAGCCACCACGTCCTGGCGCATCAGCAACTGGCCGATCGCCATCTTGGACTTGCTGATGACGGCCCAGGCGCGATCGGGATCCGCGTCCGGCCGCAGCGGGTCGGGGCCGAGCTTGGCAAGCGCCTCAGCCCGGCCGGCTTCGTCCAGGACCTCGCAGGCGGTGGGGCCGCTGAGATCGGCCACCTGGCGCACGCTGACCAGACGCAGGCGGACGGCGCCGCGCGGAGCGGGGACCGCTTCGCCGTCCAGCGGGTCTGTTTTGCCGCGGCGGCGGCCGATGCCTTCGAGCCCCGGCCCGGCAAAGCGCCACATGCCGTAAAGGCCAAGATGCACCCGCACCCAAACCGGCCCGGCGAACCGCAGGAACATTTGCTTGCCCCAGGCTTCGGCGCTTTCGAGCTCAAGCCCGTCGATCGCGGCCGCACCTTCGGTGAAGCGGGCTTGCGGCGAACTGGCCTGCAGCGTGTGGCCGGCAAAGTGGTCGCAGAAGGCGCGGGCAAGGCGGTGGACGGTATGACCTTCGGGCGAGGCAGGGCTCCCCACTGGAGACTGGCAGTCGCGAGGAGATGGCTGCGGCGCGTGAGGCGGCAAGCGGGACGGCAACGGCGTGGCTGCAATGGTGGCGGATCGGCCACGCTCACGGTCCGCCGCAGCGGTCCTCCCTACTGGGCTAGGCGCCGACGCCCAACTCGTCCAACGCCTTGTGGGCGGCCCGCTGCAGCGCTGCGACCACCGTTTCGAGGAAGTCGCCTCCCCCGGTCTCGGTGGTCCAGGGGTCCATGGTGGTGGAAATCAGGAACGCCACGCCCGTGTCGGCTTGCGGCAGCACCTGCAGGCGGCGGCAAAATGCGTCCACAAAGGCATGGCCATACACCTGCGGCTCGAAGCGCGACGAGGTGAGCACCAGGTCCAGCCCGGCGTGGTCAGTGCGGGGTTCGACGATGCTGCAATGGCTGAACACCCGCTCGTTGAAGGCGTTGGCGCGGGCAAGCTCGGTGTTCATGCGGCCATCGGGCAGGCGGTAGTTCAGCGAGAAGGCGAGGATGACCTGGTCTGAGCCCAGGGCGGTGAACAGGGTGCGGGCCGCCGGGTCGGATTCCAGCATGGCCTCCAAGGCCGCATTGTCCACACCCACAAAGCGGCGGATTGCGGCGCGCTCGGCGGCCAATTCCTCGTCAGGGCGGCGGTTGCGCTCGGCGGGGGTGGCATTGAACAGGGTAACGCGAAAGCGCGGGTCCTCCAGCGTATGGAGGCGGCAGAACAAGCGCTTGGACGTCCACATGCACTGGCCCAGAATGCGGCCGTAACCGTTCCGGTCGGGCCGGATGACCCGGTGCGCCAGCCACACCGCGGCCGCGGCGGAACCCGGTTTGGAGCCTTCCACGCCGTAAATGCCGATGGTCGGCTCGGTCTGGCTATGAAAGATCACCGGGGCTTGCAGCGAGATCGCATCCCGCATGGCGGCGTTGCGATAGCACAGCGCGCCGGCAGGATAGGGGATGTAGCCGGCCTTGTGCGGATCGACCGTAATGCTGTCGGCCTGGCCGAGTACCTTATACTGGCGCACCACGTAAGGACTCATGGCAAAGGTCGGCACGCCCTCGTCGTCATCATCCTCGGGCGGCGCGTCCAGTGCCTTCGGGTCACGCAACAGGGCGCGGAAGTAGCCGCCCCAAGCGGCATCGGCATGGATGGCGAAGTTGAGCCCGCGTTGCCGGAATTGCGCCCGCAAGGCGAGCAGCCCCTCCAGCGGATCGACCGCGCTCTCCTCGGTGCTGCCGATAACGGCGACGGCGCAAAGCACGGGAACCCGGCGGCGCCGCAGGTCGGTCAGCGTCCATTCCACGTGCTCCAGGTCCAGCCGGGCGTCGCGGGTGACGCGCTGTACCGCCACGGCATTGGCCCCCAGCCCGAGCAGCGTGGCCGCCTTGGGCCAGGAGTAATGGCTGGTGGCGGGGGCGAGCAGCACCGGGGTTTGCTGCACGTCGGCCATGAACGAGCGGTAGAACTCCACCAAGCCCACGTTCTGCACCGAGTAGCCGGTGAGGATGCGGGTAAGCGCCGCCGGGTCGACCCCAAGGGCCGCGATGGCGGCCGGCAGCCCAGCGACGACGTCGAGGTCGAGGTTGAGCAGGGTCCAGGTATCGAGCTCGGTGAGGCGGCCCACGCTGCCCCCCCAGAGCGGCACATCCAGCTCCCGCGCCGGAGTGAGGGCGGGGACCTCGCGGATGGCTTTGCGCAGGCTGACGGCGGAGAACTTCAGGTTCCGCGCCGCCCACAGCGCCTCGATGTTGGCGACCGTGCCGCCGCTGGTGATATGGCCCCAGGGCTGCGGCCAGTCCGGGCTGGGTGGCGCACCCGGCGGCGGCACCCGGTAGCCCAGCATGCGGCACAGATCGTTGCCGACTTCGATTTCCAGCCGGGTGGTGATGGGCGAGGCTTCGGCGGCGACGTTGTTCTGGTTGTAGAGCATGCCGGCGATCAGCCCGACCATCGCCGGCATCACCTGGTCCCACAGCATGTGGCCCTGGTAGCGCATGGAGGCGAACGGGGCGGAGAGCTGCAGCATGTCAAACAAGGTCGCCGCCCCGCTGCGCAGCCGCTCCACCCCCTCCGCAAACCCGGGTGACTGGCGCACCGCCTCCGTCAGATGCGTCGGGTCCTCGGGGTGGAAGCGGCGCCGGAAGCTTGCGTGGCTGTCGATGGCTTGGGTGACCAGCTCCTTCAAAAGCTCGACGTTCTCGGCTTTGGGCCCCAGGAACCATGCCTCGGGAATGCCATGCGTGGGCCCGCGCAGGCCGAGCGGGCCCCTGAGTTGCTGGTCCCACGCCGCCCGGCCGTCGCCATGGCGCGCGGGGGCCAGCGCCTCTGGGTCGTCCGAGGGAACATGGGGTGAAATCGGCAGTGAGCTGTCCATCAGGAGTGGCCTTGCAGGTAGCCGGAGTGGATCAATGGTGATGGTGGGAACGGGACTGACCACCCCGCTCGCCAGTCGCGGGCATCACAAGCCCGCGCTTGCCTGACCATTGCACCATCGATAAAGTCTTTCAAACGCTGTCAAATTGGCGCTTTGGCGGAGTTCTTCGGCAGATCGACGGCGATACGCGAGATTTAACCTCCGAACGATCTTGAAATAGGGCTTGCGATCATCGACAACATGAGTCGAGGTCGATACCCACTGCCACCCGCCCCTAGCGGTTCCGGCTTGCGTCCCGATCTGTCGTAGCGAGCGTTAGAGGCAAAGGACGGACGAGTTGAGGACCCCCAAGGATAGCCGGCAGCGGCAACCTCGTCGTCGTGGATTCGACGACGACAATTTTTACGGCAACGCGCCGCCGCCACCGTCATTTCCGTCGTTTTCGACGCCAATGTCTTCGTCGCCGCAGCTCCAGGCTTCGGTGAAGTGGTATAATCCTGACAAGGGGTTTGGCTTCGTCGAGTTGGCGGATGGTTCGGGTGACGTATTTCTCCATGCCAACGCTCTCCAGGCTTCGGGCTTCCAGCAGGTAAGCCCTGGTGCGACCCTGCAGGTCCGCGTTGGGCAGGGGCAGAAAGGCCGGCAGGTCGAGCAAGTGGTCTCGGTGGATGAGAGCACTGCCAGCCGGACACCGCCTCGTGGCGGTGGCGGTGGCGGCGATGGGTTCCGGTCGGCGCGCCCGCCGCGCCCGCAGCAGGATACCGGGCCCGGAGTGGAAATGACGGGAACCGTGAAGTGGTATGATCCGAACAAGGGATTCGGCTTCATCTCGCCGCAAGACGGCGGCAAAGACGTGTTTGTTCATGCCACGGCGCTGGAGCGCGCCGGCCATCCGCCGCTGACGGAGGGTCAGTCCGTCCGTGTGGTGGTGGGCCAGGGCATGAAGGGGCCGGAGGTTCGTTCAATCATCGCTGATTGACGCCGACATTTCCGGCTTGGCACGACGCTTGTTGCTTCAACCGCTCGGACCTTTACGGGGCCGGGCGGTTTTCTCTTTGGCGCGGTTCGGTGTGGCAATGTCATTGGCGTCCGCTCTGCTGGCAACCGGCTGCTCCGTGGTTGGCATCCGCTCTGGCACGGAGGAGCCACGCTACCGGGTGGTTGAAACCCTGGGCCGGCTGCAAATTCGGGACTATCAGCCGCGTCTTGCCGCCGAAACGACGGTGGCCGGGGATGAGTACAGCGCTCGCGGCGCCGGTTTCCGGCGGCTGGCTGGCTTCATCTTCGGCGGCAATCATAGCGGAGCGAGCATCGCGATGACGGCGCCGGTGGCGCAATCGCAAGGTGCGGCCATTGCGATGACGGCGCCGGTCGACCAGCAACAGGTCGCGCCGGGACAGTGGCAAATCCGCTTTTTCATGCCATCAAAGTACACGGTGGCGAGTTTGCCGCAGCCAAACGACCCGGCGGTGCGGATTGTGATGGTGCCGGAGCAGACCATCGGCGTCTACCGTTATACCGGCTCGATCGACGCCGCATCCGTGGCAGCGGCGCAGCAGGAGTTGCTTCGGTTGCTGCAAGGAAGCGGGTGGGTTGCAGCGGGGCCGCCGATGACGTGGTTCTATGATCCACCATGGACGCTGCCCTTTCTGCGGCGCAACGAAGCGGTCGTTCCCGTCCACAAGCCGGACTGACCCGCCGGTTCGGCGGCTGTGACGCCGCTTAAGCCTCCAAGACGGACGTGATCAGGTAACCTGGTCCACTGGGCGCGGCGCCCGCCCGCTTTGAAGCGCAGGTGAGCAGCGTTCTGGCTTTCTGCGTTTCGGTAGCTCGAATTAAGAGCTTGTTTAATCACTCATGCCATCCTTGCCCTGTTCGCCATTCGTGCCGCCGACCGCGGCCGGTTGGCTTGGGGGCTGGAGGGTGACCGCGTGCCAAGTTCAAAGAGTTTGATCTCGTCCGATGTTGGTTTGGTCTCGGGAGCGGTGTGCACGGGTTCTTGTGCCCGGCCTGCCGCCATCCTCCAGTTTCGGGGTGGGTCTTAACATATGGCACGTTCGCCCCGCCGCCGCGCTGGCTCGCCCCCGCCTGCCACATTGCCGGCGGTGCTGGACCTGCGGGCTGCGGCGCCGCTTGCTGCCGAGCTGCTGAGCCGCCGTGGCAAGCCACTGACGATTGACGCCGCAGCCGTCGAACGGCTGGGCGGCCAATGCCTGCAGGTTCTGCTGTCAGCGCGCAGCACATGGCTGGCGGACGGCCAAGCGTTCCGGGTTCAAAACGCATCCGCTGCTTTCACCGACTCGCTCGGAGCACTCGGCGCCGCCGACTTCGCTTCATTCTGTGCTGGGGAGTTCCTCTCGTGACCAAAACCGTTTTGACCGTCGATGACTCCCGCACCATGCGGGACATGCTGCATATGGCCTTGTCTGAAGCCGGTTATCGCGTCGTCCAGGCGGTGGACGGGGTCAATGGTCTCGAAGTGCTTGAAGGCGAAATGCCGGACGTCATCGTGACCGACATCAACATGCCCCGCATGGACGGGTTCGGCTTCATTGAAGGGGTGCGCCGCGACGCCAGGCATCGGGCCACTCCCATCCTGGTGCTGACAACGGAAAGCGATGCGGCCAAGAAGGCCCGCGCACGGGAGGCGGGCGCCACCGGGTGGATTGTCAAGCCGTTCAATCCAGTCAAGCTTGTGGACGCGCTGCGGCGCGTGGCTGCGTAGCCGCACAATGGACCCAATGGAAGCCATCAAGCAGACCTTCTTCCAAGAATGCGAGGAACAACTCGCAGAGCTGGAGACGGGTCTGCTCGCCCTGCAAAGCGGTGAGGGTGATAACGAGACGGTAAACGCGGTTTTCCGCGCTGTGCATTCGGTAAAGGGCGGAGCGGGCGCGTTCGGCTTGGACGAGCTGGTGCGTTTCGCGCACGTGTTCGAAACAACGCTCGAGGCTGTCCGCTCCGACCGCCTGGCGCCCGACGCGACAGTGCTGAAGGTCATGCTGCGGGCTGCCGATGTGCTCGCCGACTTGGTCCGGGCCGCCCGCGATGGCGGCGAGATTGACCAAGCCCGTGCTCAAGCGTCAGCCGAAGAACTGGCAGCCCTGCTCAATCCCGGCGCTGCAGCCACGGCCAAGCCCCTTCCCCCCGCCGTAACCATGCCCGCTCCGGACGCGGATGGCATGGACGGCTTTGTCTTCCAGCCCGTGCAGATCAGCTTTGCCGAGGTCGCCTCAACGCCCGTTTGGAAGGTTCGCTTCCACCCCCACGCGGCTCTCTATGCCAAAGCCAATGAGACTGGCATTCTGCTGCGCGAATTGGGCCGCCTCGGCGCGATGACTGTCACGGTTGACGCCAGCGAGCTGCCTGATCTCGCCAGCCTTGAGCCCGAAGGTTCTTATCTAACCTGGACTGCTGAACTCGAGACCGATCAGCCCGAGGCGGCTATTCGCGAAGTGTTCGAGTTTGTAGAGGGTGATTGCGACCTTGATGTCGCATTGGCCAGCAACTTAGCGGCAACAGACACCTCTGAGCCGAGCGTAACCGCGCCTCCTCTGGCGACATTGCCCGACAGCTCCGATGCAGACGTGTTGGCTCTGATCCAGAGTCTGCAGACTGAGGTAAAAGCGGACGTTCCAGCTTCGGTCGCGCCTGCTCCGGCGGCTGCAGCGACACCAGCGAAGCGAGAAGACCCGGCGAGCGCCGCCAAGCCCACCATCCGCGTGGACCTAGACCGGGTTGATCGGTTGATTGATCTCGTGGGCGAGCTGGTTATCAACCAGGCCATGCTGGCGCAGCGCATGCACGAGTCCGGCGTTGGCCGATCCTCCAACGTGGCCGTCGGACTGGATGAACTCGAGCAGTTGACGCGAGAGATCCAGGACAGCGTGATGGCAATCCGCGCTCAACCCGTGAAATCCGTGTTCCAGCGGCTGCCGCGCCTGGTCCGCGAGGTCGCAGCGCTGACCGGCAAGCAAGTCCGCCTCGTCACAGAAGGCGAAGGGACCGAAGTCGACAAAACAGTTATCGAACATCTCTCCGATCCCCTCACCCACATGATCCGCAATGCCATCGACCATGGGCTTGAACGCCCTGATGTCCGGGTGCGCAACGGCAAGCCGGAGGAAGGCACAGTCCGCCTGGCGGCGTTGCACCGCTCTGGGCGAATCGTCATCGAGGTGACGGATGATGGAGCGGGCATTGATCGAGCCCGCGTGAAAGCCAGTGCTGTCGCGAAGGGGTTGGTCGCTCCAGAGGCAGTTCTGAGTGATGATGAGATTGACAACCTGATCTTCCTACCGGGTTTCTCGACGGCCGAGAAAATCTCCGACATTTCGGGCCGAGGGGTCGGCATGGATGTTGTCCGGCGATCTATCCAGGCTTTGGGAGGACGGATTGCCATCTCGTCTCGCCCCGGCGAGGGCTCCACCTTTACCATGAGCCTGCCGCTCACACTTGCCGTCCTCGACGGCATGATTGTCACGGTCGAGGACCAAACGCTTATTGTACCCCTGACTGCCATCATAGAGACGCTGCAGCCTCGGTCCAAGGACGTCCACAACATGGGGGATGGTGCAATGGTGATCGCCATCCGCGGGACCTATGTGCCACTGATTGATGTCGGAGCCTCACTCGGCTGGCATGCTCCGCAACGGCCATCACCTGGTAGTGTGGCGCTTCTGATTGAGGGTGAAAGCGGTAGCCGTGCTGCGCTGATGGTGGATGGCATCCAAGGTCAGAGACAGGTGGTGATCAAGAGTCTCGAGGCTAACTATCGGCACGTTCCCGGTGTCGCTGCAGCGACAATCTTGGGAGATGGCCGGGTCGCTCTGATCCTGGATGTCGATTCTATTATGTCAGATGCCCGCCTCGAACCCGTTGAGCCCCGCGCAGGATTAGGAGTGGCCTATGCTTGAGAAGTCAGAGGGAGTCGGCCAGGAATGCGAGTTGGTCGCGTTCCGTATCGGGGCTCAGGAGTTCTGCGTCAACATCATGGCGGTTCGTGAAATACGCGGCTGGACACCGGCGACTCCTCTGCCACGTTCACCCGCGTTCCTGCGCGGTGTCATCAATCTTCGCGGTGCCGTGCTCCCGATCGTCGATCTTGCGGCGCGCCTGGGCTTAGAGCCCACCAACCCGACCCAACGCCACGTCATTATTGTAGCTCAGGTCGCTCACCAGATCATCGGTCTGCTCGTAGACGCCGTCTCCGATATCCTAACCATGAGGGACGACATGATCCAACCGCCGCCCGACGTGGCTTCTGAAATGGTGCGGACTTTCGTCCAAGGGCTACTTGCCATCGAAGGCCGCATGGTCAGCCTGATTTCGCTCGATCATATCCTGCCAAAAGTAGAGCTTGAGGCCGCATGATGCCAGCACTGGCCCCATCCCAGAAGTCCTCCATAGTCGAAGGAGAATTCCTTCTGACGACCGGGGACTTTCACCAGCTTGCGGACTTGCTCCACGCAGACACAGGCATAACGCTGCACGAAGGCAAGGCGACGCTGCTCTATTCGCGTCTTGCCAAACGCCTCCGCGCGTTAGGAATGAATGGCTTCTCCGACTATTGCCGTCTGGTGTCAGATCCAGCAACAGGGAAGGAGGAGCGCGGGCTGATGGTTCGTGCCCTCACGACCAACGTTACCCGCTTTTTCCGTGAACCGCACCACTTTACCCATCTTGGGAGCACTGTCTTACCGCCGCTGCTGAAAGCTGCCGAGCGGGGTGCTCGGGTGCGCTTATGGTCGGCGGCGTGTTCCAGTGGTCAAGAGCCTTACTCAATAGCGCTAACAATCCTCGGGCGCATGCCGGATGCGGCTCGGCTGGACATTAAAATTCTTGCTACCGATATTGATGCGACCGTGTTGGCGCAGGCGCGCACCGGATTTTACAACACAGAAGCAATTGAGGCCGTGCCTGCAGATCTCCGAAGCCGATGGTTTCGAAAGGTCGATGGCGGCTTTCAAGCTGGGGAAGCGTTGCGCGAGCTAATAACGTTCCGCGAACTGAACCTCGTTGGAAACTGGCCCATGCGCGCCCGCTTCGACGCGATCTTCTGCCGTAATGTCGTAATCTACTTCGATGAAAACACCCAGGCGCAGATCTGGCAGCGTTTCTCGCCCATGCTCACTTCGAGTGGCTATCTCTACATCGGTCACTCGGAAAGGGTATCAGGCCCGGCGCTCGCTGACTTCACAAGCGAGGGTATCACGACCTATCGCCGCAAGGCTGCGCCATGATCCGGGTTCTTGTGGTCGATGATTCCGCAACAATGCGTGCGATCATCATACGCGCCTTATCGCGTGACGCTGGAATAGAGGTCGTGGGGCAGGCGTCAAATCCAATTGAAGCCCGTGAAGCAATCAAGGCGCTCAATCCGGACGTCCTAACGCTCGACGTTGAGATGCCCCAGATGAATGGTCTGGACTTTCTCGAACGGCTGATGCGGCTGAGACCTATGCCGGTTGTCATGGTCTCAACTTTGACCAGTCGCGGGGCGGAAGCGACGTTGCGAGCCCTTGAGTTGGGAGCAGTTGAGTGCGTTGCAAAGCCGCAACTCAACGACCACGCTACCTTCGATCGCATTGCCTCAATCGTCCGTACAGCCGCCGGCGCGCGTCCGCGTCCTATACGCGACCAGTCCGTGGCTGCGCCAGTGACGCCAAACTTCATACCCGGTGATCGCCTCTTGGCCATCGGTGCCTCTACGGGAGGCGTGGAAGCACTGCTAGCTATTCTGTCGAGCTTCCCAGCCAACTGCCCGCCCACCGTTATTACCCAACACATGCCGGCTGCCTTTACAACATCCTTTGCCAAGCGACTGGATCGCTCGTGTGCAGCCACGGTGAGCGAAGCCACCGACGGGGCGGTTCTCACAATCGGTCAGGTCTATCTTGCCCCCGGTGGTGCCACGCATTTGGAGGTCGCAGGGTCGTCGTCAACTGGTTGGCGCTGTCGCCTTGTCGAGAGCGAGGCCGTTAACGGGCACCGGCCGTCTGTTGACGTACTCTTCACGTCCGCTGCTGCAGTTGCGCGGCATCGAGCTGTCGGCGTTATCCTGACCGGAATGGGGCGGGATGGGGCT
>CAXTNN010000115.1:0-10312 GCA_964245545.1 uncultured Acetobacteraceae bacterium | reverse complement strand
CCTCCATGCCGTAGGCCGAGACGATGCTCGCGGCCGCGGTGCCGCCGCCCAGCACCGTCAATGTTCCGCCGCTGCTGACGGTGGTGGCGACGGCGCGGCCGCTCACCATCTCGGCGGCGGCTCCGTAGCCACCGACCCCGGCCCGCAGCACCGTGTTGCTGGTGATGCCGCCTGCCAGCACGGTTTCATTGCCGCCGACATTGGTGCCGCTCGCCAAGCCGCCGTTGCTGATGGTCTGGGTGCCGCCGGCATTCACTTGGTCGGCCAGCGCCTTGCCGCCGCCCGACACCGCTTGGCTGCCACCGGCGAACACGGTCCCGCCGGAATCAGTGCCGCCGGATAGGACTTCCCGGCCGCTGATGCCCGTGCTGATGGAGCGCCCGCCCGACAGCACATCCAGCTCGGCGCCTGAAGAGACGACGAAGCCCGTCATGGTGCCGCCGGAGGAAATCGTCGTCATGCCATCGTACCCCTATCCGGTCGCACCATAGCCGAAACATTCTTCAAAGTAATGACCATTTCCCGGCGATTGAGACGAAACTGCGCTACTGCCCGGAACCTTGGCGGTCGCTCCAGCAATGCAGCCGAAACGGTCAGGCGCCTGCCGCTGAAAGCCGCGGCTGCATGTGAAAAAAGCCTGTCAAGTTGCCGCTAGGTTTACAGAGTTGATGGTGCAGTGTAGCGGCTGCGCTCAAGTATGGCGGACCTTGCTTTCTGGTTCAGCGCCTATCCTGGCCGCCGGACGGATGACGCGTATTGAGGATGCCATGACCCATCCGGCCCAAGCCGCCGACCAACCGCTTCGCCGGGAGGTTGGCAAACTCGCCAGCCGGCCAGCGGTGATCGCGGCCGGCGGCGGCAGACCGGATTCGCCGCAATGACGGCCGAAGCCGAGCGGATTGCCGCCGCCCACGGGCCGCCCTTCGTGGTTGTCAACGGCGCGTTGGAGGTGGTGCATTTCTCCGCCCGTATCGGCCGCTTTCTGGCACCCGCGCCCGGCCAAGCCTCGCTCAACCTGCTGCAGCTCGTGCCGCGGGGCTTGCGCCCCAGCCTGTCTGCCTTGCTTGACCATGTGGCGCTGACCGGCCAGCCCGCGCAAACGGGCCGCCTGCAGATCGACACCGAAGCCGGCCGGGTCGCGCTGATAGTGCTGGCCGAGCCGCTGGCCGATGGTCCGGACCGCCGTTTCGTCATCATGTTCCAAGCCGGCAGCGAGGACGTGGACCTCGGCCTGGCCGGGCTCAACACGGTGGTGGGGGAGCCTGAAACCTCCCGTAACGAGCGGCTGTCCCTCAGCGAGGACTTTCGGCTGGTCAACCGGGAACTCGCGGATCGGATGGATGAGTTGGCGCGCGCCAACTCAGACCTGCAAAACGTGCTGGAAAGCACCCGTATCGCCATCATCATCCTCGATGGCAGCTTGCTGCTGCAGAGCTTCACCCCCGCAGCCGCCGACGTGATCCACGTGCAGGACAGCGACCTCGGCCGTCCGCTCAGCGACTTGCCGCTGCGCCTGGACTATCCCGAGCTCATGCAGGACGTCCAGCGCGTGCTGCGCACGCTCGCCACCATCGAGCGCGAAGCCAGCGCGGCGCAGGGCCGCAAGCGCTACCTGGTGCGGATGCTGCCGTACCGGCGCACCGACAACTTCATCGCCGGCGTCGTGATCACCTTCTCCGACATCACGGCAACGTTCGAGGCGGAACGCGGCCGGCGCGACAGCGAAGAGCGCTTCCGCGTGATGGCGGACATCGTGCCCGCCTTCCTGTTCAGCACCGACAGCCGGGGCGAATGGCAGTACGTCAACGCGCCCTTCTGTTCCTTCACCGGCCTCGCCCCGGATAAGGCCCTGGGCGGCGGCTGGTGGTCGGCCGTGCACCCCGACGACGCCGAGGGCGTCCGCCGGATGTGGCAGGACGCCGTAGAGCGGTGCTCCGAGCTGGAAGTGGAGCTGCGCCTGCAGCGGAGCAACAACAGCCGAGACGATGAGAGCCACGAAAGCTGGTTCCTGCTCCGTGCCGTGCCGCAATTGGACGGAACCGGCGCGGCGCTGGGGTGGTTGGGCTCGTGCATCGACATCAATGCCAGGCTGCGGGCAGGCCGCCGCCAACGCCAACTGCTGTCCGAGCTTCAACACCGTGTGAAGAACATCTTGGCCGTGGTGCGATCGGTGGTGATCCGGACGGTCATGTCGAGCAAGACGGTTGAGGAGCTTTCGGCCCACTTGTCGGGGCGGATCAACGCCATCGCCCGCGTGCAGAGCATGATCGTGCGCAATGCCGGCAACGGCATCGCTTTGTCGGAGTTGGTCGACGAGGAACTCGCGGCCCACGGCGGCCACGTCGACCGGCAAACCGATCTCTCCGGCCCAACCGTGCTGCTGGCCGACAAGGCGGCCGAGAGCCTCGGCTTGGCCCTGCACGAGTTGACGACCAACGCCATCAAATTCGGCGCCTTGTCCGTGCCCAGCGGCCGGCTGAGCGTCCGCTGGCAGCTCTACCCGCTCGGTGTCGACCACCCCCAGGAACAGCGTCTGGTGCTGGACTGGCAGGAAAGCGGCGTGCCCGTCACGGATTTGCAGCCAGGCCATTCGGGGTTCGGCCGCGAGTTGCTGGAAACCGGACTGCCCTATGAGCTGGATGCGGCCACGACACTCGATTTCCGGCCCGGCGGCGTGCGATGGGTGATCCAGCTTGTCGTCGCCGAGCCATCCCACGGCCGGGCGGCTGTCAGCGAATAAAGCGGTCGTAGGCATTGTAACCGCTGCAACGAAATCGCCACGCCGCGCTTTGAGGCCATGCAGATATGGGCCAGGCTTAACACGTGCTTGCCTGGACGGCTGACCCATCGACGCTGGTTTGAAATGGCTGCGCGTATGCTGCGCAGATCGCTGAGGCGGAGAGGGCAATGACCGGTCAGGAGAGTCGTTTGAACGTTGCTGCATCGCGGCATAGTCAAGGCGGGCTGCTCACCCGGCTGGCGAGCTTGGCGCCGCTCTCGCCCAGCGAGCTGCGCCTGCTTGAGGACATGTGCAACGGAGCGCGCAGCCTACCGGCACGCGCCGAGCTGCTGTCCGCCACCACCGTGCAAGCGCCGCAACTGCTGCTGTCTGGCTGGGCTTGCTACCATCGCCTGCTCGGCGACGGACGCCGCCAGATCGTCAGCTTCATCCTGCCGGGCGATGCGATCGGATCGGTGCTGAATTCGGGATTGCCTGCGGCTTGCGCCGCCATGGCCCTCACATCGGTCACCACGACGGACGCGCGGCTGTTGCTGGCGGCGGCCGAAGACCGGGCCAACCCATCGGGCTTCACCCAATTGCTGCGGGTGATGGCCGCACGTGAGGATCAGGGTCTACGCGACCAGATCGTGCGGCTTGGGCGGCAAACCGCCTATGAGCGAATGGTCCACCTGTTGCTCGACTTTCGCGAGCGCCTCAGTGCTGCGGGCCTGGCGGAGCGCAACTCGTTCAACCTGCCGCTCACCCAGGAGACCTTGGCCGATGCCTTGGGCCTGAGCGTGGTGCACGTCAACCGCACGTTGCAGCAGATCCGCCGGGACAAACTGCTTGAACTGCGCGGCGGCACGGTGACGCTGCTGCAGCCCGAGCGGATGGCCAATGTTGCGGACTGGCGCTCCCCTGGCCAGAAAAGCGGCTGACAGCAGCTTCGGCCCGAAGCTGAGCCAGTCCGCAGCAGCCGGGATCCAATAGGGCCGCACCTCGCAAGGAATGCCCAGGCCGCCTGACTGACCCGCCGGGCCGCCGGTCGCGGCCCGAAGCGGCAGGTAGTGCTAGGCGCATGCGCAACGCTCGCGTATTGGTCGAAACGGCGCACGAAGCCCGGCTACTCTGGTGCTGCCCAACAAACCTGCATACGATGGTAAACGCGCGGTCGGAATGGTTCCATGAGCAAACGGTCCCGTGAACCGGGAGGCACCAACAAGAAGCATGCGCGATGGGCAAGCCCAAGCGCAATCGAGCTGTTGCGCGTGCTGCTCGCCGCCTCGCTGCTGGTCCCGCTCATGCTGTTCGTGTTCGCCTCCTGGTTGAACTACCGGGCCACCTTTGCCGAGGCCACCCGCGATCTCTTGCGCACCAGCGAAGTGGCGCGCGAGCAGGCCGCCAAGGTGTTCGACAGCGAAAGCCAGGTGGTAGACCGCGTCAACGAGCTGCTGCGCGGCATGGATGTGCCCACCGTGCAAGCGCGGGAAAGCGAGCTGCACGAGGCGTTTGAGCGCATCGTCGCTCACTTGCCCGTCATCCAGAGCGTGCTGGTTGCAGACTCGGCCGGGCGCCCGCTGGTCAGCGCTGTCACCTATCCCGTTCCCACCGAGGTCCGGATTACGGACCGGGATTTCTTCCACGCCATCGTTGTCGAGCGGCTCAGCACCTTTGTGACCGGCTTGCAGGTGGGCGAGGTCAACAAGCAGTTGTTCTTTGGCCTAGCGCGCCCCTGGGTCACTATGGCCGAGCACGTCAACGGCGTTATCGACGTTGCGGTCTCGCCGACCTTCTTCCAGGATTTCTACGAGGCGATGGCCAGCGAGGTGCGGCAGGATGGCGGCACGAAGACCCTCGCCTTGGTGCGCGAGGATGGCCAGCTTCTGGTGCGCTATCCGCCCAGCCAAGGAACGTTGCCCCGCCTCCCGCCGGATGACCCGTTCCTCAGCGCCATCGCTCGCGACCCAGTTTCAGGCATCTATCGCGGCCACCTGATGCTGTCGGACGACGGACCGCTGCGTATGTTCGCCTATCGCAAGGTTCAGGATTACCCCGTCTACGTCGTGACCGCCCGAAGCGAGCAGTCGATCATCCAGGCCTGGCGCAGCACTATAACAAGCCATCTCATCTTCGGCATGCCAGCCACACTGGCGCTGTTTGCCGTGGCCTGGACCGCGCTCGTTCGCTCCCAACGCGAGGCGCAGGCCCTGGCCCGGGCCCGGCTGGAAATCCAGCGCCGGGAAACCGCCGAGGCGGCGCTGCTGCGCTCCCAGCGGCTCGAGGCGATCGGGCAGATGACCGGAGGGGTGGCGCATGACTTCAACAACCTGCTCACCGTGATCCTCGGCAGCGCCGACATGCTTACCCGCCGTCCCAACGACCCGGCGCGCGTCACCCGCGTGGCCGAGCAGATCGCATTGGCGGCGCGCCGCGGCGGAGAGGTGACGCAGCAACTGCTCGCCTTTTCCCGTCGCCAACTGATCAATCCTGAGATGCTTGACCTCAACAAGCGGCTGCAGGACTTCAAGCCGCTGCTGGACCGGGCCGCCCGCGAGGCGGTGCAGGTGGTGCTCGATCTCGACCCTTTGCTCGGCACGGTGCAGCTCGACCCCGGGCATTTCGAAGCAGCCATCCTCAACCTGGTGGGCAACGCGCGTGACGCCATGCCGCATGGCGGCCGGGTGGTGATCTCCAGCCGCAACGTGCTGCTCACCACCGCTCAGGGGGAGATGGGACCGGGTGAATATATCCGCGTCGCCGTGACCGATACCGGAACCGGCATGGACCCGGCCACCATGGCCCGGGCGTTCGAACCGTTCTTCACCACCAAAGAAATCGGCAAAGGCACCGGGCTCGGGCTGAGCCAAGTCTACGGCTTCGCCAAGCAGGCCGGCGGCGACGTGCGCATCATCTCCGCCCCCGTCGAAGGCACCACGGTCGAGCTGCTGCTGCCCCGCGCCGTGCAGGAGCCGGCAGCCGACCTGGCGGGCGACGAGTTGGGTGCGTCGCCGGGCCATTACGGCGGCGGCGAGGTGGTGATGGTGGTGGAGGATGAACCCGGCGTGCGCGACATGGCGGTGGAGAGTCTGCAAGGGCTCGGCTACACCACCTTGGCCTATGGCTCACCCCGCGCTGCCTTAGACCATCTCCGCTCGTCCGACCGGGTCGACCTGCTGTTCTCCGACGTCGTCATGCCAGGCGGCATCAACGGCTTCCAACTCGCGGCCGAAGCACGGCGGCTGCGTCCCGGCCTGAAAATCCTCCTCACCTCGGGCTTCACCGAGGCGAACCGCGACGAGGCCCTCCGCGACCTGCCGCTGCTCACCAAACCCTACGATCGCGACCGCCTCGCCTCACAGCTCAGCGCAATCCTGACAGGCTAAGGCTTAATTGGATTTGGGGGTGGTCACGTGGCCGATAACTCCCCAAACGTCGCCAACGCGGGCAGCGCACGAGCCACCGCCGGGTCAAGCAAAGCCGACAGTTCCGCCCGATGCTGGTAGCCAGGCATCAGCCGCCGGATCGGCGCATCGGCATGCGTTGCCGGATGGAAGTACAACTCGCTCATGCCGGGGGGCAGGTTTGCTGCCAGCCGCAGCAGCCGGTCGCGCGTCATGCTTCCGCTCCAATGCAAGCCGAAGACGTGATCGGTGGTGGCCAATCCAGCCTGGCGGACTTGCCTGCGCAGCACCGCTGTCCACCGTGAGAGCACCGAAGCCCCAGCGCTCACGCGCTCGCCGCAATGGCGGAGCACGCCCGAGGGTTCGGCTGGCACACGGACCGCCCGCAGTCCGTAGCGCCGCCCCTCCTCGATCAGTATCCGCCCGACCGTTGGGTGCAGGTGCATGTGCTTGTGGGCGTTGGCGTGGTCTAGTGGCAGGCCGGTCGCGGCAAAGGCGGCGAACTGGGCCCGGATCTCCGCACGTAACTCGCGGCGCACGGCCGGGCGAAAGTGATAGGCCATGCCTAAGCGGAGCTGGTCGGACGGGAACCAGCCATCCCCGCTTACCAAGCGAGTTATGCTGGTGGCGTCCAGGGTGGCGCGACCCTCGATCACCACCAGGTGTAAGCCAACCCGCAGCCGCGGCAGCCGGCGTGCTCGCTCCACCGCGTCCGTCGCCGCATCTCCCGCCACCATCAGGCTCGCCGTGGTGAGCACGCCCCGCAGGTGAGCCTGCTCGACCGCCTCATTTACTGCGACGGACAAGCCGAAATCGTCCGCCGTGACAATGACCCGGCGGCGGTCCAACCCCGTCAAGCGGCTTTGTTGCGGTCCTTGATGAACTGGAAGAACTCCACTCCCTCGCGCAACCGGCGCTTCATCATCTGCGGGCTGCGCACCATCTCGCCGACGATGGCGGCGATCTTGGGCGCGCGGAAATAGAACCGCTTGTAGAACGTCTCCACGCTGGTGAAGATCTCGCTGTGCGACAGGTGCGGGTAATCAAGCGGCGCGATTTGGATACCGGTTTCGTCGATCAGCTCGGCATGCGCTTCCGACAGCCATCCATTCTCCAAGGCCTGCTTGTGCAGCGCCGTGCCGGGGTAGGGGGCTGCGAGCGAAACCTGCAGCGTATGCGGGTTGATCTCGGTGGCGAAGCGGATGGTTTCCTCGATGGTCTCGCGCGTTTCACCAGGCAGGCCGACGATGAAGGTGCCGTGGATCTTGATGCCGAGCTCGTGGCAGTCCTTGGTGAAGCGGCGCGCAACGTCGACCAGCATGCCCTTCTTGATGTTGTGCAGGATTTTCTGGTTGCCGCTTTCGTAGCCGACCAGTAGCAGCCGCAGCCCGTTGTCCTTCAGCACTTTCAGCGTGTCTCGTGGCACATTGGCCTTGGCGTTGCAGGACCAGGTGACGCCCAGCTTGCCCAACTCGCGCGCGATTGCCTCGGCGCGGGGCAGGTCGTCGGTGAAGGTATCGTCGTCGAAGAAGAACTCGCGCACCTGCGGGAACATCTGCTGCGCCCGGCGGATTTCCTCCGCCACGTGGCCGGGGCTGCGGGTGCGGTAGCGGTGCCCGCCCACGGTCTGCGGCCACAGGCAGAATGTGCAACGCGACTTGCATCCCCGCCCGGTGTACAGCGACACATAAGGATGCAGCAGGTAGCCGATGAAGTAGTCCTCGATCCGCAGGTCCCGCTTGTAGACGTCGGTCACGAACGGCAGCGTGTCCATGTCCTCGATCACCGCACGGTCGGCGTTGTGCACCAGGCTGCCGGCGGCGTTGCGGAAGGAGATGCCGTCGATCCCGGCGAGATCGCGTCCCTCCGCCACGTCCTTGATGGTGAAGTCGAACTCGTTGCGGGCGACGAAATCGATGCAAGTGCTGGCCGCCAAGCTCTCCGCCGGCTGCACCGCCACCTTTGCGCCGACAAAGCCGATCTTCAGCGCCGGATTGGCCGCCTTCAGCGCCTCCGCCACCTTCACGTCCGAGGCAAAGGATGGGGTGGAGGTGTGCAGCACCACCAACTCATGCTCCCGCGCCGCTTGCAGCACCGGCTCCAAGCCGATCCCCGCGGGCGGTGCGTCAATCAGCCGGCTACCGGGCACCAGGGCGGCGGGTTGCGCCAGCCAAGTCGGATACCAGAACGAGCGGATTTCCCGCTTGGCCTGGTAGCGCGACCCGGCGCCGCCATCGAAACCGCCAAACGAAGGGGGCTGCAAAAACAGGGTCTTCATCATGGGCGTTACCCTTTCCCGGGCACCAGACGGGGCGAGGAGATCGGCAGCACATGGCCGCGCCACGCCACCTGATTGCCGCCATAGCTGGCCAAGATCACGGCGACGGACATGAGGTCGCGCAGCGGCAAAAGCCAGGGCGGCATGGGGGCGGCCAAACTCAAAGCGCCGTTGATGCCGATGGTGGTGGCTGCCCGGATCAGCCAAGTCGCGGCAAACAATTCCGCCGCCCAAGGTGCCAAGCCGGACAGCAGCACCGCCAGCCCGGCCCAAAACAGCGGGTATTGCAGCGTGGAAAGCGGAAAGCCCACCGGCGCCAAGGACTGGATCGTGCGCCCCCAGCGCAGCTCGTGCGCAAACAGGTCGGCCACCGTCATCTCCGGCACCGTTGTCGACGGCACGGTGGCTGCCAGCGCCACACGCTCCCCGCGCTCCCGCACCAGCCGGCCGAGCACCGCGTCGTCGGCCAGGTGGTGCACCAGCGCCTGCAACCCGCCAACGCGCTGCAGCGTCTCGCGGGTGAGCGCCATAGTGGCGCCAAGGCAGTCCTGCCGGCCTAGCTTGCGCGCCAGCAGCGCGCCGGGCAGGAAGTTGTAGTTGATCTGCGCCGTGCCGAGCCGGGCCGCGAGCGTTTTGGAGGCGCCAAGCCCGGCGTAAAGCGTGGTGACCAGGCCGACGCCGGGCCGCGCCAACGCATGGGCCAGCTCCTGCAGGTAATTCGCCGGCGCGTGGATATCGCTGTCGGCAATCACCAGCAGGTCGTGCTTGGCACATGGCAGCATGTTGATGAGGTTGCTGACTTTTCGGTTCACGCCGTGCTGCGCCGTATCCACCACCACGTCCACGTCCACCGCGGGGAAGCGGGCGCGTAGCCGGCGGATGACGTGCAGCGCCGGGTCGGCGGCATCCTGCAGCCCAAACACAATTTGAAACACTTTATGGTCTTGCTTGAAGAAGGACGCGAGTGCCTCTTCCAGCAGCGGTTCGTCCCCGTGTAGCGGCTTAAGCACCGTAATCGGCAGGTTTGTCAGGCGCGAGGTGGGCAGGATACGGCTGTGGCGGCGCACGGCGGCCCATCCGATCACGGCTTGCGCAATCCCCGCAAATCCGATGGCGGCGCAGATTGCCGCGGCTATCAACGCTAAATCCTGCATGTGCTCACGGGGCGCTGGCGTTCCCTGAAAGGTTCGCCACCTTTTTTTTGAGAGTTGCGAGTAACGCGTCAGGGCCGCCTTCCAACTGGGCCCGAAAGTCGGACCGTTGCACGGCAACCCGGCTGATCGAGCCATCCAGAAGCACGTCAACCGCACGCCAGCCGGCTTCGGTTTGCTTCATCACGTAGTCGATGCGAGCGGTGTCGGCGCCATGGTTGACGATATGGGTGGACACGACGCGTTCGCCGCCAACGTCGCGCAGCGTGGGGTCGATGTTGAACTGCTCACCGCTGTAGGAGGCGAAGTTGCTGACGTAGCTGGCCACCGTGAACTGGACGAACTCCGCCCGCAGCTCTTGTTGCTGCTCCGGGGTGAAGCTCTGCCAGCGGGGCCCGACCGAGGTTTGCAAGATGGCATCAAGATCAAAGGCGTTTTCCACCAGGGGAGCCAGTGTGGCATAGCGCTGGGTGAACGGCGTCGCTTTCCCAGCCCGCATGGCGTCGATCAGGCCTTGGTCCAGTGCGGCGATCGGCTCGGCTGGGGCGGAGATCTCGGCCATGGCCGCGCCAGCCCAGCAGAGACCGGCGGCCGCAAGCAAGGCAAGGCGCCTCACCGGCGCACCACGCGCTTGGCTGCCGGGTTGGCGCCGCGGACGGCAACGGCCTCCACGGCGGTTCGGACGATGTCTTTTGCGGTGAGCCCGGCGTCGGCGTATTGGGCGGGTTGGGTGTTGTGCTCGATGAAGCGGTCGGGCAGG
>CAXTNN010000114.1:0-10656 GCA_964245545.1 uncultured Acetobacteraceae bacterium | reverse complement strand
CCCCCCGGCCCCCCAGCCGCAGCTCCAGCCAGCGCGCCCAGCCGGCGGCAATGCCGGCGAGCGCCAGCGGCGTGTGGGTCAGCTCGATCAGCAACTGGTCCTTCACGTTGGCGATCTGGTGGCTGTGGGTCAGCAGCAGCGCTCCGCCGGCCGCCGTCAGCAAAGGGAACACCAGCGCCGCCCGGGCCGAGCGCAGCCGCCCCGTGCGCACGCTCCACTCGAACAACGCAAACACGATGATCAGCAGCACGAAAACGCGGTGCTGCAGCACCTCCACGTCCCGCAGCGACTCCCACACCCCGACATAGCCCATCGGCCAGACTTCCGGGTCTGACCGGATCAGCAGGAAGCCTGCCAGCCCCAGCATGGCGAGCGGCCAATGCCGGGCCCAGCGCACGCCCGCCTGGTTCAGCAGCGCCAAGCCGCCGATCAGCAGCACGAACAGCCCGGCCCAGTGATGGTTGTACTCGCTCCAGGCGATGTCGGCGGCGTTGCGCGGCGGCAGCTCGCCCGAGCCCGGGATGGAGGCGGGCGGCGGCTTGGAGGCATTGGCCGCCGCCTCCGCGTCCAGTCGCGCCTGCAGCGCGGGCAATGCCAGGGTGTCGTGGTCCGGCGAGGTGAAGCGCGGCCACACCGGCGTGTTGCGCGCCACCACCTCCGCCCAGCTCACCCGGTCCTGCGTGAGGTCGATGCCGGGGGGCACGGAGGTGAGCGAGGCGGCGGCGAAGAAGATGGAGATGCCGATCCCCACCTCCACCTCGGCAAACCGCTTCATCCGCAGCACCGAGGTGCCCGGGTTGCTGCGCAGGCGTTCGACGGTGAGGAAATTGCCCATGCCGAGCAGCAGCAGCGCCCCGAACATCGCCACCTTGGCCACCACCATCACGCCATAGGCGGTGCCGTACACGGCGCCCCAACTGCCGATATAGAACAGGCTCATTACGGTGCCGGAGACCAGGATGCAGGTCACCCCCGCCATCGAGATGCGGGAAAACCGAGCCCCGACCCGGCGCCAATCCCGCCCGTCATGCACCTGTCCCAGCGCCAGCAGGAAGCTTGGTATCCCGCCGATCCAAATCGCCGCGCCGAGCTGGTGCACCGCCTCCACCGCTAATAGCAGGCCGCTGTCCTGCAGCCGGGCCGCGGCATGGGTGGACAGGGTGGCGGCGGCTAGCTCCACCGTGCACAAGGCCAGCAGCAGCGGCCAAGGCGTGGTGCGCCAAAGCAGCAAGCACAGCGCCAGCAGCGCCGCCGCTGCGCACTTCACCAGCCCTGCCACCGCGAAATCCGCTCCCAGCACGTTGCCGAGCGAGAGATCGACGGTGCTCATCAGCACGCTGCATTGCAGGGCGATGGTCAGCCCCTCGCACACCACCAGGCCTACCGCCGCCCAGCCGGCGACGGTCGCCGTGCGCCGGGCGATGGCTCCCCCGCTGGGCAGGCTGCCGGTGAACGGCCGGCCGAGCAGCAGCAGGAACAGCGTGCCGCCCAACGCCATGGACTGGGTGAGGATCACCAGCCCATGCAGGATGATCTCGAGATAGCCGAACAGGTCGACAAGAAGGGTCACGGCGGGTTCGTGGAGTCCTGAAAGGGCGCGGCGGTCAGGGGGCGACGTTGAACGGCACGTCGCCGCGGGTGATGTGGCCATCGACCGCCAGCACCTGCCAGCGCAGCGTGTAGGCGCCGCCCTGCAGCTCGGCGGCGGACATCATCACGTCGGGCGGCCCATCCTCGCCCACGGCGATGCTGGTCTGGCTATGGTCGGGCGCAATCAGCGTCAGCCGGGACCGTTCGCGGTCGATGCGTGAGTTGAACCGCAGCGTGATCGCTTCGTGGCCCGGCCCCACCGTGGCATTGGCCGCGGGCGTGCTGTCCACCAGGATGGCATGCGCCCGGGCCAGCAGGGGGGTGACCATCAACAGCAGGAGCAAGACCGTCACCCGGAGCATGGCCGGGGTCTAGCGTGCAGGCGCTGGCGTGTCCATGATCGCCGCCATGCCCGACATCCCAGCAGCGGCCTCCCGCGCCGAGTTCGCCGCCTTCCGCATCATCCCGACCCGATGGCGGGACAACGACATGTTCGGCCACGTCAACAACGCGACCTATTACTCGTTCTTCGACACTGCAATTACCGCTTGGCTGATCGAGAATGGCTGCGTGAACCGTGCCGAAGGCTCGCTCTGGATGGTGGCGGAGACCGGCTGCCGCTTCCTTGCGGAGGTCGCGTTCCCCGAAATCTTGGCGGTGGGCCTGTATGTCGCCCGGCTCGGCCGCAGCTCCGTGCAATATCGCCTCGGCCTGTTCCGCGAAGCGGCGGACGAGGCATCTGCGGTGGGGCATTTCGTGCACGTCCATATCGACGGCGCGACACGGCGGCCAAGCCCGATCCCGGACGCCATACGGCAAAAGCTCGCCGTTTTGGAGCGGGCGGCGCCGGGCGGGCGTTGACGGAGAACTAAGGCGAGGAGGCGAGCATGGACACCGGTTTGGCAGGAAAGACGGCCCTGGTCTGCGGCGCGAGCAAGGGGCTGGGCCGCGCCTGTGCCACCGCCCTGGCGCGCGAGGGCGTGGCCGTGACGGTCACGGCGCGCACGGCGGACGCGTTGGAGCAGGCGGCGGCGGAGATCCGAGCGCAGACCGGCGGCACCATCACGGTCGCTGCGGGCGACATCACCACCGAGCCCGGGCGCGCCGCCGCGCTGGCGGCCTGTCCGCGACCGGACATCCTGGTGACCAATGCCGGCGGCCCGCCGCCGGGGGACTTCCGCGATTGGCAGCGGGAGGATTGGCTGCGCGCGCTGGACGCCAACATGCTGACCCCGATCGCGCTGATCAAAGCGGTGATCGACGGCATGGTCGGCCGCCGTTTCGGCCGCATCGTGAACATCACCTCGGCCGCGGTGAAGTCTCCGATCGGGCATCTCGGCCTCAGCAACGGTGCCCGCGCCGGGCTCACCGGCTTCGTCGGCGGGCTCGCCCGGCAGGTGGCACGGCATAATGTGACGATCAACAACCTGCTGCCGGGTCCGTTCCTGACCGACCGGCTGCGCACCACCCAGGCGGCCGCCGCCAAGCAGAGCGGCCGCAGCGTCGAGGAGGAGATTGCCGCCCGCGCCACCACCAACCCCACCGGCCGCTTCGGCGACCCGGCGGAGTTTGGCGACGCGTGCGTGTTCCTTTGCAGCGCCAATGCTGGCTACATCGTCGGCCAGAACCTGGTGCTCGATGGCGGCGCCTTTAATTCGACGATGGGGTGACCACGATGGATGTTGAGCCCGCCTTCGCCTCCGCCAGCCTGCTCGCGGCCGCCATCCGTACGCGCCAGATCGGCTGCCTGGAGCTGCTGGACTATTTCATCGGCCGGGTGGAGCGGCTCGACGGCGCCATCAACGCCGTGGTGGTGCGCGACTTTGACCGGGCGCGGCAGCGGGCGCGGGCGCTGGACAGCTTGCCGCCGGCTGGGCCGCTGCACGGCGTGCCGATGACGACGAAAGAGAGCTTCAACATCGCCGGGCTGCGCTCGTGCTGGGGCTCGCCGGAGTTCAAGGACACGGTCGCGGCCAAGAACGCGCTGGCGGTGGACCGTCTGCTGGGCGCGGGCGCGGTGATCTTTGGCAAGACCAACGTGCCGCTGATGCTGGCGGAGTGGGAGAGCTTCAACCAAGTCTATGGCCGCACCAACAACCCCTGGAACCACGCTCTCTCCCCCGGCGGCTCGTCGGGCGGCAGCGCGGCCGCGTTGGCGGCGGGGCTCACCGCGCTCGAGATCGGCAGCGACATCGGCGGCTCCATCCGGCAGCCGGCGCATGCCTGCGGCGTGTTCGGGCACAAGCCCACCCATGGCCTGCTGCCGCCCTATGGCCATACGCTGGCCGAGAACGCCGCCGGCACCGACATCTCCGTCATCGGTCCGCTGGCCCGATCCGCGGCCGACCTGCAGCTTGCGATGAGCGTGCTGGCCGGGCCGGACGAGGCGGAGACGGACTTGCGTTTCGCCCTGCCGCCGCCTCGCCTCGCCGGGCTGAAGGGCCTTCGCGTGGCGGTTTGGGCCGAGCAGCCGGGCCAGCTCACCGACGGCGTGATCACGGCAGCGGTGCTCTCCCTGGCCGATACGCTTGAGCGCGAGGGAGCCGTGGTGAGCCGCACCGCCCGCCCGGCGTTTGACCCGGCGGCCGCCTACGAGCTCTATCTCAAGCTGCTGGCCACTGCGCTCAGCGGGCGCGGCGGTGAGCAGGAGCGGCAGCGCACCCGCGAGCGGCTAGCTCAGCTCGCCCCCGGCGACCGCTCGGCCAACGCCGTCATGTTCAGCGTGGTGGACCTGCCGCATAGCGCCTGGATCGGCTTGAATGAGCAACGGGCGCGCTATCGCCGGGCCTGGGGCGCCTTTTTCCGTGATTGGGACGTGCTGCTTTGCCCCGTTATCGGCGCGCCAGCCTGGCCGCACGGCACTGGCGAAATCTGGACCCGCATGCTCCAGGTGGCGGGGCAGTCCGTCAGCTACAACGACTTGCTGTTCTGGCCTGGCATCACCTGCGGCTACCACTTGCCTGCCACCGTGGCACCCCTTGGGCTGGCGGAGGGCAATGCGCCGTTCGGCGTGCAGATCGCCGGGCCGATGTACGGCGACGCCACCACGATGGCGGTTGCCGCCATGCTGGAGCATCGTTGGCGCGGCTTCGTTCCGCCCGGCACCGCATAGCCAAGGCGCCCGTTTAAGGCAGCGGTGCCGCTTCGCCGAACAGCCAGCCCTGGCCGTACCGTGCGCCCATGCCGGCCAGCGCCACTGCCTCCTCCTCCGTCTCCACCCACTCGGCAACCACTTCCGCCTTTGCGGCCCGCGCAATCTCGATCATGCCGGCCACGAACGCGCGTTCCCGCCCTTCGCCGACGACGCCTGAGACGTAGGAGCCGTCAAGCTTGACGATGTCGGCCGGCATGCCGCGCAGCACCCGCATATCCGCACTGCCGGCGCCAAAATCGTCCAGGCAGAAGGGGATGCCCCAGTCCCGCAGCAACTGCGCCGTCTTCGCCGCCTCGGCAATGTCCTCCACCTGCGCGGTTTCCGTCATTTCCACCACCAGCCGGCCCGCTTTGCGGGCTGGTTCACGGGCAAGGCGGGCCATCAGCTTGTCCCGGAATCCTGGGTCCTGCATCGACTGGGCCGAGACGTTGAACGCGACCGGCACGGAGGAACGGAGCGCCGCCTCGCAAGCCAGATTCACCACGGCCAGGTCAAGGTCCACGGCCAGGCCGATCGTTTCGGCAAGGATAACGAACTCCTGGGGCGTAGCGGCCGGTAAGTCCGGGATCGGCTGCGGCCGCAGCAATGCCTCGTAATGATGCAGCGTGCGGCCGGAAAACTGCACGATCGGCTGGAACATCAGTGCAAACTTGCGCTGGCTGATGGCACGCCGCATCAGTCCGGTATGTTGCATGGCGCCCCTGACGTAGCTCGCCAACCCGGAACTGAAACCGGCAACATCCAACCCTGAAATGCCGCTGCGGGCGAACGCGTCCAGCGCTTGCCGGAGCGCGCGGGCGGCTTGGCTGGTCGAGAGGCCTTCATCGGCGATGCTGATGTTGCGGGACGCAACCGTGGCCACCAGCCCCTGATCCCGCAACGCCGCTTCCAGCGGACCGGCGATGTCCGCCAGCGACAGGTCCTGTTTGCCCGCGCCGAGCAGGCCGTAGCGGCCCGGCGCGATCTCGCTGGCAACCGCATCGGGTGCCAAGGCCTCGATGGTGGACCCGACCACCTCGCCCGCCGGCCCGGTGATTTCGAGCAGCGCCAGGTCTGCCAGGCTGCCGACGCGCATGCGCGCTTCCGCGGCACGGGCGAAGCTGTGGGTGCTGCTTGCCTGCATCACGCGGCCAAGCGGGGCGGGTAGCAGCGCCAAGGTGAGGCAAAACCGGTCGGGCTGGCCCGATGGGCTCCGCCGCATGCCGGCCAGCGCCATCTTGGACCGGGCTGGATTGCTCAGCCTCACGGTGAGCGGCAGCAGGCGCCCGCGCTCCCTCAACATCAGCAGCGCAGTCTCTAAAGCCTCGTGGTCGGCCCGGCTCACCAGCTCGCGCATATGCGTGCCGACCCACTCCTCGGGCACGCGACCGAAGCGGCTGCGGAAAGCGCCGGCAGCAAACGTGATGACGCCTGTGGTGTCGACCTCAACGACGAGATCAGCGGCGGCAAAAGCAAATGCGACAAACCGCTCGCCGTTGTCAGCGCGGCGCAACGGTATGGCTTCCCCAATCTGATCCGGCACCACGACCCCCCCGAGCTGGCCGCAGTTTCACGCTTATGTATTAACGCATGGTATGTGCGGCATACGATTGCGATTCAGCAATGGTGGTGGACGCGGGAAAGTGCCACCGCCCAGTGGGCACGACGGACTTCCATCAACTCACCCCGTGGGCTATGTCAGCCGCTAAATCGAAGTCTCACTTCGCTCCGGTGACAGTAAATCCGAGTTTATATTGCATAACCACGCTGTAGCTAGAGCAAAGTGGCCTGCTTGGTCGAGTAGGGACGCCAAAGGTGCACTGTTGTTCCTAGCGCGCGGGGCCGCCAATCCGCTGCAAATGGGTTCCACCGTGCCATCTTCCGCTTCGCTCTGCCGGAGGATTGTTCAGCAGGTACGTTCGTCCCACCCGGTAGCGTTTGGCGCTACACGCCCCATTCCACCAGCGCATCGCCCGGCTCGCCCCGCCTCGGTACCGGCAAGGGTCCGATCGGAGTGCCGAGATAGAGGAAGCCCGCGAGCTGCGCCACGCCGAGTGCATGAGCGATCGCCGGGTCGTAGGCGTTCGGCCCGGTGACCCACTTGCCGGCAAAGCCCAGGGCGTGAGCGGCGTTCAGCATATTCATCGCCGCCGCTGCAACAGCCATCACCTGCTCGATCTCCGGCACCTTGGGCGAGGGGGTGGGGTTCACGCCCAAAGCCAGGATCAGCGGCGGCCCCACCAGCTTTCCGCGCATCCGGGCAGCGTCCGACGGAGACGCGTCCGGGTCGCGCGCCTGCAGGGCGGCGACTGCGAGGTCGGCAAAACGCGCCCGCGCCTCGCCGCGGATCAGCACGAAGCGCCAGGGCCGCAGCTTGCCATGGTCCGGCGCACGCAGCCCGGCCGCCACGATCTGATGCAGCGCCGGGCCGTCGGGCGCCGGGTCCTGCAGGTCCCCCGTGGAGGCGCGGGTCAGCAGCATGTCCATCGCAGCGTCCACGGGGGCCGCTCCTGCCAGCGCTTGCATCAACTGGCGGCCAAGGCCATGGCGGCCAGCGGCGGCTCCACGCCCTCCGGCAGCGGGCTGACATAAGGCGTCTCTCGCGTGCGCTCGGCGAGATCGGCTTTCGCCCGCTCGATCAAGCCTGGGTCCTCGATGGCCGCAACCGCCGTTGCCGCCATCACCTTGGCCACGAAGCTGAGCCCCTTGTGCGCCGCCGGGCTCTTGCCCTGCGCCGTGAGCTGCCAAGAGTGGCCCGGCGTTCCAATCGCGTACGTTGCAGCATGGGCCTGCACCGTCGGCACCACCCAGGACACGTCACCCACGTCGGTAGAGCCGATCATCGGCGCCCGCCTTGTGTCGCGCGGCACGATGGCATCGTGCAGCGGCGTGTCGGCTTTCGGCTTCACTCCCACCCGGCGGTAGGCGGTGGCCAAATCCTCCGGCGCCAGCGTGGCCTGAATGTCGTGGGCGAAGGCGCGGTCGGCCTCGTCCCAAGCCGGCGCCCCGAGGCGCAGCATGGTTTCGTGCATGGCCTGCTCGAGCGGCTCGTTGGCCAACAGGTTGGACACGGCGGAGAGCACAAAGATGTCCACCTCGGTTTCCGTCATCATCGCCGCACCGTGCGCCACGTTCTTCACCCGCTCCAGCAGCGCCTGCATGGTTGGCAGCTCGCGCGCCCGCACCGAGTAGCGCACCCGGGCACGCGACTGCACCACGTTGGGCGCAATGCCGCCGCCGTCGATCATGGCGTAGTGGATGCGCGCGTCCGACGGCATGTGTTCGCGCATGTAGTTCACGCCGACATTCATCAGCTCGACCGCATCAAGCGCCGAGCGACCGAGATGGGGTGCAGCGGCGGCATGGGAGGCGCGGCCGCGAAAGGCGAAGTCGATGCGGGTGTTGGCCAGCGAAACCGCGTCCGCCACCTCGTTGAATGCGTTCGGGTGCCAGGTGATGGCGATGTCCACGTCGGCAAACGCCCCCGCGCGCACCATGAACGCCTTGGCGGCCCCGCCCTCTTCGGCCGGGCAGCCGTAATAGCGGACCCGGCCCGGCGTGTTGGTTTCCGCCAGCCAATCCTTTACGGCGGTGGCGGCGAGCAGGGCGGCCGAGCCCAGCAGGTTGTGGCCACAGCCATGGCCATTGCCGTTGCCGGGCACGGGGCGATGCTCGGCGAGCCCGGCCTCCTGGCTCAGGCCGGGCAGCGCATCATATTCGCCGAGGAACGCAATCACCGGCCCGCCATCGCCGGCCTCTCCCATCACCGCGGTCGGGATGTCGGCGACATTCTCGGTGACGGTGAAACCCTGGCGCTGCAGCTCAGCAGTGTGTTCGGCAACCGAACGGTGCTCGGTGTAACAGGTTTCCGGCATGCCCCATACCCGGTCGGCCAAGGCGGTGAATCGGGGCCACTTGGCGTCGACGAAGGTCCAGATCTGGTCGGTGTTCTGCATGTCGCTCTCTCCTCGACGAAGCCTTCACTCTGCGCTGCGGCACCGCACCTGCCAATCCGCTGCGGCGGCGGATCAGGCTGCGATCCGCTTGGCGCCGTCCGCCAGGGCGGCATGGAGGAAGCGCGCAGCGTCATCAAGCGAGGCGCGCGACTCAGGCAGCGGGAACAGTTGCCAGACATGCGGCACCACGGGCCACGTCCGCAGCGTCGCGGCCACGCCGGCCGCCTGCGCCCGCTCCACCAGGCGCACGCTGTCGTCCAACAGCACCTCGTAGCTGCCGGCGTGCAGCAATAGCGGCGGCAGGCCGTGCAAGTCGGCATAAAGCGGCGAGGCGAGCGGATGCTGCGGATCCTGCCCGGCCAGGTAGGGCGTGCCGGCCTCCCCCAGCGAGTCGCCGTAGAACATTGCATCCCGCCTGGTATTGGTCTTGAGCGAGGCGCCGGTCGCCGCCAAGTCGGTCCAGGGCGAGAAGCCCACCGCAGCCGCCGGCAACGGAACGCCGGCGTCCCGCAGCGCCACGAGCAACGCCAAGGCCAAGCCGCCGCCCGCCGAGTCCCCGGCGACAGTCAGGCCGCTAGGGGCAACACCCCCCTCCAGCAAGCCGCGATAGGCCGCCACCGCATCGTCCACCGCGGCGGGA
Source organism: uncultured Acetobacteraceae bacterium (assembly GCA_964245545.1). GTDB lineage: Bacteria > Pseudomonadota > Alphaproteobacteria > Acetobacterales > Acetobacteraceae > LMUY01. Next base: position 1,337 of record CAXTNN010000114.1, on the reverse strand, counting down.
AACGGGTGTTCTGGGGCGAGACGGTAATCCGCCGCAAACACCGCCAATCCGCGCCGGGCGAACCCGCAGGTGATCGGCCGGTGCGTTGCCGGCGACCCGGCGAAGTAGGCACCGCCATGGAAGTATAACAGAGTCCCACGCGGCGGCTGCGATACGGGGCGCAGCCATTCCCATGGTACGCCGCCCACCCCCGCCTCCGTCAGCGTCACGCCGGGCGGCACGCGGTGCTTGGCACGGGCCAGCATGACGCGAGCGGATTTGATGTCGAGATCGCCGGTCATCCGGCGTTTGACCCGGTATCGGAGCAACAATGTGGTCAGATACGCCTGCCAGCTCGCCATCCCAATCTCCAGAAGAGAGTTTTAGCAGGTGGGAAGGCCGTGCTCAGTGTCCAGCGAAACGCTCGCCGGCCACCCATCTTGTGCGGCCAAGCCGCCGCGCCCGGGCCTGGCGGTGGTGGATGCAGCCGCTGACTCACACTTTATTTTGCACCGTTGAAATATGAACGCGTCCCATACGGCAGCGTGCTAAAGCCATTAATGGATGCGGTGCTCTAACGTTGCAGGCTGACAACCGCTCGTTAGAACCGCGCCAATGAACGAGTTGAGGGGTTTGGGTGGAGCGATGCGGATGATTGACGGTGCTGGAAGCGAGACGAAACCAACCGCCGGCGATGAGCCGGCACGCCCAGGGGGCTTTCGCATCAACGTCAACCGCCAAGGCACGACGGTCCATCTTTCCTTAACCGCTGCGGACGAGTATGGCGCCGTCGAACTCTACGAGCATTTCGTTCAGGCGCTGGAGCGGGGCCGTCTCAACCTGGAACTCAAGTAGATCACGTGGTCGCCCAGCGACGTGATCGGGCGGCTACCATTGTATTTACCCGGGCTTGGGTGATTACAACAGCCGTTTCCTAGCCCCGAGTGCGTGTGCGCGGGGGTTAAGGCCTTTTCAGCGCAGCGAAAACGCTATGGGAACGGTCAGCTTGGCGCTTGCACCCGCCATTTCGGGCGGCATCGGCGGCAAAGGCTGCGCCCGGTGCACCAGCGCCACCGCTTCTTCATCCAACGCCATTGAGCCCGAACTATGGACCAGCGCTGCTGCCAAAACGTGGCCGCTGCGATCAATGGTGAAGGTTACGGTGGCAATGCCTTGTTCGTCAGCCGCTCGGGCCACATCCGGATAGTGCTTTGCTTGCTGCAGCCGTCCAAGCAACGCGCTTTGCCATCCGCGCAACGCCTCGCCAACGGAGGCTGCAGATACAGGCGGCGGCGGCGCGGCTGCACTGGGCGCAGCCGGTGCGGGCGTGCTCGCCCCCGCATGGGTGTCCGCCTCAG
>CAXTNN010000113.1:0-10744 GCA_964245545.1 uncultured Acetobacteraceae bacterium | reverse complement strand
GTATCGGACACGGGTCACTCGCTTGTTTGTAGGGCGGACAACGTCCGCCGCTTCGGCGCGGACATGGGCGTTGTTGTAACGCGTGCTTGACCGACGGTTGGTGCGCGTGGCGGCGGACGCTGTCCGTCCTACCGCTTTGCGCGCGGCCGTGTGGTTGACGGACGATCGGGTTTGGCGGCGGGTTTCACGACACCGGTGCCCGCGCGCAACTGGCTAATGGTGGCGCGGGTGGTGATCTGCTCCGGGTCCATCGCCAACTCGATCACCGCGGGCTTCCCGCTCTCGACGCAGCGGCGGAAGGCGTCTGCGAACTGCCCGGTCTCGGTCACCGTCTCGCCATGCCCGCCGTATGCCTCGATCAATCGGGCAAAGTCGGGGTTGGTGAGCGCCGTGCCGGAGACGCGTCCGGGATAGCTGCGCTCCTGGTACATGCGGATCGTGCCGTACATCTGGTTGTTGAACACCAGCACGATCGGCGCCACGCCGTGATGGAAGGCGGTGGCGATTTCCTGCCCCGTCATAAGGAAGCCGCCATCGCCGACGAAGGCGACCACCACGCGATCGGGATAGGCGATCTTGGCGCCCACCGCGGCGGGGACGGCGTAGCCCATGGCGCCGTTGGTGGGGCCGAGGAAGCGCTGGTGCTCGCGGAACTCGATAAACCGCTGCGGCCAGCCGGCGAAATTCCCGGCATCGCAGGTGCAGATGGCGTCGGGCGGCAGCAGCGCGTCCAGCTCACGCATGGCAGCGCCGACGTTGAGCGGATGGGGGTAATCGGGTGGGACGAGGTTGCGCTCGCGGCTGGCGCGCAGGGTGGCGGTCCAGCCGCTCCAGGGCCGATCCACAACCGGCAAGGCCGCGGCGGCGGCGGCAAAGGCGTTGAGGTCGGCGGCGATGCCGAGGCGCGGACGGAACACGCGGCCAATTTCGGCGGCGTCGGGGTGGACGTGGATGATGGCGGTGCCGCCCGCCGGGTCGAACAGGGTGTAGCCCTGGGTGACGGCCTCGCCCAGCCGGGTGCCGATGGCCAGGATGAGGTCGGCATCGCGGGCATGGGCGACCAGCGCCGGGTCGGGGCCGACGCCGAGGTCGCCGACGTAATTGGCGCGGGTGCCGTCGTAGAGCGCCTGGCGCCGGAAGGCTGCGGCCACGGGCAGGGTGTTGGCGGAGAGGAACTGGGTGATGGCGGCACGGCCCGGCGCCGTCCATCCACCGCCGCCGAGGATGGCGAGCGGTTTGCGCGCCGTGTGCAGCAGGTCCGCCATCGCTGCCATCGCCGCCCCGTCGGGCTGGGGCGGAAAGACGCGGACGGGGGGGCGGTCGGGCACCTCCACCAAGTGTTTCTGCATTTCCTCTGACAGCGCGATCACCACCGGGCCGGGTCGGCCGGTCGTGGCGACGTCCACCGCGTGGGCCACGATCTCGGGGATGCGCTCGGCCCCGTCGATTTGGGTGACCCATTTCGCCAGCGGGCTGAACATGCGGCGGTAGTCGACTTCCTGGAAGCTTTCCCGATCGGTTTCGGCGAACGGGATCTGGCCTACGAACAGCAGCAGCGGCGTACTGTCCTGCATGGCGATATGCACGCCGATGGCGCCGTGGCAGGCGCCGGGCCCACGGGTGACCATGGCGGCGGCGGGGCGGCCGGTGAGCTTGCCGAGCGCTTCGGCCGCGTTGACGGCGCCGGCCTCGAAGCGGCAGGTGACGAGCTGGATTTTGTCGCGGACCGCATAGAGTCCGTCCAGCACATCCAGATAGCTTTCACCGGGAACGGCGAAGACGTGGCTGATGCCTTGCGCCACCAGTGCGTCCGCCAGCACGCGGCCGCCTGGCCGAGCCCCGTGCCGCGCCGCGTCTGTTCTGCCGAAATCCATTTGCCCCTCCCTGCCTCTGCGGGGCTGAGAGACTAGTGCCGACAGGGTTGGCCGGCTATCCTGCGCCGTGGCGCCGCGTGTTTGCGCGTGTATCGCAATGCAACAAAAAACCGTCCATAACTTCACGCGCTTGTCAGCCGGACTTCGTGAAAAGCTTCACCGCAAGCGCATCCTTCCTCGCCCATTGCGAGTTTGATGCGTGCGACGGCGCTGCCGTCGTGCCTGCGAGCGCCCGTCGCTTCGGGCGATCCAGACGCCAGTCAATAAAGGTTGTTCTATGCCCGAAAATGATCAATTGATCGATGCCGCTTTCACGCGGCTGCAGCGGCGCGCCATGTTCAAAAAGGCGGGCACCAGCCTCGCTGGCGCCCTTGCTGCGGCCGCAATCGCCCGGACAGCGCTAGACCCGACGCCGGCCAAAGCGGCCAGCGAGGTGCTTCCCGCCACCGCGGCGCCGACCCAGTTGGACGTGAACATCCTCAATTTCGCGTTGAACCTCGAATATGCCGAGGCGCAGTTTTACTTGAATGCGGTCACCGGCACGGGGTTGTCCGCCAATGACCTGGCTGGCGGTGCCGCCACCAACGTCCAAAGCAATCTCGCCCTCATCAACTATGGCACGCCGGGTGCCACGCCCATCCCAGCCGGCAACACCGTGGTGCCGTTCAGCAACGGCATCGTGGCAGAGTTGGCGGGTGCCATTGCGGCCGAAGAACAGGCCCATGTGCGCTTCATCAAAGGGAGCTTGGCGATGCTCGGCGGCGGCATCGTTCCGGCGCCATTGATCGACGTGACCGCAGCGGGCGCCTTCACCACGCTCGCCAATGCCGCCAACAACCTCATTGGCAGCGGCGTGTTGCCGATCCCGTTCAACCCTTATGGCAGCGAAGGCAATTTCCTGCTCGGCTCGTTCATTTTCGAGGACGTGGGCGTGACAGCTTATGCCGGCGCCGCCGGGCTCATTTCGCAGGCAAGTGAGCTGGTGCAATATGCCGCGTCCATCTTGGCGGTTGAGGCCTATCACTCCGGCACGGCGCGCACATTGATTACCTTGGAGGGGCTAAGCCCGCAGGCCGACGCGATTGCGGATTTGCGCTCGGTGCTGTCAAGCGGCCAATATCCTGGCCAGGCATCGGCAGACGACTTCGGCACCACCAACCCGGTCTCGGAAGTTCCGGTTGATGCGCCGCGTGACGTGAACGGCCTTGCATACCGGCGCAGCGTGCAGCAGGTGCTCAACATCGTTTACGGCAACGAGGGCGCGAACCGCACGTTCGGCTTGTTCTTCCCGCAAGGGTTGAACCAGCTCGCGGGGCAAGCCGGCTTCAGCTAAGCGGGCAGAGGCCAAGTCAGGCCCGGTGTCGAACACCGGGCCGTTTGGCTCAGCCTAATTCATCGAAAACAAGTTGGCCGCTTTCTCCGCGGGACCGCCGCGGGGGAAGTCGTTTTCCCACCCGCCGCCGAGCGCCTTGTAAAGTTGCACGAGGTTGGTCGACACCGTCGTGGTGCTGTCGGCCAACGCCTGCTCGTTCTCGAGTTCGGTGCGTTGTGCCGTCAGCACGTCAAGAAACGTCGACAAGCCAGAGACATATTGCTGCCGGGCCAAGCTTAGCGCCTGGCGAGACTGCGTCACCGCGCGGCCAAGTTGCTCACGGCGCTGCTGCTCGGTCGAGTAGGCGGTCAAGGCGTTGTCGACGTCGTGGAACGCTTGCAGCACGGCTTGCTGGTATTGCACTGCCGCCTCCTGCTGCTGCGCCTTGCGCAGGATGAGCGTGAACTTCAACTGGCCGCCTTGAAACACTGGGATGGTGATGGAGGGGCCGCCAGAATATTGCAGCGCACCAAATGCGCCGATATTGCCGAGGTTTTTATACTGCGTCGCCTGCACGCCGACGCTGCCTGACAGGGTGACCCGCGGAAAGAAATCGGCCTCTGCCACCCCGATGTCGGCCGTCGCAGCGTGAAGCTGCGCTTCGGCCTGGCGCACATCTGGCCGGCGCAGCGCCAGTTCGGAGGGAAAGCCGACCGGCACCACCGGTGGCGTTGGCGGCACCGGCTTGGGCGGCGAAAGCTGCTCGCTAAGCGCATTGGGCGGCTCGCCCAGCAGCAGGCAGATCGCATTGATCGAGGCGGCGATCTGCTGCTGCAGTTGCGGGATTTGCCCGGCGGTGGTGGCCGCCTGGGCGGCGGCATTGGCGACGTCCAGCCCCGTGGTAAGGCCGCCGCGCTGACGCTCCTGCGTGATGCGAACGCTGTCCCGCTCGCTGGCCAGCGTGTCCTGGGCGATCTTGAGGTCCGCCTGTTGGCCGCGGAGCTGCATGTAGTCGCGCGCCAGCTCGGCCAGGGTGCTCACCAGCGAGTTGCGGCGCGACTCGGCTGAGGCGAGCAGCGAGGCGTCGGCAGACTCAACCTGGCGCCGCACCCGGCCCCAGAAATCCAGTTCCCAGGAGGAGTCGAACCCGGCCTGCCACAGGTTGAACGACGGCACGTGGGTGCTGGCGGCTCCGCTGGAGACAACGGAGGTGGGAATGCCGCCATTGGTGCCGGACAGGCCATTGGCAGAGGTCCCCGGGGTGCTGGCGGTGTTGCCGGTGCCGGTCCCGCCGCTGCTGCTGCCGCCCGCGCCCAGCAGCCCGATCACGCCACGGTCGGCGATCTTCTCCCGCGTGTAGGAGCCGTTGGAATTGGCGTTTGGGTATTCTTGCGCGGCTGTGACACCCCCCTGCGCCCTGCTTTCCGCCAGCCGTACCGTGGCAAGGCGGACATCGAAGTTGGCCTGCGCCGCCCGTTGCTCGAGTTCGGTCAGGATCGGGTCGTTGAACAGCTTCCACCACGCCGGGTCCACCGGCTCGTTGGCGACCATGCTGGGCGTCTTGGGCGGCGGCGGGCGGCTGGCGAACCAGCTTCCGGGGGAGAACAGATGTGGAGCCGCAAAGTTCGGCCCGAGATTGCAGCCGGAGACCAGAAGTCCGAGCCCAATCGCCACTCTATACGGCTTCACAATACTCGCAGCTCCGTCACAAGCGGCCATGCCGCCGGGAGATTGACCGATCGGTCAGGCGTTTTGACAACAACGATGGTTTGGGGCGAAGGTCAACCCAGGAGACGCAAAGAGAGGGCAGGTTGGACACAGGGTCAGACGCGCTCTCATTGGAGAAGCAGCAGCAGCGACTGATTCTTCGGGGCGCCGCGGAAGTCTTCTCGCTGGACGGGTATGAGGGGGCGAGCATGTCCCGCATCGCGCGCTGCGCGGGCGTCTCCAAGGGGACGCTCTACAATTATTTCGAAAACAAGGCCGACCTGTTCGCCGCCTGGGTGGCTGCGGAGTGCGCCGAGCGGCTCGCGGTGGTGTTCGACGGCGCCAAGCTGGAGACTGGCACGCGCGCCGGGCTGTGCGGGATCGGGCTGCGCATGCTGGGCATGATGATGTCCTCCTGTGGCATCACCATGTACCGCGTCACCGTCTCGGAAGCGTCCAAATTCCCGGAATTGGCGCGGATTTTCTATGAAAGCGGCCCCCAGCGCGCCACCGCCGTCATGTCGTCCTGGCTGACGGAGCAGGTTGCGGCCGGCCAACTGGCCATCGCCAACCCGTCCTTCGCGGCCGACCAGTTCTTTGCCCTGTGCCAGACCCATGTCGGCATGCAGTTGCGGCTGGGCTTGCTGACGGAGCTGGGCGAGGCTGACGCGCAACGGATCGTGGACTCGGCCGTGGACATGTTCCTGCGAACCTACGGAGCAACGCAATGACGACGCCCCTGAATGCTGTGCTCGACCACATCGAGGCGGGGCTGGACGCCAGCCGCGACCGCTGGCTGAGCCTGCTGCGCATCCCCAGCGTCAGTGCGCAACCGACCCATGCGGCGGATTGTACGGCGGCGGCGGAATGGTTGCGTGCCCAGTTGGCGTCCATCGGGTTCGCCGCCCAAGTGGTGCCGACGGCGGGGCACCCCGTGGTGCTGGCGCACCATCCCGGCAGCGGAGCCGGGCCGCGCCTGCTCTATTACGGCCATTACGACGTGCAGCCGCCCGAGCCGCTGGAACTCTGGACCAGCCCGCCCTTCGACCCGGTGATCACCGAGGGCCCCAACGGGCCGCGCATCGTGGCGCGCGGTGCGGTGGACGACAAAGGCCAGGTGATGATGTGGCTGGAAGCGCTGCGGGGCTGGCACGAGGCCGCCGGCGGACCGCCCTGCCCCGTCACCGTGCTGATCGAGGGCGAGGAGGAGGTGGGCAGCGTCAATCTCGAGCCGTTCCTGCGCGAGCATCGCGAGGCTCTGGCGGCCGACATCGCCATCATCAGCGACACGGCGATGTGGGACGTCGACACCCCCGCAATCACCACGGGGCTGCGCGGCATGGTGTATGCCGAGGTGACGCTGCACGCTGCCAAGCGGGACCTCCACTCCGGCATGTATGGCGGCTCGGCGCTGAACCCGATCAATGCGCTGACCCGCATCCTGGGCGAATTGCAGGACGCGGACGGGCGCATCCAGCTCCCCGGCTTTTATGACGGGGTGCGCGAGGTGCCGCCGGTGCAGCGCGAGCAATGGGCCGGGCTGGGCTTCGACGAAGCAGCGTATCTGGGCGAGATCGGCCTGGCCAGCCCGGTGGGCGAGCGGGGGCGCACGGCGCTGGAGCGGCTATGGGCGCGACCGACGGCCGACATCAACGGCATTTGGGGCGGCTACACCGGGCCGGGCAGCAAGACGGTGATCGCCTCGCAAGCGTCGGCCAAGGTGTCGTTCCGCCTGGTGCCGGGGCAGGACCCGGCGGCCGTGTTCGAGGGCTTCAAGCAGTTCGTGACCAGCCGCCTGCCGCCGGATGCACGGGCGGAGTTCGCCCAATTCGCTTCGGCGCCGGGGATTGAGGTGGCCTCGGACTCGCCCTGGGTGCAGGCGGCGCAGGCCGCGGTGGCGGAGGAATATGGCCGCCCGGCGGTGCTGGCCGGCTGCGGCGGGTCCATTCCCGTGGTGGAGAGCATGCGCCGGTTGCTGGCGCTGGACTCGTTGCTGATCGGCTTCGGCCTGTCGGACGACCAGGTGCACAGCCCGAACGAGAAGTTCGACTGGCGGTGTTTCCGCGGCGGGCTGCGCAGCCATGCGCGGCTGCTGGGGCGGCTTGCGGGATAGGAGTTAGCGTTCTCCGCAGTCTCTCCCTCTCGCTACGGGAGAGGGGCGGGGTGAGGGGCACGCCCGGTCGATGGTGCCCGTTGGCCCCTCACCCAACCCTCTCCCGCAGGGAGAGGGCCTTTGGCTGACGTTATGCTTCCAACCTGATCCTTGTCTTACTTCAGGTCGTAACGGTCGGCGTTCATCACCTTGGTCCAGGCCGACACGAAGTCCTGCACGAACTTCGGTTGCGCATCGGTGCAGCCATAGACCTCGGCAAAGGCGCGCAGTTGCGAGTGCGAGCCGAAGATGAGGTCGACGCGGGTTGCCGTCCAGCGCGGCTGCTTGGTCGCGCGGTCGCGGCCCTCAAAGGCGTTGTCGGAGGCGGTGGGCTGCCACTCCGTGCTCATGTCAAGCAGGTTGACGAAGAAGTCGTTCGTCAGCTTGCCCGGCTGGTGCGTGAACACGCCCTGATTGGAGCCTTTGGCGTTGGCGCCGAGCACGCGCAGCCCGCCGACCAGCACCGTCATTTCCGGTGCCGTCAGCCGCAACAGCTCGGACCGGTCGACCAGAGCCTCCTCCGGCGCCATGAATTGGGCGCCTTCGTAGTAGTTGCGGAACCCGTCGGCGGTCGGCTCCAGCGGCGCGAAGGACGCGGCGTCGGTCTCCTCCGCCAGCGCGTCCATGCGGCCCGGCGTGAACGGCACGGTGATGTCCGTCCCCGCCGCCTTGGCCGCCTGCTCCACCGCGGCACAGCCGCCGAGCACGATCAGGTCGGCCAGCGACACCTTCTTGCCGCCGGCGGCCTGCGCGTTGAACGCCGACTGCACCCCTTCAAGCACCTGCAGCACGCGGGCCAGCTCCGGCGGATCGTTCACCGGCCAGTCCTTCTGCGGCGCCAGCCGGATGCGGGCGCCGTTGGCACCGCCGCGCTTGTCCGACCCGCGGAACGTCGAGGCGGACGCCCATGCGGTGGAGACGAGCTGCGGAACCGTGAGCCCGGCGGCGAGGATCTGCCCCTTCAGCGCCTGGATGTCCTGCGCATCGACCAGCGGGTGGTCGACGGCGGGGATCGGGTCCTGCCAGATCAGCCGCTCCTTGGGGACGAGCGGGCCGATGTAGCGCTGGATCGGGCCCATGTCGCGATGGGTGAGCTTGAACCAGGCGCGGGCAAAGGCATCGGCGAACTCATCCGGATGCTCGTAAAACCGGCGCGAGATCTTCTCGTAGGCCGGGTCCATCCGCAGGGCCAGGTCGGATGTGAGCATGGTGGGAAGGCGCTTCTTCGCCGGGTCGTGCGCGTCGGGGATATCGGCAGGGGCATCCTTGGCCTGCCACTGGTAGGCGCCGGCCGGGCTCTTGGTGAGCTCCCACTCGTACTTGAACAGGTTGTCGAAGTAGTGGTTGCTCCAGGTGGTGGGCGTTTGCGACCAGATCACTTCCGGGCCGCCGGTGATGGCGTCCGGCCCGAAGCCGGTGCCGTGCTTGCTGCGCCAGCCGAGGCCCTGGTCCTCGATGGTGCCGCCTTCCGGCTCCGCGCCGACAAAAGACGGGTCGCCCGCGCCATGGGTCTTGCCGAAGGTGTGGCCGCCGGCGATCAGGGCCACGGTCTCCTCATCGTTCATCGCCATGCGCGCGAAGGTCTCGCGGATGTCGTGCGCCGAGCCGAGCGGGTCGGGCTTGCCGTTGGGGCCTTCCGGGTTGACGTAGATCAGGCCCATCTGCACGGCGCCCAACGAGGTTTCGAGCTGGCGCTCGCCGCTGTAGCGCTCGTCGCCGAGCCAGGTCCCTTCCGGGCCCCAGTAGAGCTCTTCCGGCTCCCAGGTGTCGGCGCGGCCGCCGGCGAAGCCGAAGGTCTTAAAGCCCATCGATTCCAGCGCGACGTTGCCAACCAGCACGAACAGGTCAGCCCAGGAGAGCTTGCGGCCGTATTTCTGCTTGATCGGCCAAAGCAGGCGGCGCGCCTTGTCGAGGTTGGCGTTGTCCGGCCAGCTATTCAGCGGGGCGAAGCGCTGCTGCCCGCCCCCGGCGCCGCCACGGCCATCGGTGGTGCGGTAGGTGCCGGCGCTGTGCCATGCCAGGCGGATGAACAGGCCGCCGTAGTGGCCGAAATCGGCCGGCCACCAATCCTGCGAGTCGGTCATCAAGCCATGGAGGTCTTGGATGACGGCGTCGAGGTCGAGGGTCTTGAACTCCTCGGCATAGTTGAAGCCTGGGTCCATCGGGGTGGCCCGCGCCGAATGCTGGCTGAGCGTGGCGACGCTGAGTTGCTGCGGCCACCATTCGCGATTGCCCCGGCGAGAACGGCCGTGGGCCACCGGGCACCCGCCCGCCGCCTTGGTCTCGGTCATACCATCCATGGTGTTTCTCCTGTCACGTTGGACGTGTCGTGGGTCCGACCTGCGCCTCGAAATCGGCGCCTGCCCTTGCCAACCCGGCGCACCGTAGCGCCAGCGTGTGCCGGTGGGAAATTGATTGTCGAGGCGGCAGCTATTGAGTGGAACGATTAATTGCAGGCGGTGACGCCGTGCGGCAGGTGGCTGCGCAGGGTCTCGGCCAGCAACTGGAGGTCGCGCAGCCGCGGGTAGCTGCGGCGCCAAACCAGTCCGATGCGCCGCCCGACCCCCGCCTCCAGCGGCCGCAGCGAGACGGCACGGCTCCGCACGTCGTTGCACGCCAGCGCCGGCAGCAGCGTGCTGCCCATGCCGGTCGCCACCATTTGCAGAATGGTCTCGAGGCTGGTGGCGCGGAAATCCCCCTCGGAGTCGCGGTCGGCATTGCGGCAGATCGCCAAAGCCTGGTCGCGCAGGCAATGGCCTTCGGTGAGCAGCAGCAGGCGCTGCCCGGCCAGCTCGTCCTCCTTCATGACCTTGGCCGCGGGAGCGCTGCGGCCGGCTTTGCGGCCTTGGGGCTCGGCAAACCAGAACGGCTCATCGAACAGCGGCAGCGTCTCCAGCCGGTCGTCGGGAACCGGCAGCGCCACCAGCGCCGCGTCCAACCGGTGGGAGCCGAGCCGTTCCAGCAGCGGCGCCGTCAGGTCCTCGCGCAACGCCAGGCGCAGCTCCGGGTAGTCCTGCTGCAGCGCCGGAACCAGCCAGGGCAGCAGATACGGGCCGAGCGTGGGGATGACGCCGAGGCTGAACCGTCCAGCCAGCGGCCCGGATATCTGCTGCCCGATGCTGACGATGGCCTCGACATCGGCGAGTACCTGGCGCGCCCGCCCGGCGATCTCGGCGCCGATGGCGGTGACGCTCACGGATTTGGTGGTCCGCTCAAACAGCGTGACGCCAAGCCGCTGCTCCAGGCCCTTGATCTGGGTGCTGAGGGTCGACTGGGCAATGTTGCAAGCGGCGGCGGCACGGCCGAAGTGGCCGTGCTCGGCCAGGGCGACGACGTAGCGGAGGTCTTGCAGGGTCATCCGCCTTGATTGCCTAGTCTAGCGGCGCCAGCACCCGGGGCGCCGCGCCGTCCCAGGTGGCGACCACGCGGTGACCCGGGCGCATTGCCCCCGCCTGCTCGCTCGGGATGTCGGCCCATATCCCAGGGTTGTCCGGCAGGTCCGGCAGGCTGACGCGCACGCGGGTGAGCGAGCCCAGGAACACGCTGTCGCGCACATCGGCCACCAGCGAGCCGGGCGGCACGTGGCCGTTCACCGGCTCCAGCCGCACATGCTCGGGGCGCAGGAACAGCTCCACCGCCGTACCGCTGGCATGGGCGGCGGCGGCGGGCGCCGGCAGGGCGAGCGGCCCGGTGCGGACA
>CAXTNN010000112.1:2915-10856 GCA_964245545.1 uncultured Acetobacteraceae bacterium | reverse complement strand
GTCCCACAGGCTGCGCTGGGCCAGCAGCGTGGCGGCCGCCAGGGCGAGCAGCACCAGGGCGAACGGACGGGGGGCGGCGAGCACGGCGGTTTGCAGCGCCCAAGCCGGCAAGCCAGTCGCCGCCAGCAGCAGAGCCAGCGCCAGGATGCCGCGTAGGCGGCGGTGCCGCCCCTGGTTCAGGCGGCGTTCCAGGGTGGTGACGGCGGCGCCCACGGCCATCACCGGGTGACCGAACCGGCGCAGCGGCCAGGCCGGGTAGCCCAACGCGGCCTCGATCAGCAAGGCGGCGGCAGTCATTGCGGTCACGATCATGCGAGGGGCGAGGAGTAGCACGGCAGCGGCCGAAATCCATGTCACCTGCCAGGACTTCGGCTTTGTCGTCCGCGGCACCGCCGTTATGGTGGCATTATGCTGCACCTGCGAAGACGACGGACGCGCTGGGCCGCCAAAACCATCGGCCTGGCCGCGCTTGCCCTGTGGGACCGCATGGTGGCCGCCGATCCGGGCATGCTGCGGTTGCTGATGGCCGCCCGCGGCACGGTGGCGGTGTTCCTCTGCACCTGCGCCATGGCCCCGCTGAGCCGGCTGATGGGCGAAACGGCGATTGCGACCGCGCCAGGGATCGTGTTCAGCCTCATGGCCGCCTTCCTGATGCGGGAGCCCACCCGGCGGCAGCGCGAGCAGACGCTGCTGCTACTGGCGCTGCCTGCCATGCTGGGTGCAGCCGGAACCACGCTGCTGCGCGACGCCGTGTTCGCCGGGGACGCGTTGTTTCTCGGTTTGGTGTTCGTGTGCTTCCTGCTGCAGGGCCGCGGACCGCGCGCCATCGGCCAGGGCCTGATGATCATCATCGCCTGCTATATCGGGCTTTACCTTCGCCTGCCGGTGGGGACGTTGCCGCTGCAACTGCTCTCGGTCGCGGTTGCTGTGCCCGTGACCTGGTTTGCCTGTTTCGTGCTGCTGCCGATGCGGCCCGGCGCGCAACTGCGGCGCACGATCCAGGCAGTGCAGGGCCGTGCCGCCGCCGTGCTCGACACGGCGGCCCTGGTGCGCAGCCGGGCAAGCGGCGGCTGGAAACTGCAGCGCAGCCTGGCGCGGCTGACCGAAGCGGCTTTGGCGGCCGACGACCAGCTTGCCATTCTAGACCCGGCGGGAAGCACCCAAACCCGGCTGCGGCTGATGGACCTGGAATTGGCCGCGGCCCGGCTGGCAGCATTGCCGATGGACGCGGCCACCGGGCCATTGGCGTCACGGCAGGCCGCCCAGTTCGTGGTGCATCAGCGCCGCTTGCGCCGGGGCCGCTGGTCGGCGCGGGACCTGACGCGCGCCCCCGTCGCACCGTCCCGCTCCCCCATTGCGGCGGCCTTGGCCGATATCACGCGCGCGGCCTCGGCGCTTGGGGAGGCGGCGGAGGGGCTTTCAGTGGCGCCAACACAAGCTGGTGACAGCCGGCTGGACGCCAGCTTGGCGGTGCCAAGACTGCCGCCGGGTCCCTTGGCGTGGCGAATTGCGCTGCGGGTGACGCTCGCCTCGGCCATCGCCATGGCGGGCGGCATGGCAGTGTCGCCGCAGCGGTGGTTTTGGGCGGTGATCTCCACCTACGTCGTGTTCCTCAACACCCGCTCGCGTGGCGATACGGTGACCCGCGGGTTGCAACGGGTGGGCGGCACCTTGCTGGGGCTTGCGGCCGGCCTGCTGTTGGCGACGGTATTGGGCGGGCATGGACTGATCGAGGCGGTGCTGCTGTTTGCCGCCGTATTCGGCATGTACTACTTCTTTCTGGTATCCTACACGCTGGGGATTTTCTGCGTCACGGTGCTGCTCGGCCTGCTTTATGGCTTGCTCGGCAGCAACACCGACTCCTTGCTGGTGTTGCGGCTGGAGGAGACCGCAGTGGGCGCCGCGGCGGCCATTTTGGTCGCGGTGCTGGTGCTGCCGGTGCGGACGCGGGACCAGGTGGCTCGTTCCGGCGCCAATGCGCTGCTTGCCTTGGCCGAGGTGGTGGGAACGTGCCGGGCCCGGCTTGCCGGCGAGGCGGGAGCGGCGCCGATCGTGGCGCTGCGCAATGTGGACCGGCAATTGGCCGATCTGCGCCTCGCCTTGCTGCCGTTGACGATCGGCCGCTTGGGGCTGCGCCGGCTGGAGCTGGAGCGGCCGGTTCCGGCGTTATTGGAGTGCGTGCATTGGGCCCGGCTGTTGGCGGTGGCGGTGGCCGAGCCGGACCCAGCGGCCATGGCACGTGCGCAAGCGATCGAGCAGCGCTTGGCCGGGCTGGCCGCGGGTGAACGGCCAGTGATCGCCCTGCTGTCTCGCTCGCCGCCCGCTGGCAAAGTCGCCGCCGCGTTGGACGGGCTGGAGCGGGCAACGGCACTTTTGGCCGAGCGGCTAACCATCAGCGACTTGCACGGTTTCACGCTTTAGCGATTGGAAGCCGCCAATCATCGCATACGCCGTGCGGGCATAGCGATCTGGGCCGGCTGCAACAGGGCGACCACCTCCGACAGGGCATCAACCACTACGTCAGGGCCCATTTCAGCAAATTTAGGATGCAGGAGCATAGTAGGTCCTGAAAGGCGGTCCACTTTGGGCTCGTCCTCGCAGTTTGGAGTTGCTCGATGCCTACGATACTGATCACCGGCTGCTCGTCGGGTTTTGGCCTAGAGACCGCCCGGCTGTTCCTCCATCGCGGCTGGAACGTGGTGGCGACCATGCGGAGGCCGGATGCAGAGGTGCTGCCAGCATCCGAGCGCCTGCGTGTTCTGGAGCTGGACGTCACCGACCAGGGCAGCATCGACCATGCTGTTGCCGAAGCCGGCCCCATAGACGTGCTGGTCAACAATGCCGGCTTTAGCGTTCCGGCTCCGGTCGAACTCACGGTTCTGGAGGCGGCCCGCGCGCTGTTCGAGACGAACACCTTCGGCACGCTGGCGATGACTCAGGCAGTGTTGCCGCAGTTCCGCCAACGCCGATCCGGCGTGGTGATCAACGTCACATCCACGGTCACCCTCAAGACGCTGCCGATGGTGGGCCTTTATACGGCCAGCAAGGCGGCGGTGAACGCATTCACCGAGTCATTGGCACTGGAGGTGGAGCCATTTGGCGTTCGCGTGCGGCTTGTCCTGCCGGGGCGGTCGCCCGAGACGCGCTTCGGCGACAACGCGCGCGCGCATCTGCGTGGTTTGGACCACCCCGACTACGCCGCGCTGATCAAACGCATGCTGACCAGTTTCCAGGAAAGTGTCGGGCCGGTCACATACGCGTCGGACGTGGCCGAGGCGGTTTGGCGCGCGGCAACCGATGCGTCCACGCCTATGCGCATAGCCGCGGGCGCAGATGCTGAAGCATGGATGGCCGGATCTGCCTGATGCTTCCGCTTTGACTGAATCCAGTCAGGCGGTTCTGCTCTAGCGGAAGTCGCGCGTCGGCACCTTGATGCCGGTGGACAGACGCTCGGGCGAGTAGATGTCGCGGGTGCGGAACTGGGCGGCGGCGACTTGCTCGCGCCCGTCGGCGCTGCCGGGATGGGTGGCGCCGTCGCCGCGGCCGCGCGTGATGGGGAAGGGCAGCTCGCGCGAGCCGACCGAACGCAACTCGCGCGACAGGTCGATCAGGTGTTCGACCACCACATGCACCACCTCGCCCTCCCGCTGCACCCGGCCGCGGCAGGCGATCATGCCCGCGGATAGGACCAGCCTACGCTGCTTCTCGAACAGGCTGGGCCAAAGCACCAGGTTGGCAATGCCAGTCTCGTCCTCGATGGTGATGAACATGACGCCCTTGGCGCTGCCGGGCTTTTGCCGCACCAGCACAATGCCTGGCACGGTGACGCGCTTGTTCTCCCGCATGGTGGCAAGGTCCTGGCACGTGACCATGCCGCGCGCAGCCAGTTCGGCGCGCAGAAAGCTGACCGGGTGTTCGCGCAAGGTGAGGCCGGTGGTTTGGTAGTCCTCCACCACTTCGCGGCCTTGCGACATGGCGGTGAAAGTGACGTCTGGTTCGGCATGGGTCGTTGCCTGCAGCAAGGGCGGCGGCGCCTCGCCCAAACCACGCACCGCCCACAAAGCCTGGCGCCGGTCCATGCCCAGGGCGGTGAACGCATCGGCCTCCGCCAGCCGCTCCAGCGCCGCAAGTTTCACGCCGGCGCGCTGCCATAGCTCTGCGACGGTGGCATAGCCGTGCGCACGGCGGGCGATGATGGTGTCGGCGTCCGCTTGCGCCAGGCCGCGGGCCATGCGCATGCCCAACCGCACGGCCATGAAGCGGCCATCCGGCTCCAGCGTGCAATCCCACTCGCTGGCATTGACGCAGACGGGGCGCACCGCCACGCCGTGCTCGCGCGTGTCGCGGACGATCTGGGCGGGGGCGTAGAAGCCCATCGGCTGCGCGTTCAGCAGCGCGGCGCAGAAGATATCGGGGTGGTGGCACTTCATCCAGGCGCTGGCATAGGCAATCAGCGCGAACGAGGCGGCGTGGCTTTCGGGAAAGCCGTAGGAGCCGAAGCCTTCGATCTGCTTGAAGGTGCGGGCGGCGAACTCGGCGGTGTAGCCGCGTTCGACCATGCCGTTGATCATCTTGTCGCGGAAATGGCTGACCCCGCCGGTCTGCTTGAAGGTGGCCATGGCGCGGCGCAACTGGTCGGCCTCGCCCGGGGTGAAGCCGGCGCAGGTGATGGCGACCTGCATTGCCTGTTCCTGGAACAGCGGCACGCCTAAGGTTTTGCCTAACACGCGCTTGAGGTCCGGGTGCGGGTACTCCGGCTCTTCCAGCCCGGCCCGGCGGCGCAGGTAGGGGTGCACCATGTCGCCTTGGATCGGGCCGGGGCGGACCACGGCCACCTGGATGGTAAGGTCGTAGAGCTTGGCTGGCTTGTGCCGGGGCAGCATGGACATTTGCGCCCGGCTCTCGATCTGAAAGGTGCCAAGCGTGTCGGCCTTCTGGATCATGGCGTAAGTGGGTTCATCGTCCCGGGGGATGCTGGCGATATCATGCCGTACGCCGCGGTGCGCTGCCAAAAGGTCAAACGCGCGGCGCATGCAGCCGAGCATCCCCAGGCCCAGGATGTCGACCTTCATGAACTTGAGGATGTCGATGTCGTCTTTGTCCCACTCAATGACCTGGCGGTCCTGCATGGAGGCGGGTTCGATGGGGACGAGGTCGGCCAGCTCGTCCTGAGTGAGCACGAAGCCGCCCGGGTGTTGCGACATGTGGCGCGGGTGGCCGATCAGCTCACGAGCGATGTCCAGCGTCAGCCGCAGCCTGCGGTCAGACAGGTTGAGGTTGAGTTGCGCGGCGTGTTTTTCCTCTACCCCGTCCTCTGACCAGCCCCACACTTGCGAGGCGAGCGCGCCGGTGATGTCTTCGGTGAGGCCCATCACCTTGCCCACCTCGCGCACGGCGCCGCGGGAGCGGTAGCGCACGACGGTGGCACAGAGCGCGGCGCGGTTGCGGCCGTAATGCCGGTAGATCCACTGGATGATGTCTTCGCGCCGCTCGTGCTCGAAGTCCACGTCGATATCCGGCGGTTCGTGGCGTTCGGCGGAGACGAATCGCTCGAACAGCAAGCTGGCTTCCACCGGGTTGATGGCGGTGATGCCGAGCACGAAGCACACGGCGGAATTGGCGGCCGAGCCACGCCCTTGGCAGAGGATGCCCATGCTGCGCGCTTGGCGGACGATGGTGTTGACGGTGAGGAAATAGGGCGCGTAGCCGAGCTGGGCGATGAGCGCCAGTTCGTGGCGGATTTGCTGCAGCACTTCGGGCGGGGCGCCGTCCGGATAGCGGTCGGGGAGGCTGGCCCAGGTGTGGCGTTCGAGCGCCTGTTGTGCGGTCTCGCCGGCCAGTTCGGTTTCGTTGGGGTATTGGTAGCGCAGTTCGGCGAGCGAGAATCGGCAGCGTTCGGTGATTTCGAGGCTGCGGGCCACGGCGTCCGGATGATCGGCGAATAGACGGGCGATTTCCTCCGGCGTGCGCAAGTGCCGGTCGGCAAAGCGTTCCAAGCGATGCCCGGCGGCCTCGATGGTGCAGCCCTCGCGGATACAGCTTATCACGTCCTGTAGGATACGCCTATGCGGCGCGTGGTATAGCACGTCTCCGGTGGCGACGGTGGCGACCCGCGCGGCTTGCGCCATCTCGGCCAGGCGGTGCAAGCGCACGGCGTCACCGGGCCGGCGGCGCAGGGTGAGGGCACAATAGGCGCGGTCGCCAAACGCGTCATGCAGGCGGCGCAGATTGGTTGTGACCGTGTCGTCGGCGCCGGGCAGCAGGGTGGCGAGCAGATCCTCGGCGTGGTCCGCCACGTCGTCCCAATCGAGGAAGCAGGCGCCTTTGCCGGCACGCTGTTTCCCTTTGGTCAGCAAGCGGCACAGGCGGGAGTAGGACGGGCGATTGGTGGGATAGGCGAGCAGGGAAGTGCCGTCGCGCAGGTCAAGCCGGCAGCCGACCACCAGGCGCATGCCCACTTCTGCGGCACGGCCGTGGGCACGCAGCATTCCGGCGAGGGTGTTGCGGTCGGTGATGGCGAGCGCTTCCAGGCCCAGCGCCTTGGCAGTGAGCAGCAACTCCTCCACGTGGCTGGCGCCGCGCAGGAAGGAGTAGTTGGAGGTGACTTGCAGCTCGGCGTATCGGGGGAGCGCTGCAGGCTTAGGCCGCTCCGAAGTGCCGCCAGCTTGGAAAGGCAGAACGGTGGCAGTCATGATGCCACCGCGATGTCAGGCGCGCACCACCGCCAGTCCGAGATGCTGCTCCATGTGGTCGAAATCACGGTCGTCATGCAGCAGCGGCAGGCTGCGGGACAGGCAGAAGCTGCCGATGACCAGGTCGGCGGTCTTGCGGATGGTGACGCCGCGGGTGCGGAGCAGGCGGTAATGGCGGGCGGCTTGTACGGCCAGGTCGGCACTCAGCATGGGCATGAGGGCAAACGTTCGCATCCAGCGCTCCATGGCAGCAGCGCGGACGTCGTTCTGCACGCCTTGAAGGACTTCCAGCAGGACGATGTCGCCAACCACAATTCGATCCCGGCTTGAACCCGCCATACGCAATAAACTCACTTGTGGTGAGGAGTGGTTGCGCAGATGGCCGATCCAAACCGAAGTATCGACGACGATCAGAAGACGCGGCCTTCGCGCATTGCGTCCAAATCGCCGTCCCAGCCAAACCCTGCCATTGCCTCCAAGGCAGTTTTCTGCTGCGCCAACCGAACCGCCAAGCGCAACGCCTCCTCCACCGTGGCCTTCTTGGTGGTTTGCCCGGTCGCCGCCATGGCCTCAGCCAACAACGTGTCGTCGATGTCGATGTTCGTGCGCATAGTGCCCTCGATGTGTATGAGGTGGGTGAGTTATACACATTGAGCAGGGGGGTGACAATGGGAATCAGAACACACCTTGCAGGAACCAGCGCAGGTCGCCTGTGGCGGCGTCCTGGCCGTCACCGCGGCGATAGAGCCAAAAGCGGCGGCCAGATTCGTCTTCCACCTGCCAGTAATCCCGCACCGCGGTACGCTCGCCGTCCTGACGCCACCATTCGCCAGTGACACGTTCGGGGCCGTCGGCGCGGCGGATGCGGTAGCGGTGGCGGCGCCAGGTGAAGGCCACGGGCGGCTGGTCGGGCAGGGCGGAAATGGCTTGCACCGGCTGCGGCGGGTGCAGCAGCCGGGTCGGACGGCCCCAACCAGGCCAGCCAATGCCGCTCGAAGGCGCCACGGCTGAGACCCGGCGCACCGACCGCTCCGGCACGTCGCTTTCCACGGGGGCAGCGCGCCAGACCCGGTGGGCGCCCAGCCGGTTGACTAGGCGGTCCACCAGCAACGACACGTCCGCCTCGGCCTGAGTGATGAGGGTGGCCACCTGATGGTAGGCAAGCGGCTCGGCCAACGGCACCACCAGGCGCATGGCCTCCACGCCCAAACCCGGGTCGATCACCTCCACCCGTTCGCTCAGCAGGCGG
>CAXTNN010000112.1:0-2905 GCA_964245545.1 uncultured Acetobacteraceae bacterium | reverse complement strand
TGGCGAAGGTCGCGCGAAGGCTGGGCGGTGCCGGTGCGGATTGCCTGCACGCTGCCGTCGACCCGTTCAAACACCAGATCGAGCTGGCGGGCGCCGGTGCCGGTGCGTTCGAGGGTGGCGCAGACCCGGCGCACGAGGCGGGCGATGACGGCGACAAAGCTTTCGGCGGTGAGCAGCGGCTCGGGGAAGGCCAGCCGGGCTTGCGGCAGGCCGGGCGGAGTGATCGGGGTGATGGGCTCGGGCGTGCGGCCGAGCGCCTGGTCCACCCGGGCCAGCACGGCGTCGCCAAAACGGCGGGCCAGGGGAGCGCGGGGGATTGCGGCCAGCGCGGCCACGGTTTCCACACCCAGGCGGCGCAAGGTGGCAGTGGCCTCCGCGTCCAGGCGCAGCGCCTCCACGGGATGGGGGGCGATGGCGGCGGCGGTGGCGGCTTGGGAGGCAATCGTTACTTGTCCGCCACTGTAACGGGCAAGGGCATGGGCGGCACCGGGAGTGTCGGCGATGGCGGCGCGGGCGGCAAGGCCGCTGGCCGCTAAACGCGAGACCAGGGTCTGCAGCATGGCCGCCTCACCGCCATGCAGATGGGTGGTGCCGGTGGCGTCGATCCAGATGCCGTCGGTGTCAGGCGCGGTGAGTGGGGAGAAGCGCAGGCACCAGGCGGCCAAGCCGGACAGGAAGGCGGCGTCACCCGCCGGGTCAGAGTCCATGATGGCGAGACCGGGCACCATGGCTTGCGCCTGGGCCAGCGGCTGGCCGGGGTGCAGGCCGAGCGCCTGGGCCGCTGCGTCGGCCGCCGCAATCACGGTGCGGCGGCCGTTATGCTGGCGGGTGACGAGCGGGGCGTCAGCCGGCAGCGCGCTGTTCGCGTGACGCAACCGGTCGGTGGCAAAGGTCGGCAGCCAGAGTGAGATGACCCTGCGCATCGGGAGCCTCCACCGTCCAGGTTGCGGGAGCGCCACCGCGGCAGCGCACCAGATCCAGCCGCCAGCGGGCACGGGCGAGGCCCGGCACGTGGGGCGCATGCGGCAGCGGCGGCGGCGAGGGCAGGGGGGCCACCCGCCAGCGGGTGACCGCTGCATTTGGCTCGGCAAGCGCCGGGTCGGATGCCAAGCGCATCCGGCGCAGGGCAAAGGCAATGACGCCGGAGCCCTCCGCCGCCAATTGCAGCCGCCGCGAGGTGGTGAGGCTGAGCTTGCCCACTTCGCCCACCACGGCGGCCAAGCCGGAATGGCGCAGGGCCTCTTCCATCACCAAGGCCACGTCCCGCCCTGCTTCGGCGAACACCACGCGATCCGGGTGCAGGCCGGCGGCGGCCAGGCCGGGGGCGAACAGGTCGGGGCGTGCTACGGCCCAAAGCACGGGACCGCCGCGCTGCTGGCCCAGAAGCCCGGCGAGCAACAGCGCTGCGGTGGCGGCATGTTCAGCGTCAAGCCCGGCGCCGGCCACCTCGTGCAGAGCGCCGCGCAGCAGGCCGCCACCGGGGAGATGGGCGTCGATAGCAGGCACGCCGAAGCGCAATACGCTGGTGCGGAGGGTAGACGGGCGCCGTTCCAGGCGGGCTATCCGTGTACGCAGGGCATTGAGCTTGGAGGGGGCCCAAGAGGGGGCGTTGAGCCCGGAAGGGATGGCCTGCTGCATCATCGGTGCAGTGAACATATACAGAACAAAAGCGGCTTGGGAAGCCAATCCCATTCTGATAGCGTTATAGCGGATAGAAAGCGTCGTTAACTCAGCGCGATGGATTGTTTTCCTTCGAGCGCGGGTGCGACTCGGGGGATTAAGGACCAAAACCTCAGCCCAGAGCGGGCAGCCTACCCGTTGTTGGCGAGTGCGGCCTCAATTGCCATTGCCAGCGCGAACAAGCCGCCATCGGCGCCCGTTTCGCCCATCAGCATCAGCCCGGCCGGAGGCTCGCCAGGGTGGTGGCAGGGTAGGCTGATGGCGCAACGGTCGAGGAAATTGCCGAGCGAGGTGTTGCGCAGCATGAGCGCGTTCACCCGGGAGAACGCGGCGTCATCCGCTTCGAGCTCGGCAATCGGCGGGGGAATGGCGGGGACGCTGGGCATCACCAGGGCGTCGAACGGCGCAGTCAGGCGGTTCATTTCGGCGATGATCGTGCGGCGCCCGGCCAGAACGTCCAGGTAATCGGCGGCGCTGGCGCTGGCGCCGCCCTCGATGCGAACCCGGACGCGCGGGTCATACTGGCTGCCGCCGCGCGCGAGCAGGCCGCGGTGCCAGGCATAGGCCTCGCAGGCGGCAAAGCTGGTGCGCGCCGTGGTGGCGCCGATGCGCCCAAGCGGGGCGAAATGCACCCGCTCGATACGGGCGCCCGCGGCGGAAAGCGCCTTCAGGGCACGGTCGAACGCGGCGGCCGTGGGCGCGTCCATGCCCTCGGTCACGATCTGGTCGGGAAGGGCGAGCCGGGCGCCGGCCAGGCTGCGGACCGGGGGTGGGCAGGGCGCCTCGCCGGCCAGCACGGCGTCCACAATTGCGCAACAGGCGACGCTGTTGGCCAGCGGGCCGACCGAATCCAGGCTGAAGGCGAGCGGCAGCACACCATCAAGCGGCACACGGCGCGCCGTGGGCTTGTAGCCAACCACGCCGCATAGCGCCGCCGGAATGCGGCAGGAGCCGCCCGTGTCGGTGCCAAGGGCGGCGTAGGCCATGCCATCCGCGACCGAGACGCCGGCGCCGGAGGAACTGCCGCCGGGGATGCGCCGGGTGGCACGGTCCCACGGGCTGGCCGGGGTGCCGTAATGCGGGTTAAGCCCGATGCCCGAAAAGGCGAATTCGGTCATGTTGGTGCGGCCGACCGGAACGAAGCCAGCCGCCAGCATGCGGGCCACCACGGCGGCATGCGTGGTGGCGGGCGGGGCGGCGGCGAGCACGGTGGAGCCGCCGGTGG
>CAXTNN010000111.1:0-10871 GCA_964245545.1 uncultured Acetobacteraceae bacterium | reverse complement strand
GGTGGGGGTGGCGGGCCCCGTCGGCACCATCTGGCTCGACCATCCGCCGGTGAATGCGGTGACGATCCGCATGCTGGAGGCACTGCAGGCGGCACTGGCTGACTTGGAGCAGCGCCGCGACATCCGCTGCGTCATCCTTACCGGCGCGGGGGAGCGGGCGTTTTGCGCCGGCGCCGATTTGCGCGAGCAGCAGACGCTTACCAGCCCGGGAGCTTCGGCGTCCTTCCGCGGCCTGGCACGGCGAACGGTGGCGGCGATCGAGCAGTGCCGCAAGCCGGTGGTGGCCGCCATTGGCGGCTGGTGCATCGGCGGCGGCACCGCGCTGGCTTGGATGTGCGACATCCGCATCGCCGCCGCGGACGCAGTGTTCCGCACCGGGGACGCCTATCTCGGCGTGCTACCAAGCTGGGGCATGGCCCTGCAACGTCTTCCCCACCTGCTCGGCCGCGCGCAGACCTTGGATTTGCTGCTGCTGGGAGAGGATTTCGGAGCGCAGCGTGCCCACGAGCTGGGGCTGATTTCCCGCGTGGTGCCCCGAACCGAACTGCAGGCGGCGGCCCGGGCGGTGGCGATGCGGATCGCCTCAGCCTCGCCCGCGGCTATCCTGGCCACGCGGCGGGCGGTGCACGCCACCTTATCGAGCGGCTGGGAGGCGGCTGCCGCCTGCGAGGAGGCAGAGGCCGCGCAGCTTTCAGCCCATCCGGACGCGCGGGAAGGCATGGCCGCCTTCTTGGAGAAGCGCCCTCCCCGCTTTGAGGACCCGTAACGCCTGCCCGTGCGGACCCGCGGCTACCACAGCCGGATCACTCCGTAGCTATCGAACAACGCTTCCACCGAGATCAAGGTGAGGCTTTCAAGGATGGCCTGGGCGATCAGCATCCGGTCGAACGGATCGCGATGCGGCCCGGGCAGGCTGCCGGCGATCTGGCCGTGCTTGATCCCAATCGGCAGCGCCTGAAAGCCTTGGGCGGTGATCACGCCGTTTAAATCGGCCGCAATCGCCGCCACGCCGGGAAGCTTGCCGATGCGGTATTTGGTGGTGATCTCCCACGCTGAGGCGGCGCTGACGAACACCGCATTGCCCGTGTCCTCCACCGCCGCCCGCGCCCGTGGCGACAGGCTCACATCTCCCGCCAGCCACCATAGCAGAGCATGGGTGTCGAGAAGGAGCTGCACGCCGCCCCGTTACTCCCAGGCGGCGAGTTCGTCCTCGGGCAGCGGCTCGAAGAACTCGGGGCCGACTGTGATCTGGCCGCGCAGGGCGCCAAACTGGCGTTTGTCGACCACTGGATGAAACGGCACCAGCTTGGCCACGGTCTGCTTGCCGCGGCTCAGCACCACTTCCTCGCCCGCCTCGGCCCGGCTGACAAGCTGGGACAGCGTCGTCTTGGCAGCGTGGATCGTGACGGCGTTCATGGTAGCCTCCATTAGCTAATCTTCTTAGTCAATCTGCTTTAGCATGTCCAGTCTTGTTTGACACGCCTTGCCGCCCCGTCTTGGGTGAGCGCCATGACAATCGACGCCACCCTCGACCGCTTCCTTTCCGCCGCCTCCGCAACCGCGCCCAGCTACGCGGCCGATGGACGGCTCTACTTCCTCAGTGATGCCACCGGCTCCGCTCAAGTGTGGGAGCTGCCAGCGGATGGCGCCCCACCTCGCCCGCGCAGCGGAGGACCGGACGCCGTCAACTTCGTTGCCGGCCATCCAGCCAGCGGGGGCGCCGTGTTTGGCCGGGACAATGCAGGAGACGACCGGATCCAGCTTTACTGGCTGGACCCCGCCGGCGCCGAGCCCCGGGCGCTGACGGCCGATCCTGCCACCATTTTCGGCTGGGGCGCGTTCTCACCCGACGGCTGCCAGGTCGCCTGCACCGCCAACAACCGCCACCCGGCCCACGCTGATCCGGTGGTGATCGACTTGGCCACCGGCGCGCAGCGGCGGGTCGTGCCGATGCAAGGCCCGCACAGCTTGCGCGCGTGGCACCCGGCGGGAACGGCACTCACGGTGGGCGCGGAACCGCGGACCTTCCAATCCAACCTGTTTGCCGTCGACCTCGGCAGTGGCGCGGTCCAGACGCTGACGCCGGACGGCCTCGATGCCCGCCATCAAACCGTCCGGTGGCGCCACGATGGCACCGCCTTCTGGCTGCTGACTGACCGCGGGCGCGACCATCTGGCCGTCGCCACCCTGGCGCCCGGAGATGACCCGGCGCTGCTCTACGCGCCGCCGTTTGACGTGGAGGCGCTGGAAGCGTCGCCCGACCAATCGCTGCTGGCGGTGACTGTGAATGAGGGCGGTTACAGCCGCCTGCGCCTGCTCGATGCAGCGACGGGCGCCGTGCTGGACGAGCCGGCGCATCCGGCGGGCACCATTACCAAGATCAGTTGGCGGCCAGATGGCGGCGCCGTGGCGTTCGACTTGGCGCTGCCCGACCAGCCGAGCGCGCTTTGGCTGGCCGTGCGGGGCGCGCCGGTGCGGCGGCTGTTTGCCGCCGGGCCGGTACCGGACGAGACGTTGGGTTACACGCCGGTCGAGTTTCCAAGCTTCGATGGCCGCCTCATCCCCGCCTTCCTTGCCCGCCCCGCAGGTGCGGCGCCCCGAGGCGGCTGGCCCGTCGTGGTGTGGGTGCATGGCGGGCCGGAGGGCCAAGCGCGTCCGACTTGGCGGCCAGACTTGCAGCTTCTGCTCGCCATGGACATTGCCGTGCTGATCCCCAACGTGCGCGGCAGCACGGGCTATGGCCGGGCCTATGCCGCGTTGGACGACCGCGAACGACGCCCCGATGCCGTGCGGGACATTGCCGCCGCCAGAGACTGGCTGGCCGAGCAGGACGAGTTCGACCCGGCGCGCATCGCCATCTGGGGACAAAGCTACGGCGGCTGGATGGTGCTGGCGGCGCTCACCCGCTTTCCGGAGCTGTGGGCCGCAGGCGTTGATTTCTACGGCATCGCACGCTGGAAGACCTTCTTCGAAACCACGGGTCCGTGGCGCGTGGCGCACCGTGCTGCTGAATATGGTGACCCGGTGCGTGATGCGGCATTGCTGGAAGACCTCTCGCCTTTGAACCAGGTGGACCGGATTGTCTGCCCGCTGTTTGTGGCGCAAGGCCTGACTGACACGCGCGTGTCACCGGCGGAAAGCGAGCAGATTGTCGCCGCGCTGCGCCAGCGTCGCGTTCCGGTGAGCCACATCACGTTTGCAGACGAGGGCCATGGCTTTCTGAAAAGAACCAACCGGCGCACCGTTTACGCCGCGGTAGCCCGGTTCCTGATAGAGCATCTGGGGTTGGCAGCATCGCCGGATTAGGCTGCGCCAAAGCCGGACCGATCGCATCGGATCGGCAGCATGCTCGCCGGATCGCCTGGGTGTCCGCCGGCTGCTGCTTCCAAAAGCCATGGTCTGATGTTTGTTTCGTTCGATGCTGAACCAGAGCGTCGGCATTGTCATACCGGTGCGGGCTATTTCTTCGCTGATCAATAGCCGGTGAAACTTGCATCAATTGCGAACCCACGTTGGGGAACCTGGCGGTATCGCAGCGCAGGCTTACTTTTAGGCGCCAACTCTCTGCATTATTGCGGATAGGGAGTGCCTAACTGGCTTGTCATGCTACGCAGCCGATTGCTAAAGCGATGCTGTCAAGAGGATATTTGATATCGGATTCGGGCTGCCCATATACACAGCCGTGAGTCACCACAGCACACAGGAGTTTCAGTGAAAATGGCTAATGAAGAAAGCGCCGATAAGCCTGCCCGGTTACCGCGCGGCGTCAAGCCAGTTGCAAAGGCATTCTTTACCGCATTGGATACCATTCCGGATGCGACACGTGCGGCGGTTGCTAAAGCAGCGCAGGCCATGATCCGCGATCAACTCAAGCAGCGCCGTGATAAGCTGCGCGAGGCTGTGCTGAAGGAGAAAGAGCGCGCCCGGCGCCCGGCAGCAGCAAAGCCCGCAGCCACGAAAGCGCGTGCGGTAAAAGCAGGCTCCAGCACTCCGGCTAAAGCCAAGCGCCGCACGCGTAAGCCCGCCGACGCCAACGCCGCCGCCTAAACAGCGCCCCATCGTGCGCCGGCATCGCTCAGGTGCGGCGCACGATGGTGAAAAGGGCGAAATGCCTTTCGGCTGAAGCTGTCCGTGTTGATGTTTGCAATTGCAAGCAGTGTGTCGACGATAGTCAGCGCGGCCCAATTCCTTGCTATGATCGCACAAGCGTCCGCCTGCGGCGGCGCGCGCAACGCCTTGCTGTCAGGCGATGACGGTGTTGCTGCTTGGCTTCTGCCCCTCCACCCGGTCGGTGGCGTAGGCTTGGATTTGCTGCTGACTTGGAATTGAAAGCGCGACCTTGCCGCTGTCATCGCGAAACTGGATGACAAGCACGCCGGCCGCCGGGTCGAACTGGAAGGTAGGGTTGGCTTGGCCGACCGTCTCGCCAGCGTTGGTTTTTGCGGGCACCGGTTGGAGAGTGGCCGTCACGGCTGGGCTCGGCGTTGCGGCGACCGGCGGTGGAAGCGCGGCAGAGTCAACGGGCCGGGACGCAGTGGCGGGCACGGTGGGCGGAACGGTGATGTGGGCAACCACGGCTTTGCCTCTTCGCTCGAATAAGCATCGTGCGCCGTTTTGCCGCCGCGCCAAGCTTGATCATCAAAACTAAAACAAACAGTTAATTTAGCCTGGTTTTTGAGACGGCCGTCGCTATCACATTTGCTGCGGTGCGTTTGGGCTTGCACTTCCTGCCGCAGCGCGTCAAATCAGCCCTACGGTTATTTAGGCGGCAAACCAGCGCCAAACCGCGACAAGTCAGCAGGAGTTTGCTCAATATGTACGCAGATGGGCGAGTGCCAGGCAGACTGGATCGGGCTATTCCGACCATTCCTGCACGGCGCGCGTTCACCTAGCCCCCGCGACCCGGCCCTTTGGATATCGCGCAACCCACCGTCACTGCCGCGGAGACGCACTGTCCGTATTGTGCGCTGCAATGCGGCATGTCGGTGGTGCATGACGGCGAAGGCTGGGTGGTGACATCGCGCGACTTCCCCACCAACAAGGGCGGTCTGTGCAAAAAGGGTTGGACCGCGGCCGCCCTGCTTGATGCGCCCGGACGGCTGACCACCCCGTTGCTGCGCGACCACAAGGGCGGCGATTTGCGTCCGGCGACCTGGGATGAGGCGCTTGACCGGGTCGCCACCGGATTCCAGCGGCTTCAGGCCACGTATGGCAAGAGTGCGGTCGCAGTGTTCGGCGGCGGCGGGCTGACCAACGAGAAGGCTTACCTGCTCGGCAAGTTCGCCCGCGTGGCGCTCGGCACGGCCAATATCGACTATAACGGCCGCTTCTGCATGGGCTCTGGCGCCAACGGCAACTTGCGCGCCTTTGGTGTGGACCGCGGCCTGCCGTTTCCGCTGGAGGACATCCCCGGCGCGGAAGCCATCCTGCTCACCGGCGGCAACCCGGCGGAGACGATGCCGCCGATCATGCAGTATTTCGAGGCGCAGCGGCGGCGCGGCGGCCAACTGATCGTGGTGGACCCACGCCGCAGCGATACCGCCAAGCTTGCCCACCTGCACCTGCAGATCACTCCGGGAACTGACGCAGCGCTGGCCAATGGGCTGCTGCACGTGGCAGTGCGGGATAAGCTGATCGACGACATCTTCATCGCCACCCGCACCAACGGCTTTCCGGCAGTGCGCCGGATTTGCGCCTCCTATTGGCCGGACCGGGTGGAACGCATCACCGGAATCCCCGCCGCCCAGGTGGAACGTGCGGCGCACATCATGGGCGAAGCGGCCACCGCGATGGTGCTCTCGGCCCGCGGCACCGAGCAGCAAAGCAACGGCACCGACAATGTGCAGGCGTTCATCAACGTCCTGCTGGCGCTCGGCAAGGCGGGCAAGGTTTCGTGCGGCTATGGCTGCCTGACGGGGCAAGGCAACGGCCAGGGCGGGCGCGAGCATGGCCAAAAGGCCGACCAGCTCCCCGGCTATCGCAAACTGAACAACCCGGATCACCGCGCCGCCGTGGCGCGGGTGTGGGGCGTGACGCCGGAGAGCCTGCCGCAGCCGGGACTGCCGGCGATAGAGCTGTTTGGCGCTATCGGCGAGTCGGTGCGCGGCTTGCTGGTGATGGCGTCGAACCTGGTGGTCTCCGCACCGGACAGCACCTGGTTTGCCACCGCGATGGGCCGGCTTGACCTGTTGGTGGTGGCGGACATGTTCCTGTCGGAGACCGCGGCGCGGGCCGATGTGGTGCTGCCGATTACCCAGTGGGCCGAAGAGGAAGGCACCATGACCAACCTGGAGGGGCGGGTGCTGCTGCGCCGCCGGGTCAAAGCGCCGCCGCCGGGCGTGCGCACGGACACGGAAATCCTGCATGACCTGGCCGAGCGGCTGGGCTGCCCGGCGCGGTTCGACACGGCGCCGCGGCAGGCGTTTGAGGAGCTGCGCCGTGCCAGCGCCGGCGGCACGGCCGATTATGCCGGCATCAGCTATGAGCGGATTGCCGCCGAACAGGGCGTGTTCTGGCCCTGCCCGTCCGAAGACCATGCGGGCACGCCGCGGCTGTTCCTCGACCGCTTCCACACCGAGGACGGGCGGGCGATGTTCCACCCGGTGCAGCACCGGGGTGCGGCCGAGCAGCCGGATAAGGAGTTTCCTTATGTGCTCACCACCGGCCGCACGCTGGCGCATTACCAGACGGGAGCGCAGACCCGGCGCGTGCCGGAGCTCCATGCCGCCAGCCCGGAGCCGTATGTAGAGCTGCACCCCGACACGGCACGCGGCCTCGGCATTGCCCATGGCGACACGGTGCGGTTGACCACCCGGCGCGGCGACGCCTTGCTGCGCGCCCATCTGACGCGGGATATCCGAATGGATGTGCTGTTCGTGCCGTTCCACTGGGGCGGCAAGGCGACTGCCAACCTGCTGACCAACGCCGCCGCGCTGGACCCGATTTCGCGCATTCCCGAATTCAAGGCCTGTGCCGTGCGCCTCGAGCGCGTGGATGCAGCCTTGCTGCCCGCCCAGCCCGCTCCACTCAGCCCCGCCATCAGCCAGATAGAGGTTTCATGATCGACTCCACGCCGCGCTTTCTCAACGGTGCGTATGCTTTCGAGGGCAAGGGCTTGAACGTGCCCGCTCTGCTCGATCCGTCGCTGGTCTATGTCGTGCCGGCGGACAAGCGGGCGCAATTGATCTACCTGCGCGGCGGCAATTCGAGCGGCGAGTTGGCCTACCTGGCGCTGATGACGGACGGCAAGCCGGCGCGCACCTTCCCCATTGGGGCCAAATCGGCGATCCACGTGCCGTTGGCGGTGGTGGAAGACCTTCAGCCGGACACCAAGGTCGAGGTGTATTTTGCCGGAGCGCCCGGCGTGTCGGGCACGCTGGTGCTCGACCTTGGCATCATCGAAATCTAACCATCAAAGCATCGGGAACTCGCCATGGCGAAGCAGCAATTGGTGGTCATCGGCAACGGCATGGCCGGGGCACGGGCAGTGGAGGAGGTGCTGGCGCTGGGCGGCGCCGAGCAGTTCGAAATCACCATGTTCGGGGACGAGCCGTACGGCAACTACAACCGCATCCTGCTCTCGAACATCCTCAGCGGCATTCAGGACGCGAGCGAAATCTTCATCAACCCGCTGGCTTGGTATGAAGAAAACGACATCACGCTGCATGTGGGCGCGCGGGTCACGGAGATCGACCGGGCGTCGCGCCGCGTGTTGGCGAGCAATGGCGTGAAGGCCAGCTACGACAAGCTGCTGATCGCCACCGGCAGCCGTGCCTTCATTCCGCCGATCAAGGGGGCGCGGCTGGAGAACGGCGCGATGCGTCCCGGCGTGTTTGGCTTCCGCACCATCGACGACTGCAACGGCATCATGGCAACCGCCAAGCGCAGCCGCAAGGCAGCGGTGGTTGGCGGCGGGCTGCTCGGCCTGGAGGCCGCGCGCGGGCTGATGAACCACGGCTGCGAGGTGCATGTGATCCACCTCGGCAAGCACCTGATGGACGCGCAACTCGACAGCACTGGCGGCGCCATCTTGCGCAACACGATGGAGAAGATGGGCGTCAACATCCATCTGGGGAAATCCACCGCCGAAATCCTTGGTGGCGAAGGCCCGGTGACCGGGCTTGCGTTCAAGGATGACACGACGCTGGACGCCGACATGGTGGTGGTGTCGGCCGGCATTCGCCCCAATGCGGAAATAGGGCACAGCGCCGGGCTGACGGTGGAACGCGCCATCGTGGTGGACAACCACATGCGCTCGGTAGACGACATGAACATCTACGTGGTGGGCGAATGCGCGCAGCACCGCGGCAAAGTGTATGGCCTGGTGGCGCCGCTTTGGGAGCAGGCGCGCGTCTTTGCCGACCACATCACCAAGCACAACATCGAAAGCGCCTATAACGGCTCCAAGCTCGCCACCAAGCTCAAGGTGATGGGGGTGGAGCTGGCCTCCATGGGCATCACCGAGCCGCAGGAGGAGCGTGACGAGGTCATCCAGTTCACCGAGCCGAAGAAGGGCACCTACAAGAAGCTGATCGTGCGCGAGGGTCGGCTCGTCGGCGGCATCCTGATGGGCGACATCAGCAAGGCCGCCTTCCTGATGCAAGCGTTCGACCGCGACAGCCCGTTGCCCGAAGAGCGGCTCGGGCTGCTGTTCGACCTTGGCGCGCCGCCGCAGAAGGTGACGCTCGACGAGATGCCGCCGGACACGCAGATCTGCAATTGCAATGGCGTGACGAAAGGCGCGATCGGAGCCTGCGTAGGCGGTGGCAAGCGCAGCGCCAAAGCGGTGATGGCGGCGACCCGCGCCGGCATGGGCTGCGGCTCGTGCAAGTCGCTGGTGGGCGAGGTGGTGGATTGGTTCTGTGGCGGCGCGGCGGAGGAGGACCCGTCGGTGCACTACTATGTGCCGTGCATCCCGATGGCCAAGCCGGAACTGGTGCAGGCGATCCGAGAGCAGGGCTTGAAGTCCGTCTCCGCCGTGTTCGGGGCGCTGGCGTTTGAAGGCAAGTCCGATGCCGCCAGCAAGCCGGCGCTCGCCTCCCTGCTGATCACCATCTGGGACGACCAGTATGAGGATGAACGCGACGCACGTTTCATCAACGACCGGGTGCACGCCAACATCCAGAAGGATGCCACCTTCTCCGTCATCCCCGAAATGCCGGGGGGGATCACCACGGCGGCCGACCTGATGCGCATCGCCGAAGTGGCGGTGAAGTACAACGTTCCCCTGGTAAAGCTCACCGGCGGGCAGCGCATCGACCTGGTCGGCATCACCAAAGAGGACCTGCCCAAGGTGTGGGCCGATTTGGACATGCCGGCTGGCTGGGCCTGGGGCAAGAGCTATCGCACCTGCAAGAGCTGCATCGGCACCGACTATTGCCGGTTCGGCCTGGGCGACAGCATGGGTTTGGCCAAGAAGATCGAGGCCAAGTTCCGCGGCATCGACTCCCCCGGCAAGCTCAAACTCGCGACCGCGGGGTGCCCGCGCAACTGCTCGGAGGCGATGGTGAAGGATGTCGGCGCGGTGGCGATCGGCAACGACAAGTGGGAGATCTATGTCGGCGGCGCCGCCGGGTCGTCGGTGCGCAAGGGCGACGTGCTGTGCACGGTGGACGGCGAGGATGAGGTGATCCGCATCAGCGGCCGCTTCATGCAGTGGTATCGCGAGAACGCCAAGTACAAGGAGCGCACCCATACCTTCATCGAACGCATGGGGATCGAACGGGTGCGCGCTGTGGTGGTGGACGATAGCGAGGGCATCGCGGCCGCGCTGGAAGCCGCGATGGATGCCTCCTGCGCGTCCGTGCGCGATCCGTGGAAGGAGCGTGAGGCGCCAAAGACGCCAAACCAGTTTGCCTCCCTGCTGCCGGTGGAGGGCTGAGGATGGAGCACGCCATCGGCAAGTTGGCACAAATCCCGAAAGGCGAAGGCCGCAATTACGCGGTGGGGGATTTGCAGGTTGCAGTGTTCCACACGCGGGAGGGTGCCGTGTTCGCGACGCAGGCCCACTGCCCGCATCGGGGCGGCCCGCTGGCTGACGGGCTGACGGACGGAGCCACCGTGGTCTGCCCACTGCACGACCGGATTTATGACTTTCACACCGGCGCCGGCATCGGCAACGAGTGCAGCGTCCGCGTCTACCCAGTGCGCGCGGATGCCGAAGGGACGATCCTACTGGAGACGGAGGCTGCCGAACTGGTAAACGGCTAACCCAGCAACGAGCCGAGCTGCATGGCCGGGCCCATGTTGCCCGCAACATCGAGCCGCCCGGTGGAGTAGGCCTCCATCGGGCTCAATCCACCGTCAAGCATCGCCCGCAAGTCGGCGGCGGACACGGTGACCGTCGTCTCAGGCGCTGGGCCGGTTTCGGCTACAGTCGGCGGCGTCGTCTTGCCGTCCATGACGATCTTGCCATCGCTGCCAAGATCGAAACAGATCACCGCCCCCATCCCTGGCGCGGATTGTAGCTTGGAGCGGAGCGCCGCCTCGATGTCGTCGCGGACCATCAGACGTGAAAGCTTTCACCGCAGCCGCAGCGGCCTTTTTCGTTGGGATTGATAAAGGTAAAACCGGCTGTGAGGTCCTTCACCTGATAGTCCATGGTCGTGCCGATCAGGAACAGGCTGGCCTTGCGGTCCACCAGCACCATAAGCCCGTGGTCGCTCACCACCTCGTCGCCAGGGCCAGGCTCGGCCACCCATTCCATCTTGTAGGACATGCCGGAGCAGCCTTTGGTGCTCACGTCGATGCGCAGCAGCATGCCTTTCTGCCCGCCGGCATAGAGCTTGGCCAGCCGCTCGGCAGCCGCCTCGGTCAGCGTCATCAGCGGGGGCAGCGGGCGGCGGGCAGAAAGGCATGCTGCTGCGCATCGA
>CAXTNN010000110.1:9246-10875 GCA_964245545.1 uncultured Acetobacteraceae bacterium | reverse complement strand
CGGCAAGACCGAGCTGTGTCCGGTGCGCGCCCTATCAGCTTGGCTGGCGGCCGCCCGCATTACGGAGGGCGCAGTGTTCCGGCGGCTGTGGCTGCCGCCCAGCGCGGGCGGGGATGGGACCCCTGCCCTGCCCGTCCTCGGCACCCAGGCGCTGACGACAAGGTCGATCGGCCGCATCGTGCAAGCCCGCGCCGCCGCGGCCGGCTTCGTGGGGCGCGAGTTCGGCGGACACAGCCTCAAACGAGGCGCGCTCAGCGCGGGGATGGAGGCCGGGGCCCATGCCGCGCAGCTCAAGCGCCTCGGGCGGCATAAGAGCTTCGACGTGCTCGGCGAGTACCTCGAGTTCGGGAACTTGTTCGACAATCACCCGCTCGGAGCCGTGCTGTAGCTAGGCGGAACAACCGGCGCCCCTTGGCGCCGCACTCGACAATGTACACATCTGGTTCGGCAGGGTCGTCGAGACCAGCGAACCGGTCAACGGTAACCTGGTCAGCCAGCGCGACACGGCCGACAGCAACCGGCGCATGGCCAAAGCGGATCAAACCCGCCTCGCCTACGGCGCCGTCGTGCGGGCCTGTGCGCCCGCCACGCCCTGCTGCCGCTGCCCGCCTCGGCCCAGGACGTGGCCGCCTTCCTGGCCGGCGAACAGGGCGAAAACTCTAGCCCGAGACGATCAAACTGCGCCAGGCGGCGATCCGCTACCTGCACCGCGCCGCCGGCCGCCCGGTGCCGACCGACGACGTCTGCGGCTCAGAGACCCGGGCCGGTATCCGCCGGGACGCTGCGAAGAAGGGCCAGATCCCCCTCGAGAAGGTGGCCGCGACGGTAACATTCTGCGCCGGCTGCTGGCGCCGATCTCGGACGATCTGCGCGGCTTGCGGGACCGGGCGGTGCTGCTGGTCGGCTTCACCGGAGCGTTGCGGCGCTCGGAGTTGGCGGCGATCCGTTTCCAGCAGCTGGAGAAGACCGACCGCGGGATCAGCTTACCCGGCCGCAAACCTTGGCGAGCAGACCGACGCCGATGCCGAACTCTGCCCCGTCCGCGCCCTCGAACTGTGGCAGCAAGTCGCCGGCCTGACTGAGGGGCCGGTGTTCCTGAGGATCTGGTTGCCTGCGCGTCCGCGGCCCGTAGGACCGGGCGAGCCCCCTCCCCTGCCCCGTATCGGCAAGACGCGATCACCTCGCAGACCGTGGCGCAGATCGTCCAGACGCGCGCCATGGCGGCCGGCTTCGGGCGAGACGACCTGGGCGGCCACAGCCTCAAACGGGTGCCCTTCCAACCGGCATGGATCGTGGCGTTCACCCGGCGAAGCTGAAGCGACTCGGTCAGCACAAGAGCTTTGACGTGCTTGGGGAGTATCTTGAGTTCGGCGACCTGTTCGAGGGGCATCCGCTTTCCCAGCTGCTTGGTCGCTCAGGGCCGCGGCTTTAACCATCTTAAGGCCTGTCGTGGGTCCGCGATCGCGAGTATTCATGATCCGGCGACGTTGTCGAAGTCGTAGTCGTCAGAACCCTCAGTCGCGGGCTATTAGATAGCTTGGTATCAACCAACCGTTCAACGTGCCTAGGAGCATCTGTTCCGGGCAAGCTTGAACGGCTTGATTTATGTTCCTCTGAACCGGCAGACCT
>CAXTNN010000110.1:0-9146 GCA_964245545.1 uncultured Acetobacteraceae bacterium | reverse complement strand
TGAACCGGCAGACCTGTTTTGAAGCTCAGCTCCTTGAGGCGATCATAGGTGTCCGTCCCAAACCGCAGGCTCATAGCCACCTTGCCCTGTGTTACAGGTCGAGGGGCCAAAAGCGTTGGTGGACGGTAGGTTGGTTGGTTGGTATCAACATCCGAAGCTTCAGCGGATGTTGTGCCTACCTCTTCATACGACGACGTTCGAGCGGGAGCGGCCTGACCTTTGCTCGGCGTCATCAGCCCGGCTAAACGATTTGGTTTTTCAGCCACCCACCTTCTCCATTGTCAGGCGCTTCGTGATGTAGGCGAGCAGTTCCGTGATCTCCGCTGCCGACTTACTTTGCGCATCGAGTTCGCGAGATGTCCGGCCGTCGATCATAGAGGCGGCAAAGTCTGTGCGGTTGTGCAGCTTCACTGGCGCGACCGTGCCGTGCTGGGACAGTTCGATGGCCGTTTCGCCCGTCAGCCGCACGCGATGGGTTACCCGATTAATGACGAACAAAAGTGGCTTCCCGTGATGGTTGACCGCGTCGACGGTTTTTGACACTGCACGCAGGTCGTTCGGTGACGGCTGAACCGGGATCACCACCAGGTCCGCAAGCCTGATGGCGTCGGCAGTATCTTGGTTGGCCTGCCCGGGCGTGTCGATGAACACGAGATCCACCGCATGCTTTCGCAACTGCACGAGGGTAGACTTGAGTCCGGATTTATCGACGGCAACATAAACTGGTGTCTCTGCCTCTCGGGCGTTCCACCAATCTGCAAGTCCGCCTTGGGGGTCGGTATCGATGATGACCACAGACTTGCCAGCCAGCCCCGCTTCAACGGCAAGGTGACTGCATAGGGTGGTTTTCCCAGAACCGCCCTTCTGGCAAGCCATGACGATTGTGAACATTTGAGCCTCCATTCGCTCAATAGTCATTGAACGGCGCGCTGCCGTCAATCGATGATGCGATATTGGTTGGTATCAACCAACCAACATCGTGCAAGGTTGATTCTTGGATGCCTGAACCAATAGGTCAGCCATGACAAGCCTGTGTCGTAATGACTCTTGGGAATTACCTCCCGGATCGTGCCTTACTCGAGCGAGGCAGATAGCTGTAAGTCGACTGATGGACCTGCGTAGGGCAGGGGGCTCACCAATGCGAAAATGCCCTGGCGAGCGCGATCGGCGCATCAATAATTGCCGGTCGTGTAGCGGTGCGTGGTGTAGAAGCGGTCGGTAAAGCGCCAGCCGCAGCGACCGCTGAGAGCTCGGAGTAAGCGAACGACTTATCCACCGCGGTGGTCACCGCGACGGTGCTGGATAGGGCTGAGGTGCGAAACGCAGCACTTACGTGAGGCTACCTTGTTGACCAAGGACAAGATTGGCTTCGCGAGCTGATGGACCGGCTTCGCCGCGTGACGCCTGCTGTAGGTAAGCCTTGATGCTCAGCCAAGACGTTTATGAAGGCGTGCTCATACACATGATGAGACGTTGGTTGGTATCAACCAACCAATCGAGATGCTGATTCGTGCTGGTTCGCCTGGTGCAAATCAGTGCGGTATCAAAGCCCGTAAGGCGGGGAATAGCAGAGCTGCTGGCCAACAAAAGACATTGACTATTCGCCTTGACAAGCGCCGGCAACTTGAAGCCGTGTCGGGGATGTGCGTGGTCGCCCCGTTCCCTCGAATCTAGGCAGGGCGGTAGAAGCCCCGTGCCGCCTCGGACCTCGCGCGGAAGCTGAACCCGGAGCTGGCAGGCCTCGACCCCGACGCCTCCGTTCGCGGCACCGTCGCGTGGCTGTTCGAGCAGTTCTTCGCGTCCGAAAGGTTTCAAGCCTTGCCCGCCAGCACCCAAGGCGACTATCGCTGGCTGGGGAAGCGCATCGGCCGGCTCAATGTCACGAGCACGGAGGTGGTCAGGGCGCAAGCCCTGGGACATCACCAACTCACGGCAAGT
This sequence comes from uncultured Acetobacteraceae bacterium, assembly GCA_964245545.1. Taxonomy (GTDB): domain Bacteria; phylum Pseudomonadota; class Alphaproteobacteria; order Acetobacterales; family Acetobacteraceae; genus LMUY01. Next base: position 7,208 of record CAXTNN010000110.1, on the reverse strand, counting down.
GATGAACCGGTTGGGATTCGCGTTCTCGTTGTATGACGAGGATCAGGTCGACAATCCAAATTGCGACGGTGGTTCAGAATGCGTGGTTGTTGAACCGTTCACGACCAAACCTCCGGAGCATACGACCGTGGCCGGCATGAGCTGTGATGCACCGGAAGAAAACCTGATAAACGACAGGTCTTTAGCAACGGCATAGCCTTTCGGCCCGGAGGCTGGCATCTGTTGGGAAGCAACGCGATCGGGTAGGGTTGTAACCCGCAAAATCGGAGTCGCAGCGGGTCAGTTATCCACCGTTGAAGCTGGCGTGTGTTGGTAAAGAGCTGGCATGTGCTGAGAACCTGTTTCGGAACAATCGTTTATAATCAATGCTCTCTGAAATCGATCCACTGGCATGTGTTGGGACTTACTATAAGCCAAACTAATATCTTCTCGATACCCCAAGAGATGCCAGCAAGACACACACCTGGCAACGGATCACTCTGCCGACCAGCATCCAGAAAGAAAGCGGCTGACGATGGGCGAGGTTCACCGGCTACTAGCGGAACACGGTAAGGCCAAAGTCCTTCAGTTTGATCTTGACCGCCGTGTGATCGAAGCGGCTGCTGGTTATCTTGCATCCGAGGCATCCGACGTGGGGTTCCTCTACTCTGGCTGGGCACAGTCTGCACTGCCTCATAAAAAGATTGCCGACGGGGCTACCTGGCAGGTGCATACCGATCACGTCAGCCTCGTCGTGCAACCCGGCTTTCGACCCAACCTGACCGGTGAGGCGATACCGGTCGGAGTGCCATATGGCAGCCGTGCTCGGCTTATCTGCCTCTATCTCCAATCCGAAGCCCTGAAAAATGACAGCAGGACTGTGCCGCTCGGGAAAAGCCTCCACGCGTGGCTTAAACGACTTGATATAGCGGTCGGCGGCACCTCTATGGCGGCCGTCCGAGATCAAGCCGAGCGCATCAGCCGCTGCCGAATGAGTTTTCAGATCAAAAGCGGCAACCGGGTTGGCTTGGTGAACCAAAACATCCTGGATACCTCTATGTTCGTGGAAGACGAAAGCGCACAGGGAAGCCTGTTTATCGAGGAAGCCGTCCTGTCGGAGTTGTTCTTTCAGCAGCTTAAGAAACACCCGGTGCCGGTCGAGGAAACGGCGGTAAAGCACATTTCAAATAATTCCATGGCCCTCGACGTCTACTGCTGGCTAGCCTATCGCCTCCATAGCCTTTCGAAACCCATGCCGATCTCTTGGAAAGCACTGCAAGCCCAGTTCGGTCGCGGCCTCCCACGAATCGACCAATTCCGATGGTACTTCAAAAAGACTTTGGATTTGGCCATGGCTGTATATCCGGAGGCCAACGTGGTGGTCGATACAAAGGGGGTCACATTGATGCCCAGCCGCGCCCCGGTGCAACCGAAATCTCTGTCGGCATCAGCTAAAAGGCTGAAAGGCTAGATTTCACAACGAATCGTTCTTCCCTGGATACCAGCAGATGCCAGGGCCAAACTCCGCGTCTTCGGACCAGAAGCCTGTCCTCGAACGGTATAGGGTGATACGGCGAGTTTAAGGGGGCACATGGCACCCTTTCTTGCAGGTTGGAGGGCTTTTTGGGCGGGATCACCAATCGGAGGCTCGGATGACGTCCGAAAACTGCCTTCTCTTGGTATTGCTGAAACCCCCGGCCTCAACGCCGACCCCCGCCAAGAACCCCTGGCATCTATTGGGCTTTCAACCATAAACCGCAAACTGCGTACCCTCGCGATCGCTTCACAGACGTCGATTCTTAGCCAGGAAGGGGTTCTCTGGCCAAAGATTGCAGGCGCCTGTCGATCGCCTGCTCGGTCCGACGCAATCCCGCCAGGACCATGCAGCGTCGCCACGACTTCGCAGACCTCAGGTTCCGAGACCAGCGGGAGTTCGATCAGCCTAGCCGGAGCTTTAGACAGATTGCTTCTCAAGGTGAGAAGTTGATTGATCGGCAAACCACAATGGCCTTCACCGGTCGCTTACGCCAGCGCGACGAAACCCGACACACACTCGGATGGTAGTCGTGGGCTCGACTCGGAACTTCTGCGCCACTAGGTCGTCGGTCCGGAAGGCACCACCGCGGGTAGGCGGATATCGTAAGCTAGACGAGGGGAAATGTCGCTGATGACCAACACGGCGCCGTAGGTCGTGTAGATGTATCGCCAGACTACCCACGCTGTTGGTGTGCAAGAACATCTATTGGCTTGATCGACCAAGTTCGTCGCCGAAAAAGTCGCGGCTAAAGAAGCCGTTCGATCAGGGCCACACAGCCGAGCACGGGTTCACCCTTAAACGCTAAATACAACTCAAGTCTAGTGACACCGAAGCGGCGCCATTGGATTGGCATCTTTCTGGATGACGGGAGCCGGTCGAGACCAGCTCACGATGGTTTGCACGCACTGCCTGGCTTTCTAAAGGTCCGTGATCCCTGGGAACAGCCGCCGCAATTCGACGCTTGCGGCAAACTCGCCGCTTGTGTCGAATGCCGCACGGACAGACGTGATCTCATCTTCTCTCAGGCTGAACATCAACGATGATCCTGGCCGTCCGCTCTGGAGGTGGCAAGGGAGAAGCTGACGGGGCTTTACCGGGCAGGACGGTCTGCACCTACCGGCCTCGAGCTAGCGCGCGATTGCGTAGGTTTCGATTTGTCAACGTCGCCCTGAGCGGTTGGCATTCGCAAATCACGCTCCCTGAGCTGGATGAACGCTCAGACCCAGGACAACACCCTGATCAAAACCGAGGCTTCACAGACGTTGGCGGGTGAAATCGGACCCGTTCAGCCTGTTGAGCAATCGGCCTAGTGTTTTTTCTCCCGCCAGGCGCTCACTAGCAACGCTCCATTCGCTGCGACCTGCGGGACGCTTGCGTCATGGACGAGCAATCAACCGACAGGATCGATGCCGCTTGCGCCGAACGGGCCGCAAGGGGCGCTGCTGCGCAGCCGCCGCCCCGAGCGGCGGCGCCCTTGCCTCCCTCCAGCTTCGCGGCCTCCGGGCTGAGAGACGCCGGGGTTAAAGGGGGTAGGGCAGGGAGCCCACCTCGCCGATCCGGCCCGCACCGGAGATGTGAGATGGAAGATGCCGAACTAGACGCATTCCGCCAGGGGGTGAACTGCGCCGCAGTCCTCGAGCGAATGGCAAGCGGTTGGAAGCTGGATGCCCGCGAAAGCACGCGTCATGCGCTGAAATACCGTCGCGGATCTGGCGAGATCATCATCGTCAACCACGACGGGCGCGGCTGGTGGGATGCCACGAGCAGCGCCAAGGGCGACGTCTTCAACCTCGTCCAGCGCCTCGACCCGTCGCTCAACTTCGGCCAGGTTCGCCAAGTGCTGCGCGGTTTCGTGGGCACCGTCCCGACCTACCCGGTCGCCCTCCACGAACGGGCGCCGACCAAGGCCGACCGAACGCCGGCGGAGCGTTGGGCACATCGCCCCCGGTTGCGCCGCGGCGACTGCGCATGGACCTATCTTGCCGGCCCGCGTGCGATCCCAGACGCCGTGTTGCGGAAAGCGGCCGAGCAGGACTGCATTCGTCTTGGCGCCTACGACAGCGCCTGGTTCGCGCATCGATGGAAGGCAGAGGTCAGCCAGGTCGAGATCCGAGGGCCGAGCTTCAAAGGCTCGCTGCGGGGCGGACGCAAGACGCTGTTCCGGTTCGGCGAGCCCGGTCCCGCTTTCCGCCGCCTGGCCATCCTCGAAGCGCCGATCGACGCCCTCAGCCTGGCCGCGCTCGAGCAGGTCCGGACGGACACTCTCTACGTCGCAACCGGCGGCGGCATGGGACCAGGAACGCTTGACGCTCTGCAAGCTGTCCAGCCTCGCCTGCGCGCGATCGGCGGCGTGATCGTCAGTGCTGCCGACGCGAACGGGCCGGGCGACCGCTACGCGGCGCACCACGCCGAGCTGGCAAAAGCCGGGGAGGTGACGTTCGAGCGGCTCCGGCCGCCGGAGGGTCTCGATTGGAACGATGTGCTGACACAGCGGAGGGGATCATGAAGCCCGCGCGCGCCTGGGTCCGGCTGCAGTCCGGCCGGCGTCTGAACCTGCTGGAACCCGATCCGGCCAGCTGGACCGACAGTGACCTCGCAATCGGCCTGTCCCGAACCTACCGCTGGGGCGGCCATTCCTGCTGGGAGCGGCCGTTGTCGGTCGCACAGCACAGCCTGCTCGTGCTGGTGCTGCGGCAGAAGCTCCGGCCATTGCAGCTCTTCAGCCAGGCGGTAGCGCTGCGCGAGCTGCTTCACGACGCCGACGAGGGCTTGCTCAGCTACGACCCGATTTCGCCCGTCAAGCCGCACCTCGGCGAAGACTTTCGGGCGCTCGCGACCAGCCTGCAGGCCGCCGTGCAAACGCGATATAGCGTCGCCGCCTGGGATGACGAAAATTATGCCGTCCACAAGCAGGCTGATCGGCTGGCGGCGGCATCCGAGGCGGTCCACGTCGCCGGATGGTCCTATGCCGAGCTACGCGAGACGCTCGAGATCGACATACCCCCACTCTCGGCCGACCCGCTCCCGCTCCTAGGGGGAATGCAGCCGTGGGAGCCATGGCCAGCCCGCACGGCGGCCGCACTGTTCTTGTCCAAGCTCCGCGAGCTGACCGCCGACAACGACGAAGGCGGAGGCGTTACGGCGGACCTCGCCGGCTGCATCGCTCGCACGCGCACACTTGCTTTCCTCGCCGATGCCTTCAACCGCCTGCCTCCAAGGAGACGTGCGCGATGCCGACTGTCTCCGTCCGGAGATGGTCTGCACGACCTCCTCGTCGCCGTCGAACAGGTCGGCGGCGATGGCTACGTGGAAGGCCTGCTGGTCGATGCCGAGTGCGACAGCGAGGGCGCGTGGGATTTCGAGGCGCCGTTCACGGTCTTCACCGACGATCAACAGCTAATTGTTTGCCCAGGGATGGATTGCAATGTCGAGATCCAGTGACCTGCTCGCCGGGTTGACGGCCGAGCAAGCCGCCGCCGCCGCCCTGACGGGCCCCGTGCTCGCCCTTGCCGGCGCGGGCACCGGGAAGACCAAGACACTGACAGCCGGAGTAGCGCACCGGATCGAGGTGCGGGGCATGCCGGCGTCGCGCATCCTCGCCGTGACCTTCACCAACAAGGCCGCAGGCGAGATGACCGCCCGCATTCGCACCCTGCTGGGCGACGGTGCCGCGCCTTACTGGGTCGGCACGTTCCACGGCCTCGGTGCCCGCCAGCTCCGGGCAGAGCCGGAGATCGCCGGCCTGCGGCCCGGCTTCGACATCATGGACGCCGACGACAGCCGGCGCGTCGTTAAGCGGGTCATGAAGGCGATGAACCTCGCCGCAGGCGACGAGACGGTGTCGATCGGCCGTGACCCGCTGAAGCTGATGTGCAATCGCCTATCGGCCTTCAAGGACGACCTGGTCATCCCGGCCGAGGCGGCGGCGTATGTGGAAGGCAAGATCGCCAACGCCAACAACGCCGGCTTAGCTGTGGATCCGCACCACCTCCGCGCGGCCGCGCAGGTCTACGTCGAGTATCAGCGTGTGCTGCGGGATGCTAACGCGGCCGACTTCGGCGACCTTTTGCTGTGGCCGGTGCGGGCCATGCACGGCAACAAGGAGTATCACGCCCGCTGGGCTGGACGCTTCGATGCCGTGCTCGCTGACGAGTATCAGGACGTCAACCGCGCCCAGTATAGCTGGGTCAGGCTGCTCGCCTCGGAACACCGCGAGATCTTCGCGGTCGGCGACGACGACCAGAGCATCTATGGCTGGCGCGGCGCCCAGATCGGCTACATCCGGCGGTTCACCCGCGACTTTCCCGGTGCCGCCCAGGTCCGGCTTGAGGAGAACTTTCGCTCGACCGGCCACATCCCGGCCGCCGCCAACGCCGTGATCGCCCGCGACAACGGCCGGCTCGGGAAAACGCTCTACACTCGCAAGCCTGACGGCGACCGCATCGAGGTGGTGGCTTTCCGCAACCCGGAGGCGGAGGCCCTCGGTCTCGTCACGGAGATCCAGCGCCGGCACGGCGAGGGCCGACGCTGGGAGGACATAGCCATCCTCTATCGCAGCAACGCGTTATCGCGCGGCCTGGAGGAGGCGCTGATGCACGCGCGCATCCCCTACGTCCTCGTTGGTGACGTCGGCTTCTACCATTAGGTTACATTGCAAGTGTCCTGATGCAAAGAGCTTGGTATGGCTGTTCACGACCTCATCTCGGCCGTTCGTGAGCCGCCTATTCGATCCCGAAAGCGGTCATAGCTTGGCAGAGTTCTGTGCCGGCTTTGCGCCGCATCTCGGTCATTCAGACGCTCAGGCCATTTTCCCGATAGCGGACGTAGTTCCAGCCAGCCGCATCAAGGTGCGGGCGGCAGCTTCAGCGACCTATAGTCATGCTGAAAAATTTGAGGCACGAAGCGCGAACAGCCGCTAGATTGGGATGGTGAAGACGGGCGCAGACAAGAGGTTCCGAACGGAGGGCGGGCTCGACCGCCCATGCAACTGTGCCCGTGTCCACCACCGCTTGCACAGCCATGTCTGAACTTAGCCCTCAGGACGTCATCGCGGGAGCTGCCGTTCCTGATCATCCGAATGTCTACGTACTCGGCTGCTACGACACTCGGATAACGCTGTATTCGCAGCAAGTTAGAGCGTTGGAACTCGCGCACGCGCTCCTCCAGGCACACCACGTCACCGAAGGCACCCACGCCGCTATTATCGGCGGTGGCGCCGGGGGCCTCGCCATGGCGGCGGCAATGGCTCTACAGGGCGTCGAGGTCACTCACCTGTTCGAGCGCGGCCCCGAGTTCATGCCGCTCCAGAGCAATGCCAGACGGCGGTGGCTCGACCCTCACATCTACAATTGGCCGGACTGCGGTTCCGACAATGAGGAGGCGGAGTTGCCCATCCTCGACTGGAAAAGCGGCATAGCGGTGGAAGTTCGGGAGACAATTGTCCAAGGCTTCGGGGCAATCGGCGTGTCGGTCTGCGACCGGCTGATCACCCACCGAGGGAGCCGCGTCACCAGCGTCGCACCGGCCGACCACACCTACCAGATCTCCTACGAGCGAGACGACGGCACCGGCAGCCTGCGTATGGAAGGGTTGAGCGTCGACCTCGTCGTGCTAGCCATTGGTTTTGGGCTCGAGCCGACCTGGCCCATCCCCGGCATTCGGACGGAGAGCTACTGGCGCGACGCCGGCGTGC
>CAXTNN010000109.1:0-10909 GCA_964245545.1 uncultured Acetobacteraceae bacterium | reverse complement strand
GCGGGCGGCGGGGCTTGGTGGCGGTTTGGGTCGTGGACATGGCGTTTCCTAAGTGGAAATTCGTCAGAACATGTTCAATGCGAGGCGAGCTTCCTCCGTCATCCGGCTCGGGTCCCATGGCGGGTCCCACACGGTCTCGACCTCGCAGCCGGACACGCCGGGCACCGCCATCACCGCCTCGCGCGTCTGCACCGGCAGTTCCTGTGCCGAAGGGCAGCCGGGTGCGGTCAGCGTCATCTCGATATGCACGTTTCCGGTGTCGGAAATGTCGATGGCGTAGATAAGGCCCAGTTCGTAGATGTTGACCGGGATTTCCGGATCGTAGATCGAAGCGACGGCGGAGATGATGGCATCCTCGGAGAGAGGCGGCTCGGTGCCGCCATCCGGCGCCCAACTCCCGTGCGTGTCACTCATGAGCAGTGTTCTCCAAGGCGGCCAGCAGCGCGTCCCAAGGCAACGTCGCGCATTTCAGCCGTGACGGGTATTCGTGCACGCTGGCCAGCGGGCGCAGCGTCTCCAAGGCGGCGGCGCATTGTTCGCAGGTGCCGGTGCGCACCATGGCGCGGAATTGGCTGGCCAGGTCGTGGATCTCAGCCTGCGTCTTGCCCGCCACGGCTTCGGCCATCAGGTCGGCCGAGGCCACGCTGATGGCGCAACCGCGAGCCTCGAAACCAGCGCGCGCCACCCGGCCATGCTCAAGCCGAACCCGCACCTCCACACGGTCGCCGCACATCGGGTTGTCGCCCTTGGCGGCGCCGTCGAACGGGTCGAGCTGGATTTGATGCCACGGGTTGCGGCTGTGCTGCAGGATCACCTGCTGGTAGAGGTCCTGCAAAGCGGTGAACGCCTCGCTCACGCGAAGAACTCCCGCACGCGGTCCAGCGTGTCGGCCAGCGTGTCGATCTCGGCCTCAGTGGTGTAGATACCGAACGAGGCACGGGCGGTGCTGTCCACGCCCAGGCGGCGCATCAGCGGCTCGGCACAATGGTTGCCGGCGCGCACGGCGATGCCGTTGCGGTCCAGCAGGGTGGCGACATCGTGGGCGTGGGCGCCTTCCAGGGTAAAGGAGATCACGCCGCCGCGGTCTTGGGCCTGTCCTAACACGCCCAAACCCTTCACGCCGGCCAAACGGGTCAGCGCATGCTCGACGAGGGCGGCTTCATGCGCGGCAATGGCGTCATACCCCACTGCCTCCACCCACTCGATGGCGCGCTTGAGACCGATCGCCTCAACGATTGGCGGGGTTCCCGCCTCGAACTTGTGCGGGATTTCGGCCCAGGTACTGCGCTCGAAGCTGACGCTGCCAATCATGTCGCCGCCGCCAAGGAACGGCGGCATTTGCTCGAGCAACGCGCGCCGGGCCCACAGCACGCCGATGCCGGTGGGGCCATACAGCTTGTGGCCGGTGAACACGTAGAAATCAGCACCCAGCGACTGCACATCGACCCGGCGGTGCACCACCGCCTGGCTGCCATCCAGCAGCACCAGCGCGCCCGCTTCATGTGCCGCGGCGACAATCCGCGCGGCCGGCGTATAGGTGCCGAGCACGTTGGACATGTGCACCATCGCCACCAGCGCCACCCGCCCGTCCGCCAGCTTGGCCTGGTAATCCTCCCAATCAAGCTCGCCCGCATCGGTAATGCGCGCCACCCGCAACTCGATGCCCGCGCGGTCGCGCAGCATCTGCCAAGGAATGATGTTAGCGTGATGCTCCATCTCGCTGATCAGCACTGCCTGGCCGGGCCGCAACAGGCTGCCGTAGCTATAGGCCACCAGGTTGATCGCTTCGGTGCTGTTCTTGGTGAACACCACCTCATCGCGCGAAGGGGCATTCAGCAGGCGGGTGACGGCATCGCGGGTGGATTCATACGCGTCGGTGGTGCGCTCGCTCATCCAGTGCAGGCCGCGATGCACGTTGGCGTATTGCGTGCGCATGGTCTGCGCCATCGCGTCGATTACGGCTTCAGGCTTCATGGAGGAGGCGGCGCTGTCGAGGAACACCAGCGGTTTGCCATGCACGCGCTCGTTCAGGATGGGAAACTCGGCGCGGATGCGGCCAACGTCGAGTGCAGTGGGTGCGATCATGTTCATGATAGATACGCCATATGGGAAACCCAAACGCCAAGCGCCACACCGGCGCCGATAGCAGCCGCAAAGCTGCTCACGAGTGAAGCATGAACTTGCGGCTTTCGTCGCACATTTCCCGCCGCGTCTGCTTCAAACCCAACCGCACGTGGTCCATTCGAAGCTCCCGCTCCTGTTCTTCCGGCGTCAAGCTGTCTGACGTTGCCACCAGCCAGCAACCGCGGCTTCCAGGATTGCTCGCGCCGGGTCATAGGTCACCGCGGTCAACGCATCATCCAGGAAGGCGCGGATGAGCATGGCGCGGGCTTCTTGCTCGGGAATGCCGCGGGCGCGCAGATAGAATACCTGGTCTTCGTCCAGTTCGCCGATGGTGGCGCCATGGCTGCATTTGACGTCGTCGGCGTAAATCTGCAGTTCTGGCTTGGTGTCCATCTCCGCGTCGGGCGAGAGCAACAGCGCCTGGCTCATCTGGTAACCGTCGGTCTTCTGCGCCACACGGTCTACTTCGATGCGGCCCTGAAACACGCCGCGCGCATGTCCGGTCAGCACGTTCTTCACCGTCTGGCGCGAGGCGCAATTGGGGGCGCTATGCGTCACCACGGTGGTAACGTCGCCAAGCTGCGTCTTGCTCAGCATCTGCGCAGCATTGAGGTGCACGGTGGCGCCAGAGCCGGTGAGCCGGGCATGGAACTCGGCGCGGGAGAGGCGAGCGCCCAGGATCAGGGTGAACGCATCGTAGAGAGCGGTGCGCGCGACCTCGGCGTAGACGGTGGCGAGGTGATAGGCGTCGGGCGCTTCGTTCTGCAGGCGGATGTGGGTGAGCGCCGCCCCGGCAGCGACCGCCACCTCGGTGACGGGGTTGTGCAGGTAGCAGCCGCGGCCAAGCGCCACTTCCACCAGCGTAAGGCGCGCGCCCTCGCCCAGTTCGATGCGGTGTCGGGGGTGGAAAGCGATGCTGCGGCCCTCGGTCTCGGCGGCCAGGTTCACCAGCAACAGCGCACCCGCGTCTACGCCCGGCGCCACGCGCAGGATGGCACCGTCCTCGGCCAGCATGGTGTTGAGCGCCACCACCGGATCGCGGCCTGGCTGGGCGATCGCACCAAACTGGGCTTCGTCGGCGAAGCGGGTGAAGCTCAGCGTGTCGGGAATGTCGGACAGGCTGGGCTGAAACCGGCCGTCCTCGAACACCAGCCGCGGGCCGTCCCAGGCGGGAATGACCGGCAGGTCCGCACCCTCGACCGACGTGAGCGGTTCGCGGAACTCAATCTCGGCGAGCGGGCGTAGGCTGGTGTATTTCCAGGCTTCCTGACGTGGCCCGGGCAAGCCCCCATCGCGGAACGCCTCGGCGGCCGCGTCCCGCGCCGAATGGTCGCCGGGGAGGCGCGAGCGAAGCCCCGCATAGCGGGCCAGGAAGGTCTCGGCGCCCGCGTGCAGACTGGTACTCACGCCGCGTCCGCCACCATGGGGGCATAGCCGCGGGCTTCCAGCTCTTTGGCCAGATCAGCACCGCCGGAGCGAATGATGCGTCCGGCGGCGAGAACATGCACACGGTCCGGCACGATGTAGTCGAGCAGGCGTTGGTAATGCGTAATTACCAGCGCGGTGAACTCGGGGCCGCGCAACGCGTTCACGCCATCAGCCACAATCCGCAACGCGTCGATGTCGAGCCCGCTATCGGTCTCGTCCAAAATGGCGAGCTTGGGCCGCAACACGGCCATTTGCAGCACCTCGTTGCGCTTCTTCTCACCGCCGCTGAAGCCCACATTCACGTTGCGCTTCAGCATGTCATCCGGCATGGCCAGGCGCTTCATCGCGTCGCGCGCAATGCGCAGGAACTGCACTGCATCCAGCTCCGGCCGGCCTGCGGCGCGGGCTTGGGCGTTGTAGGCGGTGCGGAGGAAGTTGGCGTTGCCCACACCGGGCAGCTCCACCGGATATTGGAAGGCAAGGAACAGCCCGGCGGCCGCCCGCTGCTCCGGCTCCAGGCTGAGCAGATCGACCCCGTCAAACGTGGCGCTGCCGCCCGTCACCTGGTAGCCCTCGCGGCCGGCGAGAACATAGGACAGGGTGGATTTGCCGGAGCCGTTCGGCCCCATAATGGCATGCACCTCGCCAGTTGGCACAGTGAGGTCGATCCCGTTCAGGATCACCTTGCCGCCGCCTTCACCAGCCTCCAACGAGGCCGCAAGCTGCTTGATCTCGAGCATCAGCCGACCGAACCCTCCAACGACACAGCCAACAGCTTCTGCGCTTCCACGGCGAACTCCATAGGAAGTTCCTTAAGCACGTCCTTGCAGAAGCCATTGACGATCAGCCCCACCGCATCTTCCTGGCTCAGGCCGCGCTGGCGGCAGTAGAACAACTGCTCATCGTTGATCTTGCTGGTGGTCGCCTCGTGCTCCACCTGCGCCGTGGCGTTGCGCGCCTCGATATACGGCACGGTGTGCGCGCCGCACTGGTCGCCGATCAGCAAGCTGTCGCACTGGGTGAAGTTCCGCGCCCCGGCCGCCTTTGGCATGATGCGCACCAGCCCGCGATAGGTGTTGTCGGACCGGCCAGCGCTGATCCCCTTGCTGACGATGGTCGAGCGCGTGCCGCGGCCGATGTGGATCATCTTGGTACCGGTATCGGCCTGCTGGCGGTTGTTGGTCAGCGCCACCGAGTAAAACTCGCCCACGCTGTCCTCGCCCTGAAGAATGCAGGAGGGATACTTCCAGGTGATGGCAGACCCGGTCTCCACCTGCGTCCAACTCACCTTGCTGCGGGCGCCACGGCAGGCGGCGCGCTTGGTGACGAAGTTATAGATGCCGCCGCGGCCCTCAGCGTCACCCGGATACCAATTCTGCACCGTGCTGTACTTGATGCTCGCATCATCCAGCACGACCAACTCCACCACGGCAGCATGAAGCTGGTTCTCGTCGCGCTGCGGCGCCGTGCAGCCCTCGAGATAGGACACGCTGGCGCCTTCCTCGGCGATAATCAGCGTACGCTCGAATTGGCCGGTGTTCTTGGCATTGATGCGGAAATAGGTGGACAGCTCCATTGGGCAGCGCACCCCGCGCGGTACGAACACGAACGAACCATCGGTGAACACGGCGCTGTTCAGCGCGGCGAAGTAGTTGTCAGCAGCCGGCACCACGCTGCCGAGATACTTTTGCACCAGCTCGGGATGCTCGCGCACGGCGTCCGAAATCGGGCAAAAGATCACGCCGGCTTCGGCCAGGCTTTTGCGGAACGTGGTCGCCACCGACACGCTGTCGAACACCGCATCCACCGCAATGTTGCGGCCCTCGGCGGCGCCCTCGGCAGGCCCGTCGGCGCCCACCACGCCGGCCAGGATGGCGCGCTCCTTCAGCGGAATGCCAAGCTTCTCGTAGGTGCGCAGCAGCTCCGGATCTACTTCGTCCAGCGAGCGCGGGCCAGGCTTGGACTTAGGCGCAGCATAATAGTGGATGTCCTGGTAGTTGATCTTGGGATAGCCGACGCGGGCCCAGTTGGGCTCCTCCATCTTCAGCCAAGACGCATAGGCCTTCAGCCGCCAGGCTAGCAGCCAGGCTGGCTCGCCCTTGCGGTCGGAAATCAACCGGATGGTGCCTTCGTTCAACCCCTTGGGCGCGACATCCATCTCGATGTCGGTCTCAAAGCCCCATTTATAGCCAGAGCCCGTGAGCGACTGGACGGTGTCGAGGGTTTCAGCAACTGCTGCCATGGGGTTAGTCCTACTCAGCGGAAAGGGAAAGGGAAGGCTCGGTAACGCGAGGCAGACGGCGGGCGGGCGGCTCGGCCATGTCGGCCAGCGAGATCGCGGCCAGGGCGGAAGTCACCGCGTGATTGACCACGTCCCACCGCCCGCGTACCTGGCACGACGTAGCATCACAGCCGGCGGAGGAGCCTTCCACGCAGGCGGCCATGGCAATCGGCCCATCGATGGCGGTGATCACGTCGGCCACCGAAATGGCGCTGAGCGGCCGCAGTAGCCGGTAGCCGCCCCGTGCCCCACGCTGCGAGACGACCAGGCCGGCCGCTGACAGCGCCTTGAGTACCTTGGCCACCGTCGGCTCGGGCACGCCCGTCATCTGCGAGACGCCGGGCGAGGTCTGCACGCCACCTGATGCGGCCAGCCGCACCAGCACGACCACCGCGTAATCGGATAATTTGGAGAGCCTGAACATCCACGTTCCAGCGCTTGGTTGAAAATGGACCCACCCAGTCCGGTATCTCCCAAATGAGCGGCACGCAGTGCAACGTCAAGGTGCCGTGACCGATGTAACCGCCGCCAGGGCGGCGAAAACAGCGGCGGCGGCCAGGATTGCGGTTGCGGCCGGAAGACCATACCAGAACGCAGACGCCGCCCCCGCCACGGCCAGCACGCAGGCGGCCCAGGGCTGGGAGCCAGCCAGCGATGCGGCGGCCCCGCTTGCCACCAACCCACACGCAGCCTCCAAGGCGCCCGGCAGCGGGTCGGCGTGCAGGCGCTGCAGCGTGCCGGCAATGTCAGCGCCGCTGGAACTCAGCAGCGCGGAGGCGACGCTCTCGCCCACCACGAACAAACTGCCGAAGCCATACCGCAGCAAAGCCAGCAAGCCTGCGGCAAGCATGGGCAGCGACCACAGCACCGCGCCCATCAGGCATAGCGCCGAGCAGACGAGTGCGGCGGCCCGGCGTGCGATCAGCGGTCGCGCATGTCCGGGCCGCGCTCACCCTCTTCAAGGTCGTCGTCGTCCAGACGCTCCATATGGACGGTGTGGTCGCCGCCATGCTGCTGGATGTCGCGCTCCCGCGGGCCAGACACCCGGTCGATGACCTGCACCGCGGGAATGCCCGCCTCGTCGGCGACCCGGCGTGCGGCTTCCACCGCCTCCTCCAATTCCATCGGCGAACCGTCCGCCCGGGCCGGGCGGGTGCGTTCGGGCAAGCCGTGGCGGTGGGTGAGCGTCACTTCCACCACCGTGCGGTGCGGGTCGTCCTCGTCAAAGCGGCGCAGGACGTAGACGGTGTGGCCACCCTGCGGCGCCGGGTCATGCGGGTTTAGCCGGATCACGTCTGCCATGGTTCTCTCCGATGCGTCTCCCCAACGGCCAGGCGGGGGCGGTGGTTCAATCGCGCTTGGCGGTGGGGTATGCAAGCGGGCATGTCCGACAGTGCGATGACTGCTCCCACCGGTCCCGTCCGCACCGTGCGTGCGCGCCACGCCGCCAGCCTGATCGTGGTGCGGCAGGGGGCGACCCCGGCGATGCTGATGGGCCTGCGCTCCAAGGAGCATCGCTTCATGCCCAACCGCCTGGTGTTTCCCGGCGGCGCGGTGGACCGGGGGGATGCTACCGCCCCTATTGCCTCGGCGCTGCCGACGCGGGTGCAGGCGCTGGTGGAGAAGGCGGCCCAGCCCCGCCTGGCGCAAGCGCTGGCCGCGGCCGCTGCGCGCGAGCTGGAGGAGGAAACCAGCCTCACGCTGGGACGGCCGCCACACTTGGCCGGGTTCGACTATCTCGGCCGGCTGATCACCCCGCCGGACAGCCCGATCCGGTTCAATGCCCGCTTCTTCGTGGTGGACGCGGAGGCGGTGAGCGGGGCGCTCGCCGGGTCGGGCGAGCTGACGGGGCTGCGCTGGTACGGCGTGGAGGAGGCGCTGGCGCTCGACCTGGCGCCCCCGACCCGCGCGGTGGTCGGCTTGCTGCAGGCCTGGCTGGCGGCAAGCCCGGCGGAGCGCGCGGCCCGCAGGACGGCCCCGGTAATGCGCAAGCGGGTGTGGCGCGAGGAGTAGGCTTAGGTCAACGCATGCCCCAGCGGCCCGTGGCCCTTGCCGATCCCCGGGGCGGCTTTGATTGCAGCCTGCACGTAGTCGATTGCGCGTTCCACCGCCGCCGCCAGCTCCATTCCAGCCGCCAAGCCGCAGGTGACGGCGCTGGCAAGGGTGCAGCCGGTGCCGTGGGTGTGGCGGGTTTGCTGGCGCGGGCGGCGGAACTCGGCCAGGCCATCCGGTGTGGCGAGCAGGTCCAGCACGGTGTCGCCGCTGCCATGGCCGCCCTTCAGCAGCACGGCGCCGGGCCCGAGCGTGAGCAGCATCACCGCCACCTCCCGCATGGCCGCCTCATCCGGGATGGTGCGGCCCGCCAGCGCTTCGGCCTCGGGCAGGTTTGGAGTGATCAGCGTGGCCGCTGGCAGCAGCAGCACTTTCAGCGCCGCGACCGCGTCCGGCGCCAGCAGCGGGGCGCCGCCTTTCGCCACCATCACCGGGTCGATCACCAGCGGCAGGGCGCAGCCGGCCAGGCTGCCGGCGACGGCTTCGATCACCGCCGCATTGCCCAGCATGCCGATTTTCACCGCGTCCGCGCCTGGGTCGGCCAGCGCGACCTCGATCTGCTGCCGGATGAAGCCCGGCGGCACCGGATGGACGCCATGCACTCCCGCCGTGTCCTGCGCCGTGAGCGCGGTGATGGCGGTGGTGGCATAGGCCCCCAGCGCCATCGCCGTCTTCAGGTCTGCCTGGATGCCGGCTCCGCCCCCGGAATCCGACCCGGCGATCACCAGGATGCGGGGGATTGGCATGGCTTACGCGGCCTGCGCCCGGGTGGCGTCGGTCACGGCGGCGCAAAGCTGTTCCACTACGCGGCCGACCACCGTTTCATCCTCGGCCTCGGCCATTACCCGCACCACGGGCTCGGTGCCGCTCTCGCGCAGGAGCAGGCGGCCGGTGGTGCCGAGGCTCGCTTCCGCCTCGGCGATGGCGGCCTTGACCCGGCTGTCGGCCAACGGCGACGGGCCGGTAAAGCGCACGCTGCGCAGGCGCTGCGGCAAGGGTTGGAACGGACGGCAAACCTCGCTGGCCGGGCGCCCACGCTCTACCAGCGCCGCCAGCACCTGCAGGGCGGCGATCAGCCCGTCCCCGGTGGTGGAGTAATCGGCCAGGATGAGATGGCCGGATTGCTCGCCGCCGAGGTTGAGCCCATCGGCCCGCATCCGCTCCATGACGTAGCGATCCCCCACGGCGGCACGGCGCAGCGCCAAGCCCTCGCCGGCGAGGAAGCGCTCCAGCCCCAGGTTGGACATCACGGTGGCGGCCACCGCCCCGCCACGCAGCCGGCCGGCGCGCTGCCAGGTTTGCGCGATCAGGGCCAGGATCTGGTCGCCGTCGATCAGGCGGCCGGTCTCGTCGGAGAGCAGCAGCCGGTCGGCGTCTCCATCCAACGCCACCCCTAAGGCGGCGCCATGCTCAACGACGGCCCGGCACAGGTGCTCCGGCGTCATCGAGCCGCAATCACGGTTGATGTTGAACCCGTCCGGCTTCACGCCGAGTTCCACCACCGTGGCGCCGAGCTCCCACAGCACGGTGGGCGCCACGCGGTAGGCAGCGCCGTGGGCGCAATCCACCACGATTTTGCGTCCCTCCAGGGTTTGGCCGCGGGGGAAGGTGGACTTGGCGCTCTCAATGTAGCGCCCGGCAGCGTCATTCAGGCGGGCGGCGCGGCCCAGGGCAGCGGGCTTGGCCAGCCGGGCCGAGAGGTCCGACGCCATCAGCGCCTCGATCTCGGCCTCAGTCGCGTCCGACAGCTTGTAGCCGTCGGGGCCGAACAGCTTGATGCCGTTGTCCTCGAACGGGTTGTGGCTGGCGGAGATCATCACGCCCAAATCGGCGCGCAACGAGCGGGTCAGCATGGCAATGGCGGGGGTGGGCAGCGGGCCCACCAGCGTCACGTCCATCCCGGCAGCGATGAAGCCGGCCACCAAGGCGGGCTCGATCATGTAGCCGGACAGCCTTGTGTCCTTGCCGATTACCACACGGTGGCGATGGCTGCCGCGGACGAACATGATGCCGGTGGCCTGGCCAAGGCGCAGCGCGGTGTCGGCGGTCATCGGTTCGATGTTGGCGGTGCCGCGAATGCCGTCGGTGCCGAACAGACGCCTGCCATTTGCCATAAGTGGGCGAGTCCTAAGGTGAGTTCGCCGTGGTAGCGTAGCTGCCGAGCGCTTGCCAGACCCGGACCGCTTCGACGGTGAGCGCCACGTCGTGCACGCGCAGGATGGAGGCGCCGGCCTGCAGGGCGAACAGGGCGGCCGCCAGGGAGCCGCCAGCTCGCCGCTTGGGATCCGGCTGGCCGCTCAGCGTGCCGATGAAGCGCTTGCGGGAGACGCCAACCACCAGCGGGCGGCCAAGCTGGCGCAGCGGGGCGAGATTGCGGAGCAGGTCGATGTTATGCTGCCCGGTCTTGGCAAACCCGATGCCGAGATCGAGCGCCACCTGCTCGGGATCGATCCCGCAGGCGGTCGCGCGGCGGAGGGCGGCGGCGAGTTCGGCCGCCACCTCAGTGCCGACATCCTTATAGTGTGCGTGCGCATGCATGGTGTCGGGGGTGCCGCGCATGTGCATGAGCACGACAGGGCAGCGTGCCGATGCCACCACCCCTGCCGCCGCCGGGTCGTGCTGCAGGCCGGAGACGTCGTTGACGATGGCGGCGCCGGCCTCCAGCGCGGCTTGCATGGTGCTGGCGTTGCGCGTGTCGACGGAGAGCGGCACCCCGCAGGAATGCAGGGCGGCGATGACGGGGAGGATGCGGGCGCGCTCATCCGCCGGGTCGGTGGGGTAGCTGCGCGGGCGGGTGGTTTCGCCGCCGATGTCGATGATGTCGGCACCGTCCGCGGCCATGCGGCGTCCGGCAACGATGGCGGCATCCGGGTCTAGGTGGTCGCCGCCGTCACTGAAGCTGTCGGGGGTGACGTTGAGCACCGCCATGACGAGAGGGCAGGCAGGGAGGTCGGTCCATCGCTGAGGTTTGGCTGTCACGACGGTTTGCCCTCACCCCGGCCCTCTCCCGCAAGCGGGAGAAGG
>CAXTNN010000108.1:0-10961 GCA_964245545.1 uncultured Acetobacteraceae bacterium | reverse complement strand
CAGCAAGGCCGGGCCCTCAGGCTCGCCGGCCAGCAGCCACGCTCCGGCGCCGGCTGGGCCACCCAGCTTGTGGGAGGACACCGCCATGCTGTCCGCCCCCAGCGCAGCCAGGCTCACCGGCATGCGCCCGGCAGCCTGCACCGCGTCCACGTGCAGCCGGGCGCCATGCTGGCGGCACAGCGCGGCAGCCTGCGCCACCGGCTGCAGGGTGCCGGTTTCGTTGTTGGCGAGCATCAGGCAGACCAGGGCCGGTCCCCCCGCAAGCAGCGCCCGCTCCAGCGCATGGAGGTCGGCCACCCCATCGGCATCCACGGGCACGACGCGCGCGTCCGGGCGGGCGGCGCGCACTGCATCGTGTTCGGTGGCGCCGATCAGCAGACGGCGGCCGTGACCCAGCGCGTGGATGGCGGCCGCGTCAGCTTCCGTGCCGCCGGAGGTGAACACCACCGCAGCGGCACCGAACCGGGCACCGATGCTGTCGCGGGCGGCCTCCAGCAGACGCCGAGCAGCCCGGCCGGCCGCATGCACCGAGGCGGGATTGCCGCAGAGTTCGAGCGCTTCAAGCATGGCCGCACGCGCTTGTGGGCGCAGCGGCTCGGTCGCATTGGCGTCCAGGTAAACCGTGGCGCTACTCCCCCGCCCGCTCGGGTGCTGGTGCCGTTTGGAGCGCCCCATCTTGCAGCGCCCCATCCCGCGCGGCGGCAGCGCGGCGGCCTGTCATATCGGTCACGCGAGCCTCCAGCGCCAGCAGCTCGGCCCGCAACACCTCGATTTGGCACATCAGCGGGTCAGGCGAGCCGTCGCAGGGCGTGCCATAGGCCAGGAAACTTGGCGCGGGCGCCGGCCGGGTGCGGTTGCGCTCGACCGGGCGGGCAGGAATGCCGACCACGGTCTGTCCGGGCTGCACATCGGCAACCACCACCGCATTGGCCCCGATGCGGGCGCCGTCACCAATAGTGATGTTGCCCAGCACCTTCGCCCCGGCGCCGATGATCACGTTGCGCCCCACCGTTGGATGGCGCTTGCCCTTCTCTGCGCTGCTCGTGCCAAGGGTGACGCCGTGATACAGGTAGGCGTCATCCCCCAGCACTGCGGTTTCGCCGATCACCACGCCCATGCCGTGATCGATCACGACCCGGCGGCCCACCACCGCCCCGGGGTGGATCTCGATGCCGGTGAAGAAGCGGCCGAGATGGGAGGTGAAGCGGCCGAGCAGGTAGGCGTGGCGGCGCCACAAGCCATGGGCGAGCCGATGGAACATCAGCGCGTGCAGCCCCGGGTAGCACAGCAGCACTTCCAGCTTGGAGCGCGCCGCCGGGTCACGTTGGTGGTAGGCAGCCACCTGTTCGCGCAAAAACATGAGGGGCATGCGTCAATTCCGTTATGAAAGCGCGGTCCAGCCTCCTATATATCGGCTCGGCAGCGCCGTTGAAGGCCCGTGTCGGAGCTGCTGTCGGGCAGAGCGGGTTGGCGGAGCCGATGAAGGCTTGCGCGAGTTGGCTGGAGAGGACGCGGGAGCGGGCATTTCCGCCGCGAGGGTTTAGTGTGGCCCATCTGGCAGGGCACTGCCGATGGGTAATCACGCAGCGCGAAGCATTTTTTCCCCGGGCTGTGCCCAGCCGTGGGAGCAGGAATTATCAGAACACCATGCCAGAGGTGATGTTCGCCGGCCCCGACGGTCGGCTCGAAGGCCGTTACCACCACAGCAAGGAGGCTGGTGCCCCCTTGGCGCTCGTGCTCCAGCCGCATCCCCTGCATGGGGGTACAATGAACAACCGCATCACCTTCACGATGTATCAGTCGTTTCAGAAGCTCGGCTTCTCGGTGATGCGGTTCAACTTCCGCGGGGTGGGGCGCAGCCAGGGCCGGTATGACGGCGGGATCGGTGAGATCAGTGACGCCGCCTCCGCGTTGGACTGGATGCAGATGGTGAACCCGGCCTCTAAGGGGCTATGGATCGCCGGCTACTCGTTCGGCGCCTTTGTCGGCATGCAGTTGCTCATGCGCCGCCCGGAGATTTCCGGCTGGATCAGCGTGGCCCCCCCAGCCAGCCACTACGATTTCGGCTTCCTCGCCCCATGCCCTTGCGGCGGCTTGATGCTGCATGGGGACGCCGATGAGCTCGTGCCGGAACCTTCGGTGCGGAAGCTGGTGGACAAGCTGAACACCCAGAAGGGCGTCACGGTGGATTACCGGGTGTATGGAGGCGCCGACCACGTGTTCGCCAGCCATGCGGACCGGGTAGCCGAGGCGTTGGAGGATTACGTGGGGTTGGCACTGGCTCGCAAGGCCATGGCGCTGGCGGCAGACTAGCGCGTCCCGCTAAGGGGCCTATCGGCAAAGGCCTTGGCCAAGGTCGTGGTGCCCCGTCCCTCTGAACGGCAAGCAGGCAGTCGATCCCCGTCCCAGGGCGACGTAGGTCTGGGGCAAAGAAGCCGCGTGACATGTGGAAGCTCGATTGCAAGCTTCCACACCCCAGCGTGCTTCCCACGCATTCCAACGTCGTCGAAGTTAAGGCTCATTCAGACCACCTGGCGGTCGCGTCGGGAGGCCCTATCCACTATCCTCGGCTCGTGACGAACATTCGATCGTTGACGAGCCTCCGCTTCTTTGCGGCTCTAGCTATCGTTTTCAGCCACGTGAGCTCTGTGACCGGCATGCCGTTCCTCGCGATGAGGCATGTGGTGCTGCTGCAAGGAGTGAGTCTATTTTTTGTCTTGTCGGGCTTTATCTTATCAGTCAGGTATCTATCGATCGCGCCTAAGGACAAGCGTAGTTTCTACCTCTTCCGGCTTACGCGAATCTACCCGGTCTACTTCGTTGCAATTTTATGTGCGGCTGCGGTAAATTTGCTGATTTACCGTAACGGCCTACTTCACTACGACTCCATTTGGCTTGGAACCATTGCCGAGTTCGTTCTCGTGCAATCGTGGCTGCCGCAGGTTTTCCCTATGAACGGGGTTGATTGGTCCATCTCAACCGAGATGTTCTTCTACCTGTGTTTTCCTTACGTGCGGAACTCAAAACGGCTGTTCTGGACCCTTGTTGCTTCGTCCGCCGGGTTTGTCGCCATCATCTGTGTGCTCAGCCAGCCAATCGGGTTTGCGGCCGGGTTTGGGGTCAACAGTTTCTTTCGCTTCATGAATCCCAATCCTCTGGCACGCATGCCTGAATTTCTGGCGGGCGTGTGGCTTGGCGCCAAGTTCGTCTCCCGGAGGATAGCTTTACCCCATGGGGTTCAGGAATGGCGCAACCGAATCGCGTGGTCTGGAGCGGAGTTCACCGCTGTGGCCGTCTGCTGGCAACTTAGCCGGCTCAGCTACGGATTCGTCATGCAACCAGCCAGCCAGGCATTCGGCGGTGACGCCCTGCAGATGGTGATACTGACCGCGGGGGCGGCGCCAGGGTTCGGACTCTTGATTTGGGTCTTGGCACACGAAAGGGGCGTCCTGTCGCATGCAATGCATTGGCGGCCCCTGGTCTACTTGGGCGAGGTCAGCTTCTCGCTCTACCTGTTTCACGAAATGATCTTTGATGGCTTGAAGAACGACAACGCTCTCCCCGATTTCGGCGTGCTTCTTTGGCCGCAAGGTCTCCTCGTTTCAATCGGCCTGCTCACCTCGATGATCCTCGTCGCGTGTGCCTGCCATGGCCTTGTCGAACGGCCAGCCCAATCGAAGCTTCGTAGCCTGCTGCGGCAGCAAATCCGGCATCCAGCGAAGAGTTGGTCGCCAACGCTCATCGACACGGAGCTCACCCCTGCGGCACGCCTCAGGGGCAGATAGCACTAAAGCCGCTCCACGGTGTCGAACGCATCAAAATCGATCACCACCCGACCGCTTTCGGTGTAGCCGAACATGTCCTTGAACCGATGTCCGAACAGGATTTCGTGGGCCTTGTAGCTGGTCCGAGCGTGGATGGTCTGGCTCATCGTCTCGTCTAGCCCGGTAACGGCCAGCAGCAGTTCGGCCGCTTCCGCCACTAGGCTCTCGGCGGTGGCGCCATGGAGCGGACTGTCGGCATTGATCGGGTGCATCACCAGGAAGGTCAATGAAAACACGGGAGTGTGGTGGCGCGCCAGAGCGAGATCGTAGAAGCGCCGCATCACATGGCCTTCGGCGCTGCGCTCCTGCCGTAGCAGGGTGAGGCTGACATCGGCTTCCAGGATCTGGTTGCTGCGGCCGTTGGCCAGCCGCACCGAAAGCGTCGGCACGCCATTATAGGGCGCCACCACGGCCACGCGGCTGAAGCTCACCCGCGCCGTCGGCCGCGAGAACCGCGCGAAGGTAATGCCCGTGGTAAAGGCGGCGAACACCAGTGCGACCATGGTCTCCACCGTCATCACCAGGTTGGCGTAGGTGCCGGATGGGGTGAGCACGCCGTAGCCGATGGTGGCCATGGTTTGGATGCTGAAGAAAAAGGCGTCGTCGAACCGGCCTGGCCGGGCGTGCTCGATGCTGCCGGGCACAACAAGGTAGAGCGCCGCAAAGATCACGTTCAGTAGCAGGTAGACCGCCGTACCCACGAGCAGGAAGCCGCCCCAGGACAGGACCAGCATCTGGTGGTAGGCGTCGGAAAACCCGCTCTTGCGCACACCGAGCCGGATCGGTCCCTCGCCCGGCTGCCGCGGGACCATCCGCGTGAGGTGCTGCTCGGCGCCCTGCGGCAGCTCACGCAGGGTGGCCGGGCGGGTGCCGCGGCGGCGGCGGCTCAGCTCGCGAACCAATCCGCGATCGGGCGCACCGCGTCCATCGTCTTGGCGCCCCACGCCACCTCCGCCCGCGCCTTGCGCACGGCGCGGATATACTCCGCCCCTTGCAGGCTGGTGGATTGCAGCATCGCCTGCGCGTCCGACACCAGGCGGTCGATGCGCTGGAACACCACCCGGCCGATATCGGCCACCAACAGCTTCTCGATCCGCACCACGTGGAAGCGCGCTAGCTGGGCCTTCTGCAGGCGGTCGCGGAAGCGCGGCCACTCGCCCGGAGCGGCGTCAAACCGGCCGAGATATTCCTGCTCCACGGCAAACACATGCACCCGCGGCCCCCAGGCGATGGCGGTCTCGATGGCGAACACCGCCGACTCCACCGAGTCGCTCGCCGTCGTCACCGGCACCACCAGGCCCACCGCCTCGCCACCATCGGGAAAGATCGGCCGCGGCTCCTCGTCCAGGATGCGGCAGATTTCGGCGAAGATGTTGGCGCCCAAATCCACCACCAGCCCGCCAGCGCCGAGCGCATACAGCAGGTCGTCCCAAGGGGTCGCGTTGGGGTCGTAGGCGATCTCGCGGCTGGCATCGAAGGCCTGCGCGTTGCGGGCGTCGTAATGCGCCACGCTCTGCACGCCGTCCTCCTTGCGGAAGACATTGGCCAGGCGCGGCTGCCGGTCATACTCGCGGACCTGCACGGAGCGCATCAGCAGCGGGTAGCGGTCCAGCAGGCTGACCAGCACGGCATTGGCGGTGGTGGTCTTGCCGCTGGACTTGTCGTTGGCGAACAGCAGCGTCTTGCGGGTGCGGACGGGGGCGGCGAGCTTGGCGCCGGCCTCCCCAACTGGGCGCAGTCCGCCAGCGCCCGTGTCGTCCGGTGTTTGCATCGCGAAATCCTGTCGGGCCAAGAAAGCTTCCGCGCTTCTATCATACGGCGGGCGGATAGCCAGGGTAGGCCCCGCGTGGTAGCCACACGGACCATCATGCCCCTCAGCGACTTCCTCCAGGAGGCCACCGACCGCGGCTTCCTCCACCAGTGCACCGACGGCGCCGGGCTCCGCGAGGCGGGCGCGGTGCCGGGCTATGCCGGCTTCGACTGCACCGCGGATAGCCTGCATGTCGGCCACCTGATGCCGATCATGACCCTGCGCCTGCTGCAGAAGCACGGCCACACGCCGGTGGCGCTGATGGGCGGCGGCACGTCGCGCATCGGCGACCCGTCGTTCCGCGACGAGGCGCGCCAGTTGCTGGGGGACGAGCAGATCGCCGCCAACATGGCCGGCATCCGCGCTTGCCTCATCCCCTTCATCCGGTTCGGCGACCGGCCTGGCGAGGCGCTGATGCCGAACAACGCCGAGTGGCTCGACCGGCTCGGCTACATCGAGATGCTGCGCGAGGTGGGGCCGCATTTCTCCATCAGCCGCATGCTGGGCGCGGAGAGCGTGCGCGCGCGGCTGGAGCGGGAGCAGGGGCTGACCTTCCTCGAGTTCAACTACTCGATCCTGCAGGCCTACGACTTCCGCGAGCTGCGCCGCCGCCACGGCGTTCGGCTGCAGATCGGCGGCTCCGACCAGTGGGGCAACATCGTGGCGGGGGTGGAGCTGGTGCGCCGGACCGACGCGGCGCTGGTGTTCGGCCTCACCACCCCGCTGATCACCACCGCTTCGGGTGCCAAAATGGGCAAGACGGCGGCCGGAGCGGTGTGGCTGTCGGCGGCGCGGCTGAGCCCTTACGCCTACTGGCAGTTCTGGCGCGACAGCGAGGACGCCGACGTGCCCCGCTTCCTGCGCCTGTTCACCGACCTGCCGCTCGCCGAGGTGAACCGGCTGGCGGCGCTGCAAGGGGCGGAACTGAACGAGGCCAAGCGGGTGCTCGCCACCGAATGCACCGCCCTGGCGCACGGCCGGCCCGCGGCGGAGCAGGCCGCCGAGGCGGTGCCGCCAACGCACATGGTGGCAGCGTCCGACCTGGAGCACGGCATCCCGCTTTTCCGCCTGCTGGCCGAAAGCGGGCTAGCGGGCAGCTTGGGCGAGGCCAGGCGGTTGATCCGCGGCGGCGGGGCCCGGGTGAACGACGCGCCGGTGGCGGACGAGGCCGCGATGGTGACGGCGGCGGATGCGCGGGCTGGCGCGGTCAAGCTGTCGGCGGGTCGCAAGCAGCACCGGCTAATCCGTGCAAGTTAATGGTCGCTGCAGCAACGGGTTTAACTTCTTAGGTAATCTGCCTCTGTCTGAATAATCCCGCCAAGGCGGTTCGCTAGCTCCAGTAAGAAGCCTTTGGCAAAAAAATAAGTTACGATCGGCACGACTATTCCAACCAAGAGGAACGCTAGGAGCGGAGACTTAACAACGATCATTCTAACCATTGTGACTTTCACGCGCGATACAATAGCCTGCACCTGCAATCGGACATCTTGGTCCGGAATATTCAATGCTACTTCGTCCATCGACGGTCTGGTTCGCGGCCGATAGCGAGAGCTTGGGGCAAACACGGCCAGCTTGATCCAAGTTAGATCGTGCGCAAACCGAATGAGGGTGTTTATCTGCTCTCTTATGCGCCTATACTGTTCGCTATCGAAATCCATGTAGCCACGCCGCCAGCAACCCCAATTGTCAGTAGAAAGCGCACGTCGGCAATCGCCGTTAATCCAGCCTGGACGATGATTGAAGTGGTCTGGCCGCTCAAAGACGTGAGTGCCTTGCTCACGAACAGGACCGATAAAGCTCCGAAGCCGAACCGGATCGCTGTACGTATGGTTCTGTACAGCTCCGCTATGTGCTGATCGTCGGCCATGTAAAAAGGCTGCTCCGCTGCTATGGCTCACAGGAGCACAGTCGCATTGGCAGCGTTGCCTATGTATCACTGAAAAGGCTGATACGTCGCAAGGTTGCATACGAGCGCGCTCGCTGGCGCTATGCCCTAAGCCGCCTCTGCCAGCACATACCGCCGCCGGCTTACCGCCTTCAGCGGGATCGCGGCATACGTATCCTTCACTGCCTCCGCCAGGGTCAACCCGGCAAAGCGTGGGACAAGGGTGCGGCCAGCGCGTTCGAACAGGGCGGCGCTGCGCAGCACCACGGGGTGGCGCAAGGGCGGCAGGTAGAGTGCACTCTCCCGCCGCTCCACGCTGAACAGGCTCGCCGCCAGCAAGCGCCCCACCTGGCCCGGCGAGTAGGGCTGGCCCTGGCCGAACGGGGTGCGCTCGCTTTGGGCCCACATCCCCACCCGGTTCGGCGCCACCACCAGCAGGCGGCCGTCGTCCTTCAGCACCCGCCACACTTCGCGCAGCAGGCGGCGGGCATTGTCGGCGTTCTCCAGGCCGTGCACGAGCAGCACCCGGTCCATCGACAGGTCGGCAAACGGCAGCGCGTCCTCCTGCACGGTGCAGGCGCTGCGGTGCCCAGAACACACTGGGCCGAACCCACCGCCAAGGGCGGGATTGGCCGCAATGCAGCTTCTCGCGGTACCCTGCCATAGCGGCAGGTATGGCCCGGCATAGCCCAGCCCGAGCACGGCCTGGCCCGCCAACTCGGGCCATAGCGCATGGAGCCGCTCCCGCACCAGGTGCTGCACCGTGGCACCTTGGGGGGTGGCGTAGAACTGCGCGACCGAGTGGGGTTCGACGGCCATTTTGCCTCCTATATCACGGCTGGCCGCGAGCGTCGTGGCTGCATTTGCCCGCTTGCATTTGGCTCGCAAGGGCCCAACCATTCCCCCATGTATGGCTACCCCTCGCGCGTGAAGGCGGTGCTCGGGCCGACCAACACGGGCAAGACTCACCTCGCCATCGAGCGGCTGATGGCGCACTCGTCCGGCATCATCGGCTTCCCGCTGCGCCTGCTGGCGCGGGAGAACTACGACCGGATGGTGGCCCGCAAAGGCGCCAAGTCGGTGGCGCTGATCACGGGGGAAGAGAAGATCGTCCCCCCCGACGCGCGCTGGTTCTCCTGCACGGTGGAGGCGATGCCGCTGGACCGCCCTGCCGAGTTCCTGGCGGTTGACGAGATCCAGCTCTGCGCTGACGCCGACCGCGGCCACATCTTCACCGACCGGCTGCTGCATGCGCGCGGCCTGGTGGAGACCATGTTCCTGGGCGCGGAGACCATCCGCCCGCTGCTGCAGGCGCTGGTGCCGCAGGCGGAGGTGGAGACGCGGCCGCGGCTGTCGCAGCTCCGCTTCGCCGGGCCGGAAAAGCTGGTGCGCCTGCCGCCCCGCTCCGCCGTGGTGGCGTTCTCGGCGGCCGACGTCTACGCCATCGCCGAGTTGATCCGCCGGCGCCGGGGCGGTTGCGCCGTGGTAATGGGCCGGCTGTCGCCCCGCACCCGCAACGCCCAGGTGGCGCTGTATCAGGACAAGGAGGTGGACTTCCTGGTCGCCACCGATGCGATCGGCATGGGGCTGAACATGGACGTGGACCATGTCGCGTTCGCCCGGCTGGGCAAGTTCGACGGCCACTCCGCCCGCCGCCTGCATGCCGCCGAGGTGGCGCAGATCGCCGGGCGCGCGGGGCGGGGCATGCGGGACGGCACGTTCGGCACCACCGCCGGATGTGCGCCGATCGACGAGGAACTGGCCGAGGCGGTGGAGAACCACAAGTTCGAACCGCTGGAGCAGCTCGCCTGGCGCAACAGCGCGCTCGACTTCACGGCCGTGGATGCCCTGCTGGCCAGCCTGATGGCGCCCCCGCCGCGGCCCGGCCTGGCGCGCGGCCGCGACGCGTCGGATTTGGAAACCCTGCTCACCCTGAGCCGCGAGAACGAGGTGCGCAGCCTGGCGGCTGGGCGCCGCCGAGTCCGCACCCTGTGGGATTGCTGCCAAATCCCGGATTTCCGCAAGCTGGCCGATGACAGCCACGCCCGCTTCTGCGCCCGCGTGTTCGGCCACCTGGCGCGCGAGGAGCAGCTTCCCGCCGCCTGGCTGGATGGACAGGTGGCGGCACTCGACCGCGCTGACGGCGACATCGACACGCTGATGCAGCGCCTCTCCGGCGTGCGTGTCTGGGCCTATATCGCCGCCCGGCCAGACTGGGTGCGTGACGCCGCCGGCATGGGAGACCGCACCCGCGCGGTGGAGGACAAGCTGTCGGACGCGCTGCACGAGAAACTTACCGCCCGCTTCGTCGACCGCCGCTCCACCCTGCTGATCCGGCGGCTGGAGAATGCCGAGGGCGACAGCCTGCTCTCCGCCGTCACTCCGCGCGGCGAGGTGGTGGTTGAGGGGCATTCGGTCGGGCATGTCGAGGGCTTCACCTTCCTGCCTGACCCGGCGGCCGTGGGCGATGAGAAGCGCCTGGTGCTGCGGGCGGCGCGGCGGTCGCTGCGGCAGGAAATGCCGCGCCGGGTGGCGGCCCTGGGGGCGTCGGCTGATGCGGCGTTCAGCCTGGCGCCGGATGGTCGGATCAGTTGGAGTGGCGGCCCGGTGGCGCGGTTGCGGCCCGGCGCCAGCCTGCTACGCCCCGCCGTCGAAGTGGAGGACAGCGAGTATTTGGATGGGGCTGCCCGCGAACGGGTGCGCGCCCGGCTGCAGGCCTATGTGGCGGCGGCGATCGAGGCGGATCTGGCCCCGGTGCTGCGCCTCTCCGACCTGGCGGACCCGGCGCTGCGCGGGGCGCTGCACCAGTTGATTGAGGCCGGCGGTGTGGCGCCGCCGCTTGCGCTGTCCCCGCCGCTGCGGGCGCGGCTGAAAACGGCCGGGGTGCGGGCGGGACGATTCGGCCTGTTCGTGCCCGCCGTGTTGAAGCCGCGCGCAATGGCCATGCGGGCACTGCTTTGGGCGGTAACCCACCGCCAAGCGCCCCTGGGCCCGGTCACGGCGGCCCAGGTCTCGATGACAAGGCCCGCCGCTTGGCCGCCCGGGTTTGCCGCGGCGATGGGCTGGCTGGAGGCTGGGCCCATGCTGCTCCGGCTGGACGTGGCGGAGCGCGTGGCGGCCGAGCTTGCCTTCGCCACCCGGCGTGGTGCGGCGGCGCTGCAGCCCAACCTGGCCTCGCGCCTTGGTGTTCGCGCCGAGCTGCTGCCTGCCGTGCTGCGGGCCTTGGGCGCGCGGGTTGTGCCCGCCACCGTGCTGGCTCCGGAGGCTTACGGCCCCCCCGCACCGCCCATGGTGGCTGCCCGCGCTGCCCGGATTGCGCACCGAGCGCATGAGACAGCCGCCCCGGTCCGGCCCGACAGCCCGTTTGCCGCCCTTGCCGGGCTGCACCAGATCGCGCTTGGTGACGACCCAAAGCTTTCCCTGATGGTCCAGGACGTTGCCG